>CAKPFO010000004.1 GCA_934153805.1 uncultured Clostridia bacterium | reverse complement strand
CAAATTGGTCTCCTAATATAACTGCTTTCTTTTCATCATCTGTTAATTTTTCATATTCTTCATCTGTATATGTTTTTACTGTTCCGTCACTGTTGTATACTGCTCCTGCTGGTACATCTGCTACTCCTGCATATTTATTTTGGTCTCTTTTATCCTTTGATATTACTACTCCACTATCTTTTGTTCCACCTACATAGTAAAATCCATTTGGTACAGGTACTGTTTCTCCACCACCTGTTGCTACTGCTGTTACACTTGCTGTTTTTATTTCTTTTGTCACAGTTTTTCCATCTTCTGTTGATACATATGCAGCTGTAGTGGTGTACCAATTTGATGGCAATTTTACTTGTGTTCCTGCATCAGTATCTTTTGTATTTTCTGGCAAGCTATTATCTTTTGCCAAATATGCATATAATTCATTTAATTGTTCCTGCTCTAAATACTCTTCGTTTGTATACTTCTCTTTCGCATACTTTGCCTTACTAAATATTCCATTTTCTCCTATGGTTAAATTAATAGTAACACCTGCCAAGATAATTAAAACCAAAATAGTAATTACCAACGCAATTAATGTAATACCTTTTTGCCTGTTCTTTTGTAAATTTCTCATAATCAATCTTCCTCCAATTTTATTTATTTTTTTACATTTATCATTTATTTACTTTTTATATTTTCTTATTTCATATTTTTTACTGTCTCAAGTTTTTCTACAACTCACTTTACCAATAAAAATATTTTTAACCTATCCCACTGGTTTCACCACTTTTTTCAACTCAGTTTCTACCCAATTTCACTCCCCTAACATAAAATTTTATTCATAAAATTTTATGCGGCTCAAGTAAATTTACACACCAAAAAGAGATAGAAAAAACACCTAATTTTGCATAACACAAAAAAGCAGATGTATCTTTCTATCTCCACCTATCTTATCTATCAACTCTACAATATTTAATATATTATTTTTTCTCTTGTGGTTTAAACTATAGCTCTCTCTCTCTCTCTCTCTCTCTCTTACAGTATCAAGGCTTCTACGGTTCATATCTTGTCTTTCCTTTCTTTTTTCTTTTGTTTTTGTTGTTTTCATTTTTGTATTTTTTACCATTTTATACCAATATTATACCAAAGTCAACACAAAAAAACATTTTAAATTTTGCTTATTCACAAAATTCCAACTATTTTTAATCATTTTATCACAAAATTCCGGCTGTTTTTGGTCGTTTTTTCACAAAATTCCAGTTGTTTTTTGATTTCAACTAATAGTTTTCTAATATTTAATAAAAAATAAAAATCCAACTACAAAGTTGAATTTTTATTTTTTATATTATGAGTTTTTTATGTTTTACTAATTTAATTAGATGCCCATCTTAGCACTTTTATATTTTTATATGTATCTAGTACATCTGCATATTTTTCATATTCTTCTTCCCATATAACTTTAGGAATTTTATCAAATGCATCAAATACTTTTTCCGCTTCCATTAAAAATATAATTTGTTCTTGTGGACTCATCTTTTCATATTTTTTTGAAAATGCATATAATTTATCTAACATTTGGTTGGCCTCTATAAAAGACCAAAAATCTTTTACATTTAATCCTGCTATTTTTAATTGCATTATTGCATAACTAACTAAAGCAAATATTACAAATATTAATATATATATTATCATCATTAGTTCCATTTTATTCACCTTCTCTTTAGAATATATTAATATTATAACATTCTTGTAATCATTTTGCAATAGTTTTGTAATATTTTTGTAATATTGTAGTCTCTTAATAGATAATAAAAGTAAAATAAAGCTTGATATATCAACATTATCTTTTACCTATTATAGTTTTTTAAGTTCCTTTAACCTTTGTTTATATGCTGCCATTACATCCTCTTCAAAGGCAATACTTGGATTTTGTATTTCCATTTTTTCTAGTATTTTTTTTGTAAATTCTGGATTTAATATTAATATAGGTCCTATTACATAGGTTGCTATAAAGTTATTTTTTTGTATTCCTTCTAATTTGCTTTGTTCATTTAGGCCTATTCCTTTTTCTACCTCTGCAAAATAACAGTCTTCATTATTTCCATAGCAAAGTGTAAATTGACTCTTAAACCCTACTATTTCTGTGTCTTCATATTTTCCTATAAACATACTATTATGCCTTTTCATCATATTTCTTTTAGCATAAATATCAAACATTCCTAAAGCTTCTATTCTGCTTCCGTCTTCATTTTCTATATATTTTCCAAAAATTTCTATGGCATTACCAGTTATTAAAAATACTACATTTTTATCTATTAATTCTTGTATTCTTTCTTTATACTGACTTAATTTTTTTATTACTTTTTCTTGCATATTCTCTGTCATTGGTCCCATATAAATCATATTTACATCATTTTTTACAAATGTTGGCTCTTCATTGAAGCTTGTTTGTATAAAATTTGCATTTGGTATACATTCCTTTAAATATTTCATGTTGCTTATATCTCCATATAAGTTACAAAACTCTGGAAATAATATTTCTACTATTTTAGTGTTCTCCATTTACTTTCTCCTCAATTTTTCTCTTAATTTGATTTTTTAAATCTATTGAATATAGGTCATGTAATATAAATACTTTATCTATTCCCTCTAAATTCAATTTATCTACTAGTGATATTTCATCTCTTTGGTATACGATTTTTTCTTTTGGTACTCCTGCAATTTCAAGTCTTACAAAAGTATCTAAATATCTAGCTCCCGCTGTTAATATCTGTTTTATAGATTCATCATTTAAAAATTCATAGTCTGTATCATAATGCCATGCAATATTTTCAGACGAATTTGCCGCTTCGTGTAAGTCATCTAATATTACAATAACAGCTTTGTTTCCTTTTTCTTTTCTAACATAATCAAAGGCTCTCGAACATGCTATAGGATTCATTCCCTTAGAAAGTTGTGTTATTATTTCTATATTTTTTACTTTTTCTTTGCTATACCTTGTATCTACTATTTTTTGCTTTTTTAAGACTGAGTTTATTTGTTCTCTATTTAACCCTAGTTCTTTCAAAGTTGCTATTGTTGCAAGCATATTATAAATATTTATTATATTATTATTTATTAAATCGTATTTTTCTTCTTCTTTTGATTTTACAGTCATTTGCATTTTGTTAAAGTCTATATTAGTTACCTCGTAATCTATATTTGGTGATTTAAAATCACATTTTGAGCAATGTGCTCTTCCTATATGATTATATCTTACAAAGTCATATTCTAATTTGCTATCACATTTTGGACATACAGTTATATCTCTTACTATGTTTTCGCATGTATCTGTGTCTGTATCTAATCTATCTATTCCAAAATAAACTCTTTTATTTTGTGGTGCTAAATTGCTTACTATTAAGTCGTCTCCATTTAATATTAAAGTAGTTTGCTTTGGTATATTATTTGTTAAAATATTTGATATAAATTCTGTATGTGCATTTCTTTTTAGTGAATCTCTAAATAAATTTGTGCAAACTAAATATGTTGGTGTTACATATGGATATATTTTTACACTACTTCTTTCGTCTATTTCAAATACGGCTAAATCTTTTTTTTGCTTTCCTGTTAAAGTTGCTCCTTCTATTAATGTAGATGCTAAACCAGAGTTAACATTTGAACCTAAGTGATTATCTATAAAATCATATCCATTTTCTTTTAAACAATCTTCTATCATGTTACATACTGTAGTTTTTCCATTAGTTCCTGTAACCCCTATTATTGTTTTTGGTTTATCTATTCTTCCTAAAAAATCTGGACATAATGTTACTGCCAACTTTCCTGGAAAATATGTTGCGTCTCTTCCTATAACTTTTAAAGCTATCCTAGCTAACTTTGCTAAGTATAATACTATATAAAATTTTAAATTTTTCTTCATATCTAATTATCATCCTTTTTATAGTTATTTTAATTTTCTATATTTTATCTTTTTTATTATATTTTTTCAATATTTTTCATATATTTTATTAGGTGAATTTTAATGAACTTTATATTTATATCTAAAAAATATATACTATTATTTATATTTACTATGTGCATTTTCTTTACTGTATGTTTTGTTTATATAAATTCAAAAAAAGATTCAAGTTGTAGCAGTGATTATATTGTTTCTGTTTCTGCAGATGATGACTCTAGTTTTTCTGACTTGCAAAGTAAAATAGATAGTATATATTCATCTAAAGAAAAAGTTGCATTTCTTACTTTTGATGACGGTCCTACAAAAATTGCAACTCCTAAAGTTTTGGATATTTTAAAAGAAAATGATGTTAATGCTAGTTTTTTTGTAATTGGCTACAGAGTTAAAGAATTTCCTAATATTGTAAAAAGAGCGTATGAGGAAGGTAATTTTATTGCTAATCACGGGTACTCTCATAAAAACTCTAAACTATATAAAAGTAAAGATAGCTTTATTAATGAGATTTTAGATACTGATAAAGCAATTTCTGATGCTATTGAGGTTTCTAACTATCATTCACATGTTTTTAGATTTCCAAACGGTTCTAAAGGTGGTCATTCTTCTAATATAAAGTCTAACTGTAAAACATATTTAAACGACATCGGCTATTGCTATGTAGATTGGAATGCTCTTAATAATGATTCTATTAAAAAGTATTCTTCTTCTCAATTACTAGATAATTTAAAGAAAACTTGTAAGAACAAAACTAGTTTAATTGTCTTAATGCATGATACTTGTGATGTTAGCAAGTCATATACGGCTTTGGATGCCTCTATTAAATATTTAAAAGAAGAGGGATATAGTTTTAAAACTTTTGATTCAATTTTAAATACACAATAAATAAGTTAAGATTTTACACACAGTATAAAATTTAAAATTTGCTTTCTTTCTATTATAAAACACACCTAAAAATTGCAATTTTTAGGTGTGTTTGTCATTTACAGTTTCATATTTATTTTTGAAAGCATGTCCTCTATATTCGATACTCTCATTTCAAAGACTTGATTTGTCATATCCTCTATTTTGTTATACTCTTGCATTTTCATTAGTTTACTCATTATTACAGTAAAATTCTTTTGTAAGTTTTCTGACAAATTTAGTTGCTCATTTTTTATTTCTTTTAAAAGTTCATTTATTTCTTCAAATTGGTAATTTGTCACTGGATTTTTTTCTTCCATACAATCACCTCTTCTTTGAATTTATGTTTGTATTTTAACATTAAAAAATGAATAAGTCAACAGTTTTACGAAAATTTGTTTTATAAAATTTTCCCTCCACCTAGTACTACATCATCAATATAGAACACTACTGATTGCCCTGGAGTTATAGCTCTTTGTGCTTCTTCAAAAGTAACTTTTACTTCCCCATTTGGTTGCATTTGCATTAGAGCTTTTGCTTCTTTTGCTCTATATCTTATTTTAGCCATAACTTCTAGAGGTTTTGTTAAGTCTATATCTAATATAAAGTTTAAATCATTGGCATATAGTTCTTTCGAATATAAGTCTTCTTCTTTTCCAACTACAACCTCATTTTTTTCTTTATCTAGTTTAATTACGTATAGTGGCTCTTTGTATGCTATTCCTAATCCTTTTCTTTGTCCTACAGTATAATAAATTAGTCCTCTATGTTTTCCTAAAATAGTTCCGTCTTTTAAGACTATATTTCCGTCTTTTGGTTTTTTCTTTAAATTTTTTTCTAAAAAATTACCATAATTATTATCTGGTATAAAGCACACCTCTTGACTATCTTTTTTATGTGCAACTCTTAAATTATGTTCTTCTGCTACTTTTCTTACATCACTTTTATCAGTAAAATTTTCTAGTGGAAATAACATTTTAGGTAATAATTCTTTTGGTATATTGTATAAGAAATATGTTTGATCTTTTTTAGTTGCATCTGATTTTTTCATTACATATTGTTTATATTTTTCTGAATACTCTATTTTTGCATAATGACCTGTTGATATATAATCACAGCCTAATTCTTTTGCTTTTCTATAGAATGTTCCAAATTTTAAATATCTATTGCATTCTATACAAGGATTTGGTGTTTTTGCACATTCATAACATTGTATAAAGTTATTTATAACCTTATCTGTAAATTCTTCTTCACAGTTCAATGTATAGTGTGGAATGTCTATTTGGTCGCAAACTCTCTTTGCATCATATGTAGCAGAAAAGTTGCAACATCCACCTTCTATTTCTGGATTTTCTTTATCTTCCCAAAGTTTCATAGTGGCCCCTATTACGTCATAGCCTGCTTCTTTTAGTAAAACGGCTGACACACTGCTATCTACTCCTCCACTCATTCCAAGTAAAACTTTGCCTTTACTTTCCATTTACATTTTCCTTTCTATTTTTACTTTTTTAGCATTGAACATATTTTTTAATATATTTTGCAGTCGACGTATTGAGAGGAAATTATCGTAGCAATTCTTATATAAATTTTACGGGGAATGTTCATTTATTGAAAGGGTCCCGTAAAATTTATATTAGAATTTCTAGATAATTTAGCTCAAACGAGGAGACGAAAAAATATATTAAAAAATATGTTCAATGCTAATATTAAAAATTTTACTCTTCAATTAATTTTATATGTACATCTTTTAATTGTGCATCTGTTACTCTACTTGGTGCTCCCATTAAAACATCTCTTGCTTTTTTGTTTTTAGGGAACGCAATAATTTCTCTTAAATTATCTTCATTTGTAATTAACATTATCATTCTATCTACACCAGGTGCAGCTCCTGCATGTGGTGGAGTTCCATATTGGAATGCATTGTATAATGCTCCAAATCTAGTTTCAACCTCTTTTTCACTATATCCAGCAATTTCAAAAGCCTTTACCATAAGCTCTGGATCATGGTTTCTTACTGCTCCAGAAGCCATTTCGTAACCATTGCATACTACATCATATTGATATGCTAGTATATCTAATGGGTCCATTGTATTTAAAGCTTCCATTCCACCTTGTGGCATAGAAAATGGATTATGGTTAAAGTCTATCTTTTCTTCATCTTCATTATATTCATACATTGGAAAATCTACTATAAAGCAGAATCTATATGTATCTTTTTCTAATAAATCTAAACGTTTTCCAAGTTCTATACGTACTAAACCTGCTATTTTTTGTGCTTTTGCAAATTCATCTGCTATAAAGAATATACTATCGCCTACTTTTGTTCCTAGCTCATTTTCTAAATCCTTTTTAATTTGCTCTGTAACAAATTTTGCAATACCACCAGTAGGTCCTTCTTCTGTTAATTTTACCCAAGCAAGACCTTTTGCTCCTGCTTCTTCTACTGCATATTCAGTCATATTATCAAAGAATTTTCTTCCTTGTTCTGCTCCATTTGGAACAACTATTGCTTTTATTGTTTTATCTTTAAAGGCATTAAACTCTGTATCTTTAAATATTTTAGTTGCATCTTGTATAATTAATGGATTTCTTAAATCTGGTTTATCAATACCATATTTCTCCATAGCTTCTCTATATGGAATTCTTACGAAAGGTCCTTCATCTACTTTCCAATTAGTAAAATGTTTAAATGTAGATGTAAATATCTCTTCTAGTACTTTTAGTACATCTTCTTGAGTTGCAAAGCTCATCTCAAAGTCTAATTGATAGAATTCTCCTGGAGCTCTATCTGCACGAGGGTCTTCGTCTCTAAAGCATGGTGCTAATTGGAAATATTTATTAAATCCAGATACCATCAAAAGTTGTTTAAATTGTTGTGGTGCTTGAGGAAGCGCATAAAATTCCCCTGGATGTAATCTACTTGGCACTAAAAAGTCTCTTGCACCTTCTGGTGATGAATTTGCCAAAATTGGAGTTTGAATTTCGCAAAATCCCATTTCATCCATTTTATCTCTTAAAAATTTTAAGATTTTAGAACGAAGTAATATATTTTGATGTATCTTATCATTTCTTAAATCTAAAAATCTATATTGTAATCTCAAATCCTCTTTTACTTGAGAGATATCTGCTTTTTCAGAGTTAACTTCAAAAGGAAGAACATTTTTACATTTACCCAACATTTCTATTTTTGTAGCTTCTATTTCTATTTCTCCTGTAGGGATTTTTAGATTCTTATTTGAACGTTCTAAAACTTTTCCTTCCACACAAATAACACATTCTGTTACTAATTCTGGAGTTTGAACACCTTCATTTATAACAATTTGTGTAATTCCTTTTTCATCTCTTAAATCTACAAATTTCATTGCTCCTAAATTTCTAATTCTTTGTACCCAACCTGCAAGTTTTACAGTTTCTCCAACATTTTTTATTGTTAAATCTCCGCACATATAATTTCTGTATATATTGTTCATATAGTTTCCTTCTTTCCCATTTTTTCTTTAAATATTATACTCTGTATTTGCTTATATGTCTAGACTTTTTTATTTATTTTCACATCTAAAAAGAAGCTCCCTATTTGTGGAGCTTCTTTTCGAGGTATAATTCGTCTGTATACTTTCTAATCTGTTCTGGCAAATCAAATGCAAATATAATTGCAATTCCCCATACAAATATACTTACAAGTAAATCAGCTGTTATTTTTAGATTAGTTCCTAATCCCTTGTACTGTATATTTCCATTACTATCAATTTCATATACAAGAGTTCTAATCCTTCCATTGTAATAATAGGTTACTAAGTTATTTTCTTTTTCCATTCTACATACCGTGTCACCATCTATTACAACATCATCTTCATTTTTGCCTTGGCTTATGTTATTGTACACATATTGCTGTACATCCTGTATTTGGTTGTACTTATATGGGTTTAACAAGTTATGAGTAAGGATTATCCCTGCTATTACTGTAATACACATGCAAACTACATAGAAGATTAAATCCTTCTTTGCCTCTGACCGTTCTTTTTTCTTGAATTTTACCTTATAGTTGTTCATACTTTTTATTCCTCTCTTTCTTTTTATTACTAACTATAGTAAAAAAATAATATACCGATATCTAACATTATTATAGCAAATTTTAGGCTTAAAGTCAATTTATGTAAATTCAACTTGTAACATTTTTGTCTACTATAATTTTACACTAACAGTGGAGTTTCATAAAGTTAGGCTCATAATATTACAAAATAATAAAGCATATTTTGTCCCAAAAGCTTTAGCACAAAATACTTATATAGAAAAAAGAGGCTACTTATCTGTAGGCTCTTCCATCTTTTCATCTATAGTCTTTTCTTGCATATCGTTTTTTTCTTCACAGGTATAATCACTTTTTATATGATTTACTATTGTTATAATTCCACTAAATATTACAAATAAATAGAAATTTATTCCTCTATTTAACAGTATTGCACTACTCATCATTGCCCCCGGATAAATATTTCTAAATATTTCTGTAAAGGCTCCTTCTGTTACTCCTACAGCTCCTGGTGAAGGTATACCAGAAACTGTTGCATATAATACTGATTGCATTGATGTAATTTGTAAAATATTTGCACCACTCATTCCTAATGCCTTGTAAGTCCAATATGTAATACTATAATAAGCTAAAAATTGTACACATGTTGTAAGTAGAGTTTTTAACATTATTCCTCTATTCTTCTTTATATATATCGCACTTTCTTGATATTGTTCTAATTGTGTCTCTAATTTTTCTTTTTTTCCTTCTATATTTCTAATTCCAAAAAATTTTAATACTTTCACAGCAAAATTGATTAGCCATCTTGATAACCTTTTTGAAATAATTGCAACTAATAACAATACTAATGCTGTTAAATTTAATAAAATTCCTATTACAAAACATATTAATAATACCCTGTTCAAATATTGATAATTGAAGCATAAGCTAATTAGTGCAAAACCTATAGTTACAATTTGCATACTAGTTAAATTAAGTAATAGTGCTAGTGTTGCATTTGAAGGTTGAATATTATCTTTATACATATAATATACTTGCATTGGTTGACCACCACTTGCTGCTGGTGTTATAGCGCTAAAGAAAAATCCTATTAATGCATATTTTAAATTTTTTATAAAACTTGATTTTTCATTAAGTTTTTTTAATGTTCTTCCTATATTTATTGCCTCAAATGATATATATATTGCCATACACAGAACGCCTATTAACACATATTGTAATTTCACCGAGCCTAATATGTTTAATATTTGTGTAATGTCTTCCCCATTTAATAATACTGAAAATGTTACTATTATAAGCAATATAAATAATATAAAATTTCTAAATAACTTTCCTTTTTTTTGCATGTTCTTTCCCCTATTTTTTTTACTAAATAATAGTTTAACATATAAATAAGAAAAATAATAGTGTTTTAAAATTTTCTTAAGAAATTTTTTAAGCTGAAGTTGCAATTCACAGTTTATAAAATCTAATTTCTGCCATCTTTGTCTTTACCCTGTTTTCAGCCCTCAAAACTTGTAATTTTATGTTAAATGATGTATAATATAAAGTATATAAGAGCTATTTTGTATTACTTTTCACTGATTAGTGAGAGGAATTTCCTCTGACTTTTTGGTTTAACATATGTAACAAGCAACAATAAAATTAAGGAGGACTTAAGTATGGATGAAAAGAAACGGAGCATTTGTAATATTTGCAGTAATGTAGGAACTGTTCTGCTTTTAATGTACATTATCTTACTATTTGCAGGAAGCACCACCTACATATTAGCCATTCGGTTAATATTGGCTGTTATAGCAACAATAGCCTTTGCCATTAATTTTGGTATAGAGATTCACAGTAGCAAAAACTGGAGATACTCAGCATTGTTGTATTCAGCCGGCTTGTTTTGTATTATATTTACGGTAGTTCAATTAATATAATATAGTTTTCATCAAAAAGAACCCTCTCAATAGGGTTCTTTTTTTGTCATAGTTGTAAATAGTAAAATTGCAAAACAATATTTTGACAGGATAAAGACATGAAAAAACTAAGTAGCACTTGTTTTCTCATAAAAAGAGGTGTATAATGTTGCAAAATAAGGAGGTATACTTTATGAAAAATACTTTAGTTAAAGATTTATACAGAAACACAGATAATTATGTAGAAAAAGAAGTTCAAATTTCTGGTTGGGTAAAAACTGTTAGAGATTCTAAAACATTTGGTTTTATTGAATTAAATGATGGTTCATTTTTTAAAAATGTGCAAATTGTTTTTGATGACAAACTTTCTAACTTTGCAGAAATTTGTAAATTGAGCATTAGTTCTTCTATTATAGTAACAGGAACAGTTGTAAAAACAGAAAATGCTAAACAACCTTTTGAAATAAAAGCTTCTAGCATAGAAATATTTGATATTGCTGATAGTGATTATCCTCTTCAAAAAAAGAGACACACTTTTGAATATTTAAGAACAATTAGTTACTTACGTCCTAGGACAAATACTTTTAATGCAGTATTTAGAGTACGTAGCGTTTTATCTTATGCAATACATAAATTCTTCCAAGAAAGAGGTTTTGTTTATGTACATACTCCTCTTATAACTTCTAGTGATTGTGAGGGTGCTGGTGAAATGTTCACTGTTTCAACTTTTGACTTTAACAATATTCCAAAACTAGAAGATGGTAGTGTAGACTATTCAAAAGACTTTTTTGGTAAAAATACTCACTTAACTGTAAGTGGTCAATTAGACGTAGAAAATTATGCTTTTGCATTTAGAAATGTGTATACTTTTGGTCCTACTTTTAGAGCTGAAAACTCAAATACTGTAAAACATGCTGCAGAATTTTGGATGATTGAACCAGAAATATGTTTTGCAAACTTGGAAGATGACATGAACTTAGCAGAAGATATGATAAAATATATCATTTCTTATGTATTGGAAAATGCTCCTGAAGAAATGGAATTCTTCGATAAGTTTATAAGCCCTGGATTAATCGAAAGATTAACACATGTTATTAATTCAGACTTTGGTAGAATTACATATACAGATGCAATAAAAGAATTAGAGAAAAATAATGACAAATTTGAATATAAAGTTACTTGGGGTACTGACATCCAAACAGAACATGAAAGATATTTAAGCGAGGTAGTATTTGGAAAGCCTGTATTTGTTACAGATTATCCAAAAGAAATAAAAGCATTCTATATGAAACAAAACCCTGATGGAAAAACAGTAGCTGCTACAGACCTTTTAGTTCCTGGAATTGGTGAGTTAATTGGTGGTAGCCAAAGAGAAGATGATATAGATAAATTAAGAGCAAGAATTAAAGAGCTTGGATTAAAAGAAGAAGACTACTGGTGGTACTTAGATTTACGTAGATTTGGTAGTAGTGAGCACTCAGGCTTTGGATTAGGTTTTGAAAGAATGATGATGTATTTAACTGGAATGCAAAATATTCGTGACGTTATTCCTTTCCCTAGAACTCCAAAGAATTGTGAATTCTAATTAATCTATAATAGATTAATTATTCTATTAGTCTATGGTTCAGCAAAAATTTTTCTTACTTATATATTTTTTAATATAATATGGATTTTAAATTTTATATATTTATTATAAAAGAAACAGAATTAAGATTTTGTACACAGTGTAAATTGCTACAAAATCTTAATTCTGTCATATTTATATTTTACAGAAAGTTATAATAACTTTCCTAAAATAAAAAAACTAGTGAATTATTAAAAATCACTAGTTTTTTTATTACATTTTGTTATTCAATTTTCTTAGAAAAAACTGATTTTTGACTCTACAAAACTCAATTTTTTTCTTTTTTTACAATCGCTGCTGGATAGCCCAAATAGGTAACTTTTGCCGCAACTTTTAGATTGTTAATTATGCTATCTAATTCTTTAGTATTTTCTGAATACACATACACATAGTCTTTATCTTTATCTGCTATTTTTATCATGTGATTGCCTCCTATAAAGACCTGTCATGAATTACCATTCTATCAAATTTAATCTAGATGCTCTAACAAGTGCTCTGTCATAAGTTACTCCAAATTTTTTAGCTACCTTCTTCATATCTACTCTACCATCATGCACATTTTGTTTTACCTCTTTTGTAAACTCATCCTGTGGCATTACTAAAGTATCTGCAAATATATTAGCCTGTGCCTCATTCACTGTGTCTGACAAATCATCGGTAATTAACAGTGGCTTTTCTTCTGTCATAGCATCTACATATGTCGTATGTAAAAACAAATGACCTATTTGTTTTGCTATCTCATAATTTCTTTTCTCCCGGCTTACTGATGGCTTTACTTTTACTGTAAATAGTTCTTCCCATATTGCGGTTCTAAGATAAAGTTTACTGCTACCAAAACAATCTAATTCAGTGATTTCTAAATTACCTCCTAATTTTTCAAGCAAATAATCAATACTTTCGAAAAATGGGACTTTCACATCATAATTGGCTCTAACGGCCTTTGCGTATTCTTCAACAGCTATACATTCTTCTTTATTCACACTTGTTCCTCCTTTTTAATTAAAATACAGGCTTCTATAAAAAACGATAATGTCATCATACTATGATTATACTATCATTTTACATAATTTTCAAGTTTATATACATTTTTCTGATAAAAAATGTACTAAATTATCTTATTCCTCAATATTATCTAGTATTTTACCCTACACTTTTCTTCTTACATATTCATACAATATAACACCTGTTGCTACAGCTGCATTTAAACTTTCTGTCTTTCCTAGCATTGGTATTTTTGTTTTTTCATCAACAATGTCAAATACCTCTTTAGACACTCCTTTTGCCTCATTGCCTATTATTATTGCTTTTCTATTTAAATCTATATTGTATATACTTTCACTATTTTCTAGTGATGTTGCTAATAACTTAAATCTATTTTTCTTTATCTTTTTTAAATCTTCTATTATATTATTACTTTGGATAATATTTAATCTAAATATTGCTCCCATTGTCGAACGAACTACCTTTGGATTATAAGGGTCTGCTGTTTTTTCTGACAATACTATTTGACTTAGCCCAACACTATCTACAGTCCTTAATATTGTTCCTAAATTTCCTGGATCTTGTATTCCATCTAAAACAACTATAAGGTCTTCCTTATATGATATTTCTTGTTCATCTAACGCTTTTCTTTTTATTATAGCTAGTATTCCTTGTGGTGTATTTACATCTGTTATGCTATCAAATACTTTTTTAGAAACATATATACAATCATATTTTGCTATTTCATACATTAAAGCCTTTTCTATAGTTCCATCATTTTCGCAATCTTCGCAAAGTACTATTTTTTGTATATTAGCTTTTTCTTCTATAGCCTCTTTTACTAGCTTTATACCTTCTATTATATATTGACCTGTCTGGTCTCTATACTTTTTTTCTTTTAACTTTTTTATATTCTTTACAATTTCGTTATCTTTACTTGTTATAACTTGCATTATTTTATAACTCCTTAAAATTTAATATATCGCTTTACATTTTTTTATATTGTGTTATAATATAATTAATTAAGAAATAAGGTACCACATAGAAAATGTGGCTGCCATCTCAGTATGGTATAAAACCACACCAAGGGTGCAATTAAAAAGGTGTGGTTTTATAATTTATTAAAAATTACAAATTTCTTAAAAATAGTTTTACAACTATAATTAAGGTGATTACTATTGGAACTATCGCTATTATGTAAAAAATCAAAATGTTTATTAATATTATTAGTAACATTTCCATACACATCACCCCCAATCATTTATGACTAGAGATGACAACCACACTTTTACGTATAACCTTATTTCGTTTTATTATAATACATTTGTTTGTATTTATCAAGTAGTATTGCTTTATTTTTCAATGTTTTCGTCGACAGAATTTGACATCAAATATTCTTTAACATCCTCCAAAATTTGCTTATCTGAAACTTTATTTATTTTTAGAGTTATGTAGTTTTGAACTCCTGGAGAAAATCTCACTTTTGAAGCATATTTATCTAAAACCTTCATTATCTTGTTGTTGTCAACTTTACTATTATCATACATAAATACAATTCCGTCTTTTTTGGCTGAAATTTTTATTACTCCAACCTCTTTTGCTAATTGTTTTATTCTTGCAATTTCAATTAAGTTTTCTACTTCTTTTGGCATAACTCCAAATCTATCAATTATTTCATCTATTACATTTTGAATGTCTTTTTCTGTTCTGCAAAGTGCAATATTTTGGTAAATTTCTATCTTTTGACTGCTATTGTCTATATATGAGTCTGGTATGTAACTTGAAACTGACAAATCTATTTGTACGTCTTGTTGCTCTTCTACTTGCTCTCCTTGCATCTCTTTTACTACTTCGTCTAATAATTGACAATACGTATCGTACCCTACTTGCTCCATATGTCCTGATTGAATTTCTCCTAACATGCTTCCAGCACCTCTTATCTCTAAGTCACGCATTGCTATTTTAAAGCCTGAGCCAAATTCTGTAAATTCTTTAATTGCTTTTAATCTTTTATCTGCAACTTCTGTTAATAGTCTGTCTCTTTTGTATGTAATATATGCATAGGCTTGTTTATCTGACCTACCAACTCTACCTCTTATTTGATATAACTGAGCTAATCCTAATCTATCTGCGTTTTCTACAATTATAGTATTGGCATTTGGAATATCTATTCCAGATTCCAAAATTGTTGTACATACTAATACATTTGTGTTTCCACTGATAAATTCCATCATTATTTCTTCAATTTCTTTACCAGTCATTCTTCCATGTGCAAATGATGTTTTAGCCTCTGGAACTAAATTTTGAATTTGCATTGCTTTAGCTTCAATTTGTTCTACATTATTAAATAGATAAAATACCTGTCCCCCTCTTTCTAATTCTTTTGTTATTGCTTCTTTTATAACCTCTTGGTCATATTCAAGTACATAAGTTTGAACTGGTTTTCTATTTTGAGGTGGTTCATATATAACTGACATATCTCTTACACCAACTATAGACATATGAAGCGTTCTAGGGATTGGTGTTGCGGTCATTGTTAATACATCTATAGCTGCTTTATATTGTTTTATTTTTTCTTTATCTTTTACCCCAAAACGATGCTCTTCATCTATAATTAATAAACCTAAGTCTTTAAATTCTACATCTTTACTTAGCAAACGATGTGTTCCTATTACAACATCTATTTCACCTAATTTTAATTTTCTTATTACTTCGTCTTGTTGCTTTTTAGTTCTAAATCTATTTAATAGTTCAACTTTTACTGCAAACTCTTCCATTCTAGCTTTAAAGCCTTCGTATTGCTGACTTGCAAGTACTGTTGTTGGTACTAAATATGCAACTTGTTTGTGGTCCATAACTGCCTTAAAAGCTGCTCTTATTGCAACTTCTGTTTTACCATAACCAACATCTCCACAAAGAAGTCTATCCATTGGTTTTGCTTGTTCCATATCTTTTTTAGTTTCTTCTATGCAACGAAGTTGGTCATCTGTTTCTGAATATGGAAAACTATCCTCAAACTGTTTTTGCCAAGGTGTATCTGGTGAAAAAGCAAAACCTTTAACTTTTTGTCTTTTTGCATAAAGTTCAATTAACTCTTTTGCAACCTCTCGCAAATTTTTCTTTACTTTTGCCTTTGTATTTTCCCACTCTTTGCTTCCTAACTTATTGATTTTAGGAATTGCATCACCATCTCCAACAAATTTTCTAACGCTATCTAAATCATTTGTAGGAATATATAGCATATCTCCATCTTTGTATCTTATTTTTATATAGTCTTTAGTAACTCCATCTGCCTTAATAGTATTTACACCCACAAACTGTCCTATACCATGACTTTTATGTACTACATAGTCTCCTACTTTTAAGTCTGCAAATACTACTTTTTCTCCTTGTTTAAAGCTTTTACTTGGTCTTCTTCTTTTCTTTACATTTTGACTAAATAAATCTTCTCCAGAAATTACAATAAGGTTTGCATCATAGCATTCAAAGCCTTCTGACAATCTTCCTAATGCAACTACCACTTGACCTTGTGGTAATATATCTTTTTCTATCAGTTTTCCTTTTTGTGACATGCTCATACTTGGTGTTAAAGCTACATTTGGTATTTCTTTTTCAGTTAATAAAGCTGCAAATTTATTTACTTCTTCTTCGTTTCCTGCAAGTACAATAATCTTTTTATTTTGTTGTAAGCTTGCTTTTATATCTTCAAATAATATTTCTATTTCACTTTTAAAATAGTTTATATCTCTATAGTTAAATACAAACTTGGTACTACTCGTGTTTGCAAGTCCTACATCTTGTTTTTCTAAATATACAATTTGTTTAGATATGTTTAAACTATTTTCGCTAATATTTTTTATAGAATCTGGTACAAATTTTTCTTTTTCAATAAGTGATTTTATTAAATTATTATTTTCTATTATAATATTTTCTCTTCTTTGATTTACTTTAGAATATTCATCTACTAGTATTATAAAATCATCATCTAAATAATCTATTAAAGTATTTTGTGTTGTATAAAAGCTATTAAAATATTTATCTACTTTGCTTAAATATCCACCTTCTTGTATAGTCTCTATATCTTGTGCTGACACATTTTCTAAATTATCTTTTCGTATTCTATCTATTATATTTTCTAAAGTATCATCTAAAACGAACTCATGCGCAGGGTTTATTTTTACATCTTCTAGCATTGTTGTAGAACGTTGAGAAGATATATTAAATTCTCTTATTGAGTCTATATCATCTCCCCAAAATTCAATCCTTACACCTTTAGTTTCTGAAATTGCAACATCTACAATGGCTCCTCTTACACTAAATTGACCTCTAGCCTCTACTAAATCATTTCTTTCGTATCCCAAATGTACTAGCATTTCTTTTAAATGCTCTTGATTATATGTATCATTTGCTTTTATATTTACTACATTTTGATACAACGATTTTTTAGTAATCATGCTTTGCATAATAGCTTCTATTGTTGTTACTAGTATTTTCACTTTTCCATCTTGTATTTTATTTAATACATCTATCCTCTCATAAGGCAAGTCTTTACTTTCTGCTACAAAATCATAAGGTACAATTTCTCTTTTAGGGAAATATTCTACCTCATTTGTAAAATATGATAAGTCTTTAATGATGTTTTTGGCTTGAATCTCATTATAGGTCACAATGCATACCGGTCTTTTTGTTTCAATATGTGTTGCTATTTCAACTTGAATTTTCCCAACGTCAGATAAGCCCGATATTGTTATCGGGCTATTTTTTTTATTTATACTTTGAGCGTATTCCTTAAATTTTTCAAGCTTTGCAAGTTCTTCAATGATATAGTTCATTTGCTTTCTCCTTTATTTTTCACTCATAATATTATACTACAGTTATATAAAAAAATAAAGCAAAAATATGAAATTAATATTTTATACAATATAATACTGATGTGTTTGTTGGACGAGAAGTATAACAAGTTGGTTTACCTACAAAAATTGAATCAGTATTCCTATAAGTGCTATTAGAATGTATAAAGGCTGTTGATGTTCCATAACTTGCATCTTGCTTTCTGTCTATGCTACTTCCTAATCCATGTCCATATCCTCCAACCCATAACTCTGCACCACCATTATCGTGAACTCCTATCATTGAATGTAAGGTTCCATCTTGATGTTTTCCAACATTTGTTGTGCTTACTCCATTTGTTACACTTGCACTACTTGAAGTAGAATATCCTCTTAAAAATTCACCTTGTAAATTTGGTACTGCAAATGTCGTAGTTCCATCTCCACCATAATAATTGTAACTTCCAAATTGACTTTTTATTTGCTCTGCTAGATTTGGATAATCTGATATATTATATGTTTTTCCATCACAAAATAAATATCCTGTTGGGGCTGTATTACCCATATAAGATATTACTGTTCCTGCTGGAACGTAATTTTCTTTTTCTTCTTTTATTACTTCTTTTACTTGTTCAGTTATAAGCGTTTTTAAATCTTCTACAGATATTGTTATTTTAGAGCTATCATCTGTAGCTACTAACAATTGGCTATATAATTCGTTTATTTTTGTTTCTTCTGAAGCTTGCTCATTCAAATATTTTTCTTTTGCATATTTTGCTCTACTAAAAATTCCATTATCTCCGGATTGTTAAACTTAATGTAATTCCTGCTAAAATCATTAAAATAATAATTGTTATTATTAAAGATATTAGTGTTATTGCTTTAACAGAATTTAGCTTGGTAGTTAATTTACTCTTTATTTTTTCTGATAATTTATTCAATTTCATTTTATATTTCCTCCTAAATGTTTCTAACTATGCATTTCGCTCTTAATAATTTCATTAAATTGTACAGCTTACTATTTTAAATTATATTATCATTACTTTTACATTTTTTCAATAGTCTTTTTCTTTTTAAGTTTATCAATATATACTCTCTCAAGAGTTCTAATTATTTATTACATTTATATTACATTCTTCTTATAAATAATTTTGCAATTATGTTATATTTTTTTTACTTTTTAATATTTATAATTAAGAGGTGTTGTATGAAAAGTGTAGCGATTGGAAAACCAAAATTTATCTTTTTCTCTATTAAACAAAATATATTACCAATTCTATTTTGCCTATTTACTATTTTTTTAGTCGTTTTTTCTAGAAGCAATTTAGCAGCAGCTAAATCTGGACTTATTTTATGGGCTAACAATGTAGTGCCTTCATTGCTTCCATTTTTTATAGCAACAGAACTTTTATCTCATACTAATGTTGTTTCTAAAATAGGAAAACTTCTTACACCTATAATGAGACCTATTTTTAATGTACCTGGTCAAGGGGCATATGCGTTACTTATGGGAATTATAAGTGGCTATCCTGTTGGAGCAAAAATAGTTACAGATTTTAGAGAAAAAGGAATTTGTACTAAAGAAGAAGGTGAAAGGCTGCTGGCATTTACTAATAACTCTGGCCCTCTTTTTATAATTGGAACTGTAGGAATTAGCCTATTTTCTAATTCTCTTATTGGACTACTTTTATTAATTACGCATATACTAGCTTGTATCAGTGTCGGCATAGTTTTTAGATTTTGGAAATATTCTTCTAATTCTAAAAAACATGAAAATTCTGCTTATTCCAGTTCAAACAAAACTGTTACATTTGCATCGCTAGGTGAGGTTCTTAGCAAGTCTATAATATCGTCTATAAACACTATTTTAATAATTGGGGGATTTATTATGCTTTTCAGTGTAATACTTTCTATTTTGCAAAAAAGCAACTTTATCAATTTATTAGGTAGTATATTCTTTCCTTTCTTTAGGCTTGTAGGTATTGATAATATAAACTTTTGCTATGGATTTTTTTCAGGAATATTAGAACTAACAAATGGTGTTACTCAAATTGCAGGCATACCATGCAAAGCAATTTCTACTAATATAATAATTGCATCTTTTCTACTTGGATTTGGTGGAATTTCTATTTTACTGCAAGTTTTTAGCATTACCTCTAAATCTGATATATCTATAAAACCTTATATACTTGGTAAGCTTTTACATGGTATATTTGCAGCAATGTATACATATATATTTATTAGTTACTTTCCTATTTTTAACTTAAATTTTTAAAAGGAGGTTACTATGGATAAAAATATAGATTATAATAATTTTTTTGGTGGATTTTCTCCATACCCTAATTCTGATGGTTTTGATAACCAGTATTCAGAGTTTAATCCAATAGTTCAATATGAGCAAGGATATATGTACTACAGATATTTAACTCAACAACTAGAATATAAAATTAAATGTAAAGAGTTTGAGAAAATGTGCAATGACAGACCTGAACAACGAACAGAACGTAGAGTATAATACTCTACGTTCTACTTTTTATACATATTGCTTTATCAAATCTTCTATTATGTCCGAAGAACTTGGCATAATCTGCTTTACTACTAATGTACGCAATACCTTGTTAATTTTTTCTTCGTTATCCGTTATGTTTGTTATATTTGTTACTTCTATATTTTCATTATTTCTTGTGTCTTTTTTTACTATTTCAAATCCATACTTTTTATTTTTCAATTTATAATAGTTTATACATTCTTCTACACTTTGTTTTCCATCTAATATTACCTTATTTATTTTAATACTCCCATATAAATTCTTCATTTGTTCGAACTCCCCTTTCTTAAAAATGATACTTTTTATTCTATACCAATTTCTGGAAATTTACAAGATTTTTTCATCTTTCTTTTTCGACAAGTTCTGACACCTTATTATAATTCAGCCATTGATTTATTGATTTTTTCCATAAACTGTTGCTTTTTCTCAATAATTGTGCTAATATTATACCATAAGTGATTATACTCTAAAGGAGGTGGATTTCTTAACTAACTTGTTAAGAAAAGTATGAAATTATTACAAAACGTGAAATCAGGTTTTGCAAATTTTAAAGACCTTTTTAAAATATTTTTGGAAAATAGTGATGAAGATAATTATGATATTTATATAAATGGTTCTGACTTAGAAACTTCTAAAATAGCTCAAGAATTACTTAATGCTGAACAGTCTCAAGAGTTTAACCCTGATTCTGGTATAGTAAAAAAAAATTCAAAAATAGCTAAAAGAGAACTAACAAAAAATTCTTCAATTCCAAAATCTCATAAAAAGGTATTAGGAAAAGAAGAACCTGAAAAGTAAAAAAATTTAAGTTATAAATTTTAACTTAAATTTTTTTTGCTTTTATTTTTTTAGCATTTTTACACTATAAATATTTCCATTATTGTTTGCATCTGTAAATGTATTTTTATTTAATACCACAAACTGTTCTAATCTACTATTTAAAAATGTAACTAATGTATATGTTTTATTATCAATTTTTACAAAATTTCCCTTTTGTACCTCATTTTCATTTACCTCAGCAATTTTCAAATTAGTAATTGTTATATTATTGCTATCTTTTACATCTGCTTTAAATTTTAGTTGTATAATATTTTTTTGTGTTTGCACAATATATTCCTCATGCTTTTCATTTACTGTAGCCTCCAAATTTTCTATTTGGTTTGTAGTAGATTCATCTTGGTATAATCCAAAAGTAAATCCATTTTTATTTGCTACACATTTATAGTCAAAAGATATTATATAATTTTTATCTAGTTCTAAGTTTGTAGAAACAGTTGGCAAACTACTAGATAATATAAAGCTCTCTCCTATATTTGTGCTTAATAAAGTTGCATTATATACATTTACTTTTTCCGTACTAAATCCTATTACGTCTTCATTAAAATTAAATGTATATTTAGCATTTGTATCATTCATAACTTCTGTATTAATTATACATGTAGGACCTTCTCTATCTACACTTACTAATTCTTCATATATTTCGTCTACTCTTTCCACGTCTTTTCCATATATTTCTTGTATACGTATATCACTTTCTAATTGTGATTTGGTTAACGTTGTTGCTGCTATCATTGCTCCTGTAAGTACTGTTACAAATGTTAAAATTGTTATAAGTACTAATACAGAAACTGCAGCTTTTTGACTTTTTAATTTCTTTATCATAACTCTATTTTTCCTTTTTTTATTTATTCTATATTAAAATATTTTGTTTTTCAATAGTTATTATTACTTTTTATCCATCTTATTCTTTCCTGTCTTAACAAGTCTGCTACCTTTTTTTCATTCTTTATATTATACTTTTCTTCTATATATCTTCCATTTATTTTATTTAAGCATTCCTTTCCTATTTTATCAAACACAATATTTTCCATTTTTACTCCAGGTCTATTTTTGTCACACATTACAACTATTTTTAAGCCATCTAAACCTAGAGCAGATTTATCCACTCTTGTTATAAAATCAACTTGTTTTGTTGGCGTCATTTCATTAAACTTTCCACCTCTCATATGTTCTTTAGCTGATATTTTTCCACACTTAATCCATGAATGTGGAACATTTAGCCTCTCTCCTAGCTTTTCTACAAGTTCTACTCCTCTTTCTTCATGCCCATAATGATGTGGCAAAATTTCCTTTGGCGTAGTTCCTTTTCCTAAATCATGTACAATGCTACTAAATCTAATTTTCAAATTATCCGTTAGCTCTGCTGATTTATCTAGTACCATCATTGTATGATTATAGCTATCCCCTTCAGGATGATATTCTACAGGTTGTGTTTGACCTATTAAATCATAAACTTCTTTAAAATGGACATCTAGTACATCCGCTTGTCTTAGGACATTAAAAAATATTGACGGCTTTGTTGTAGCCAATGCTTTCTTAAATTCTATAAATACTCTTTCTTTAGATAAAGTTGATAATTCTTGCTTTAAAGAATTCATCATTTTTATGGTTTCGTTTTCTACCTCAAAATTTAAACTGCTGGCAAATCTAGCTACTCTATACACTCGTAATGGGTCTTCTTTAAACTTTTCGGAAGTTGCCCTAATTATCTTATTTTCTATATCTTTTTTTCCATTAAATGGGTCTATTATTTCTTTAGTGATAACATTTTGTGCTATAGAATTTATAGTAATATCTCTTCTTTTTAGGTCATCCTCTATTTTTATATTTTCGTTAGTTTCTATCTCAAATCCTTTATGCCCTTTAGCTACTTTTTTATCTTTTCTTGCTAATGCAAATTCTTTTCCTTCTATATCATACACTCCAAAAATTTTTCCTCTTTTATATGCATTTGGAAATAATTCTTCAAATTTTTCTTTGCTTAATCCCACAACACAATAGTCCTCGTCTTGGACCTCTTTATTCATAAATTTATCTCTTATTGCTCCACCAACTAAATATAAGTTTCCCCCATTTTGTCTTATTTTATTTGCAATTTCTAAAATTTCCATATTTGCCTCTTTTCATTTCATATTTATATTATACATTTTGATTATTTTTAGTCAACATTTTTACACTTTTTTTGTCTAAAAATACACTATTTTAATTCTTTATACGTTTTTCTTCTTTTCCTTGACTTTACAGCTATTTCGTCATATACTAAACATATAATTTTTATATAGAAAGAAGGTATAACATGGATAACATGATTGAAATACGTTGGCATGGTAGAGGTGGACAAGGTGCTAAGACAGCTTCTCTTCTTCTTGCAGATGCCGCTTTTAACACTGGTAAATACATTCAGGGTTTTCCAGAATATGGTCCTGAAAGAATGGGAGCCCCAATTACAGCATATAACCGAATCAGCTCATCTCCTATAAGAATTCATAGCAACATATATAATCCTGACTATGTAGTTGTTGTAGATGATAGTTTACTAGAAACTGTGCCTGTAACTGATGGCTTAAAAGATACTGGTGCTATTATTATAAACACAACAAAGGACGCTAACACTTTAAAACCTTTGCTTAATGGATATAACGGAAAAATTTACACTATAGATGCTAGAGAAGTTTCCATAGATGCTCTTGGAAAATACTTTCCAAACACTCCAATGCTTGCTGCTATTGTTAAAGTTGCAAATATAATGAGTGAAGAAGAATTTTTAAACGATATGGAAGGTTCTTTCAAACACAAATTTGCTAAAAAACCTGAAGTTATTGACGGAAACATGAAAGCATTAACTTTAGCCTTAAAAGAAGTTAAACTTATATAGAAAGAGGAGATTTATATGTCAGTAAAAATAAATAAAGAAACACCTTGGCAAGATTTAACACCAGGGGGAACAATATATGATGCTGGAAATTCTTTAGAATTTAAAACTGGCGATTGGAGAAGCGTAAAACCTATATTCTTATCAGACAAGTGTAAGCAATGTGGTCTTTGTTTTCCAGTATGTCCAGATGATGCCATTCCAGTTGGCAAAGATTTAAAAAGATGTGATTTTAATTACGACTATTGTAAGGGTTGCGGAGTATGTGCTAAAGTATGCCCTTTTGGTGCAATAGAAATGAAGGAGGAGGAAAAATAATATGGGAATTAGAGAACGTTTAAGTGGTAACGAAGCTTCTGCTATAGCAATGAAACAAATTAATCCTGATGTTGTTGCTGCTTTTCCTATTACACCATCAACAGAAATACCTCAATACTTTTCTACTTTTGTAAGTAATGGAACTGTTGATACAGAATTTATAGCTGTAGAAAGTGAACATAGTGCTATGAGTGCATGTATAGGTGCAGAAGCCGCAGGTGGAAGAGCAATGACGGCAACCTCTTCTAATGGTTTAGCATTAATGTGGGAAATGATATATATTGCATCATCTTTACGATTACCTATAGTTATGCCTTTAGTTAATAGAGCAATATCAGGTCCTTTAAATATACACAATGACCACTCTGATGCAATGGGAATTCGTGATAGTGGTTGGATTATGCTATTTTCTGAAAATAATCAAGAAGCATATGACAATTTAATTATGTCTCACAGAATTGCAGAACACAAAGATGTAATGCTTCCACTTGCTGTTTGTCAAGATGGATTTATAACATCACATTCTATAGAAAATATAGAATTAATAGAAGATTCAAAAGTAAAAGATTTTGTTGGCGAATATAAGCCTGAACATTATTTATTAAATGCTAAAGAACCTATTGCAGTAGGTCCAATGGATTTACAATCATACTTATTTGAGCATAAATATCAACAAGTACAAGCAATGAAAAAAGCAAAACAAGTTATTTTAGATGTTGCACAAGATTTTGAGAAATTAACAGGAAGAAAATATTCGTTATTTGAAGAATACAAGTTAGAAGATGCTGAAATTGCAATTATTTGTATGAACTCAACTGCTGGAACTACAAAAGTTGTAGTAGACGCTTTACGAGAGCAAGGTATTAAAGCAGGACTTTTAAAACTAAGAGTTTATAGACCTTTCCCTGCAGAAGAAATATCAAAAGCAGTTAAAAATGTAAAAGCTTTAGCCGTTCTAGACAAAGCAGAATCTTTAAGTTCTTGTGGTGGTCCTTTATTTACAGATGTAACATCTGGGTTATTTGCAAATGATGTACATGTTCCTACAGTAGGATATGTATATGGAATTGGTGGTAGAGATACTACTACAAACGACATAACTAGTGTGTATCAAGACTTACAAGAAATAGTAAAAACTGGTAAAATTGATAATCCATATAGATATTTAGGATTGAGAGGTGAAAAATAATGCCATATAATTTAAAAGAAATAGTTGCTAATAAACCTTCTGTTTTTGAAGCAGGTCATAGAATGTGTGCAGGTTGTGGTGCTCCCCCTGTTGCAAGAATGGTAATGAGAGCTTTAAAAGAAGGAGACCATGCAGTAGTAGCCAATGCTACTGGTTGTATGGAAGTTTCAACTTGTATATATCCATACTCTTCTTGGAGTAGTTCATATATTCATACAGCATTTGAATGTGCAGCTGCAACTTGTTCTGGTGCAGAAGCTGCTTATAATGCATTAAAAAGAAAAGGTAAAATTCCAGAAGATGAACATACAAAATTTATTGCGTTTGGTGGAGATGGTGGAACTTATGATATAGGTATTCAAAGTTTATCTGGAGCAATGGAAAGAGGTCATGACATGACATATGTATGTTATGATAACGGTGCATACATGAACACTGGTATACAACGTTCATCTGCCACACCTCGTTTTGCAGATACAACAACATCACCTGCTGGAGATATTATTCCTGGTAAAATGCAATCTAGAAAAGATTTAACACAAATAATGGTTGCTCATCATTTGCCTTACGTAGCACAAAGTATAGGAGTTGCAAATTTTAAAGATTTATATGAAAAAGCTGAAAAAGCAATTTATACAAAGGGAGCAACTTTCTTAAATGTATTAGCTCCTTGTCCTAGAGGTTGGGGATATCCTACAGACATGTTGATGCAAATAAATAAACTTGCTATAGACACATGTTACTGGCCTTTATATGAGGTTGTAGATGGAGTATATAAAATTACTTATAAACCTACTAAAAAGTTGCCTATTGAAGAATTTTTAAGACCTCAAAGAAGATTTAAACACATGTTTAAACCTGGTAATGAGTGGATGATTGAAGAATTCCAAAAAGAAGTAGATAAAAGATGGCAAGAACTTTTAAACTTAGAAAAAATGACTAATTCAGAAAATTAAACTTAAAATAGCCTAAAGAAAATAACGTGAACTCTACTTATTAAACAGAAATAGTTTAGAAAGTAGAGTTTCTTTTTATTGTTCTATATTAATATTTTAGTGTTTAAAATAACTAATAGTAAAAAAACACCAGCCTAAATATTGGCTGGTGTTTTGGAGTTATTGTACTGCAAGCTCTTCCGATACAATTTTATCAACTTTTGCCTGCTGCCCCTCAGCTGTGCAAATTTCCATTGCTAATTTTGTTTTTTCAACAATGTCATCCACTTTTCGCTGAGGCGAATTTTTTTCCATTATATCGTTTACCTTCCTGAGCTGCTCTTCAGTTAGCCTTTCTCTCAATATAACGCATCTCCTTCCCTAAACTGGACGATCTCCTTGAAACAGGTACATTATATCATGGCGTTCTACATATTACAAGCATTTTTTATGTGTTCTTTTGCAATTTTTTTGCTACATCTTTATTAAAATCATTTACATTTTAAATGCTTTTATCTTTTCATTTGTAGCTACCTTCTTTATATCATTAATCCATTAGTTTTGCCTATTTATTTGTTGAACCAAAGCCACCTGTTCTTTCTCCTTCTGCACTATCATTATCAACAACTAAATACTTTTGGAATATTGCTTGCCCAATGCAATCTCCTTTTTTAATCTCTACATCTTCATCTTTTATGTTAAAAAATGCAAACATTATATGTCCATCATTATCTGGATTTCCATAATAGTCTTTATCTATTACTCCTATACTATTTGCTAATATAAGTCCTTTTTTACCTGGGTTTGAGCTTCTATTAGCTAATATTAGTACTTCATCATCTGCCATATATGCTTTTATACCTGTTTTTATTAATGTTGGTTTCATTCCTTTTTTAAATGAAGGTATTATGCAGTCCTCTGCTGCCTCTACATCATATCCTGCAGAATATTTTGTTTTTCTAACAGGTAAATTAATTCCTTTTTCTTCAAATCCTTTTGCCACTTCAAAGCCTCTTATTTTTTCCATTTTACTTCCTCCTCAATTTTGTCTTTTATTATAAAATCATTATTATTTTACACTAACACATTGCTAAATGCAATAAAAATTTAAAATGTTAACAGCTATTATTTAATAAACATGATACTTTTTTCTAAATTTATAATCATATATTTCTTGACTTTGTCCATAATTTATAATATAACAATATAAATAAAATTTTTAGGAGGTATATAATGGAATTAAAAGGATCAAAAACAGAAGCAAATTTAAAAGCTGCTTTTTCAGGAGAATCAGAAGCAAGAAATAAATACACATATTTTGCAAGTGTAGCCAAAAAAGAAGGATATGAGCAAATAGCTGCTATATTTTTAGAGACAGCTGAAAACGAAAAAGAACATGCTAAAATTCACTTCAAATATTTAAACGGTATTGGAGATACAATGTCTAACTTAGCAGATGCTGCAGCAGGAGAAAATTACGAATGGACAGATATGTACGATACATTTGCCAAAGAAGCTGATGAAGAAGGATTTACAGAAATTGCTGCAACATTCAGAGGAATTGCATTAGTAGAAAAAGAACACGAAGCAAGATATAGAAAATTATTGCAAAATATACAAGATGGAGAAGTATTCAAAAAAGGTAGCATAGTAATTTGGAAATGTAGAAACTGTGGACATATAGTTGTAGGAACAGAAGCTCCTGCAGTTTGCCCAGTTTGCAAACATCCACAATCTTACTTTGAAATAAAAGCAGAAAATTATTAAAATCATAAATTTATATTATGAACTAGATAAGGAAATAGGCTATAAGCTTATTTCCTTAATATTTTTTGTTTTTTACATATTGTATATGAGACATATAAAAAGATTTTTCCCATATTTAGTTTTAATTTATTTAAATTCGCCAAAATTTAAATAAGTATTATTTAATTCTTTCTAAAGAAATTTTCTAACTTTGCACAATTTTCTCAATTTATTCACACAATAGACAAAAACTATTGGTATATTATAAGCATAGTTAGTACTATTCATACCCTTTTAGTACTTAACTAATTTAGAAAAACATCCCCTTTTATTTTCTAGAGTAGCTTACTTAAGCAGTAAGCTACTTTTTTATATAGTGTCACATTATTAAACTATTTTATTTCTGTAACTGCTCTTCTCAAAAATAAGACCTAATATTATTAAGTCTTATTTTATTAATTATATTTCAAATGTATCTCGTATCTATTTTAAATTTTCTATTTCTTCTTTTGTTAAACCTGTGGTTTTACATATGATATCAATATCTACATTTTGTTCTTTTAAATTTTTAGCTATATCAATTGCTTGTTGCTTTTTGCCTTGTTCAAGTCCTTGTTTAATTCCAGCTTCTAAGCCTTTATCAAAACCAGCGTCCTCTATTGCCTTTTTGTCCATTATGTATTTTTCTCTTAGCTCTGCTAAATATCTTTCATGCTCATCTTGGCTTATTTCTTCTAGTACTTTTTTAGCTTTTCCTACTTTTTCATTTTCCTTCATATCGACCACCTCTGGATTTTCTATAAATTTCACCCATGAGTTCAAAACTTTATCTGTCTTTTCTTTATATCTCTCGAACTTTGGTAGTTCGATTATATATATTTCCATCACATCTGTCAATATTATTTTTTGATATTCCTCTTCTCTTATGTTCCACTTCGTTATATATTTCTCTATTTTCTTTAAGCCTGATAGTTCGTAATCTGATATTAGTATTGCTATTCCTTTTTCTAATTTTTCGTAATCATCACCTGCTTTTATACTTTTAGCATACATCTTACTCCAATAGTACAATATTCTCTTTTCGATATTCTTTTTATCTACTACTTGCATTTCTATATTACAATTAATATTGTTATCTATTTTAGCTCTTATGTCTAGAATTCCTACTTTGTCATCTAGTATATCTTTTTCTAATATTGGATTACTATCTAATTTTACATTGCTAATTTGCTTTTTTAATATAGAACTTAAAAGTGCTGCTGTTATCTCTTCATTTCCTATGTATCCAAATATTCTTTTAAATACATAGTCTATTTTTGGATTTAATAAATTTCCTATAATGCCTACCTTCTTTCTTCTTTCTTCTTTCTTCTTTCTTTTTATTTTTTTGTTTGAAAATTTTGGCAGAACTGCCTTGATTTTTTATTTTGAATAAAAATCATTTGAAATATAATTTACATTTATGTTAACACATTTCAGATACAATTGCAACAAAAACTTTCCGACATAATATGACATATATGAATTAAAGATTATACTTTTATCCTTCTATTTTATAATATCAACAGTAATTTTTACAAAAACACAGTCTAAAATCTAGACTGTGTTTTTGATTGTATTTTCAATTTCATTCTGTTTCTTTGACATTCATTGCATGTATTTCATTGTTGTTTTAATTACTAGTAATATTCTCTATTTTATCTCCCATATTCCTGAAGCATTTTTCTCTAATGACTTTCCTGATTTTATATGGACTACAGGACGTGTACACAAATCACTCGAGTACATCCTCTCGGCAAAAATCAATCCTAAGCTATACACGCTTAATCTCGTTTCTTCATCCTTAGCAGATGGAGATGCCAACCATGTTCCATAGCAGCTAGTACCATCAATACATTCTTGATATGGAAAATATAATTTATTATTGTAGCCTTCTCTTATTGATGAGATAGATTGAAATGTCGTGGTTATACTATTTGAATTTGTTCCTACATAGTAACCATATGAATTTTTATTCGTATACAATTTTAATTTATCCTCATATGCTCCGTTCCAACTTGCTACCCACATCTCTAATGTTGGTGCTCCTATTGCATAATCTGCATAACTTGTATTTACATATCCAGCCCAGTTTGATGTATTTATTAATGCTGATACTGCTCTGGAATTAGGATTATCACTATTTAATGCTCCAAATTTATTTTGCATAAATAATTTATTTATTGTTGTACTTGTATTTGTTCTTCCTCCCACTATCAGTGTTTCTGTTCCAGATTTTTGTACTGTTGTTGGTAAATCCTTTTCATAATACCACGATATACAATATGCTCCGTTTGCGTGTACTGTTCCCATTTGGCTTAATTTTAATCTACTGTCTGTATTTTTTAAATAATCTGCTGCTATTATATAGTAATCTCCTACATTTTCTGCATATGCTCCCCCAGTTTCTTCTCCTTCTGCATTTCCATCTGCTTTATAAAATAGCATCCAGTCATTTGTTGTATCTCCATCTCCATTTAAGTCTATTGGATAATTTACATATTCTGCTTTTATAGCACTTTCTACCGTTACCGTGCAACTTGCAGATTTTCCACTACCATCTTTAGCTGTAGCTGTTATTGTTGCTGTTCCTGCTGCTACTGCTGTTATTTTTCCTGTTGTATCTACTGTTGCAACTGAACTTTTACTTGTTGACCATGTTACTTGTTTATTTGTTGCATTTGTTGGACTTATTGTTGCAGTTAATGTTTCCTCTTTACTTTCTTCCAAAGTTAACTCTGTTTTATTCAATGTAATAGATGTTACTAAGATAGCAGATGTTTTTATACTATATACTGTACTTACATTTCCTGCTGCATCTTTTAACCATATATAATATGTTGTATTTGCACTTAATCCTGTTACTTGCTTATTAGTTAATGTAGTTGTGTTTGTGCAACTATCAAAACTTGATGGTGCTGTACTTGATGTTGTTACTTTGTATCCTACTATTCCACTTTCATTATCTACCGCACTAAATGTAATACTGCTTGATGTTGCCGTTGCTGATGTAACTTTTGGTTTTGTTGCATCTGCAATTGTTACACTTGCGTAATTTCCGGCATTTGTTCCATCTGTTAATCTCGCATATACTACACTGTTATTGCTTAAATTACTTACTGTTACACTTGTTCCTGCCGAACTTGCTTTTGTCCATGTGCCTGATGTGCTATTTACTTGATATTCTATTGTATAGCTTGTATCTGTGCTTATTGCTATACTTGCTTTTCCAGATGACCATGTTGCACTGCCAAATGTTATTGCTCCTGTTTGTGTTCCATTTGGAACTGTCTGTGTAGTTTTTGCTGCAGTTTTGCTTCCAGCATTTCCTGCGATATCTGCTACCTCTACTTTTACTGTGTAATCTGTATTTTGTTGTAAACCTGTTATTGTACATGCTTTAGATGTTGTATTTTGTTTTACTACATAACTACTGTCTGCCTCTGATGTTTTCTTTACGCTAAATTTATATGTTGCTGTTGCACTTATTCCACTTTCACTATCTGCTGCATCTGCTGTTGCTGTTATTGAACTTGTTGTTACTCCTGATAATGTTAATGTAATTGTTGGTTCTGTTGTATCTGTTATTGTTACACTTGCATAGTTTCCAGCATTTGTTCCGTCTGTTAATCTAGCATATACTATATCGTTATTATTTAAGTTACTTACTGTTACGTTTGTTCCTCCTACAGCTCCTGCATTTACCTTTGTCCATGTTCCTGATGTACTATTTACTTGGTATTCTATTGTATAACTTGTATTTGTGCTTATTGTTACTTCTGCTTTTCCTGCTGACCATGTTGCTGTTCCAAATGTTATTGCTCCTGAAACTGTGCTATCTGGTACTGCTGTAGTCGTTGTAGTTTCTGTCTTCATTCCAGTATTTCCAGCTTTATCTTCTACTTCAACTTTTACTGTGTAATCTGTATTTTGCTCTAATCCTGTTATTGTACAAGTTTTATCTGTTGTATTTTGTTTTACTACATAAGTACTATCATCTTCTGCTGTTTTCTTTATACTAAATTTATATGTTGCATCTGCTGCTATTCCACTTTCATCATCTGTAGCTGTTGCTGTTGCTGTAATTGAATTTGTTGTTTCGTTTGATAATGTTAGTGTTACTGTTGGTTCTGTTGTATCTGTTATTGTTACATTTGCGTAATTCCCTGCATTTGTTCCGTCTGTTAGTCTAGCATAAACAATATCGTTATTATTTAAATTATCTACCGTTACGTCTGCTCCTGCAGCACTTGCTTTTATCCAGCTTCCTTCTGTTGTTCCATTTACTTGGTATTCTATTGTGTAACTTGTATTTGTACTTACTGTTATTTCTGCTTTACCTGCTGACCATATTGCTGTTCCAAATGTTATTGCTCCTGAAACTGTGCTATCTGGTACTGCTGTAGTAGTTGTAGCTGCTGTCTTTGCTCCCACATTTCCAGCTATATCTTCTACTTCAACTTTTACTGTGTAATTTGTGTTTTGCTCTAATCCTGTTATTGTGCATGTCTTATCTGTTGTGTTTTGTTTTACTACATAACTGCTATCATCTTCTGCTGTCTTTTTTATACTAAATTTATATGTTGCATCTGTTTCTATACCACTTTCACTATCTGTAGCTACCGCTGTTGCTATAATTGAACTTGTTGTTACTCCTGATAATGTTAGGTTTACTGTTGGTTTTGTTGTGTCTGTTATTGTTACACTTGCGTAATTTCCAGCATTTGTTCCGTCTGTTAGTCTAGCATAAACGATATCATTATTATTTAAGTTATCTACTGTTACGTCTGTTCCAGCCGCACTTGCTTTTGTCCAGCTTCCTTCTGTTGTTCCATTTATTTGATATTCTATTGTATAGCTTGTATTTGTGCTTACTGTTATTTCTGCCTTTCCTGATGCCCAACTTGCACTACCAAATGTTATTGCTCCTGCTACTGTATTATCTGGTACTGATGTAGTAGTTGTAGTTTCTGTCTTCATTCCAGTATTTCCAGCTTTATCTTCTACTTCAATTTTTACTGTATAACTTGTATTTTGCTCTAATCCTGTTATCGTGCATGTTTTATCTGTTGTATTTTGTTTTACTACATATGTACTATCATCTTCTGCTGTTTTCTTTATACTAAATTTATATGTTGCATCTGCTGCTATTCCACTTTCACTATCTATAGCTACCGCTGTTGCTGTAATTGAATTTGTTGTTTCATTTGATAATGTTAATGTAATTGTTGGTTCTGTTGTATCTGTTATTGTTACACTTGCGTAATTTCCTGCATTTGCTCCGTCTGTTAAACGTGCATAAACAATATCGTTATTATTTAAATTATCTACTGTTACGTCTGCTCCTGCTGCACTTGCTTTTATCCAGCTTCCTTCTGTTGTTCCATTTACTTGGTATTCTATTGTATAGCTTGTATTTGTGCTTATTGTTATTTCTGCCTTACCTGATGTCCATGTCGCACTACCAAATGTTATTGCTCCTGCCACTGTACTATCTGGTACTGTTGTTGTAGTTGTTGTTTCTGTTTTTGCTCCTGTATTTCCTGCTATATCTTGCACTTCTACTTTTACTGTGTAACTTGTATTTTGGTCTAATCCTGTTATCGTGCAAGTTTTATCTGTTGTATTTTGTTTTACTACATAACTACTGTCGTCTTCTGCTGTTTTCTTTATACTAAATTTATATGTTGCATCTGTTGCTATTCCACTTTCATTATCTGTAGCTGTTGCTGTTGCTGTAATTGAATTTGTTGTCTCATTTGATAATGTTAGCGTTACTGTTGGTTCTGTTGTATCTGTTATTGTTACACTTGCATAGTTTCCTGCATTTGCTCCATCTGTTAGTCTAGCATATACTATGTCATTATTATTTAAATTATCTACTGTTACATCTGTCCCAGCTGCACTTGCTTTTATCCAGCTTTCTTCTGTTGTTCCATTTATTTGATATTCTATTGTATAGCTTGTATTTGTGCTTATTGTTACTTCTGCTTTTCCAGCACTCCATGTTGCACTACCAAATGTTATTGCTCCTGAAACTGTGCTATCTGGTACTCCAGTTGTTGTTGTAGTTGCTGTTTTTTCTCCTACATTTCCTGCTACGTCTTCTACCTCTACTTTTACTGTGTAGCTTGTATTTTGTTCTAGTCCTGCTATTGTACAAGTTTTATCTGTTGTATTTTGTTTTACTACATAAGTACTGTCATCTTCTGATGTTTTCTTTATACTAAATTTGTATGTTACATCTGCTGCTATTCCACTTTCACTATCTATGGCTACCGCTGTTGCTGTAATTGAATTTGTTGTTTCATTTGATAATGTTAATGTAATTGTTGGTGTTGTTGTATCTGTTATTGTTACACTTGCATAATTTCCTGCATTTGTTCCGTCTGTTAATCTAGCATATACTATATCGTTATTATTTAAGTTACTTACTGTTACGTCTGCTCCTGCTGCACTTGCTTTTATCCAGCTTCCTTCTGTTGTTCCATTTATTTGATATTCTATTGTATAGCTTGTATTTGTGCTTACTGTTATTTCTGCCTTACCTGATGTCCATGTCGCACTACCAAATGTTATTGCTCCTGCCACTGTACTATCTGGTACTGATGTAGTAGTTGTAGTTTCTGTCTTCGTTCCTACATTTCCAGCTTTATCAGCTACCTCTACTTTTACTGTGTAGCTTGTATTTTGTTCTAGTCCTGTTATTGTACATGTTTTAGATGTTGTATTTTGTTTTACTACATAAGTACTATCATCTTCTGCTGTTTTCTTTATACTAAATTTGTATGTTACATCTGCTGCTATTCCACTTTCACTATCTGTAGCATTTGCTGTTGCTGTAATTGAATTTGTTGTTTCATTTGATAATGTTAATGTAATTGTTGGTGTTGTTGTATCTGTTATTGTTACACTTGCATAGTTTCCTGCATTTGCTCCGTCTGTTAAACGTGCATAAACAATATCGTTATTATTTAAATTATCTACTGTTACGTCTGTTCCAGCTGCACTTGCTTTTATCCAGCTTCCTTCTGTTGTTCCATTTACTTGATATTCTATTGTATGACTTGTATTTGTGCTTACTGTTATTTCTGCTTTTCCAGCACTCCATGTTGCACTACCAAATGTTATTGCTCCTGAAACTGTACTATCTGGTACTGATGTAGTAGTTGTAGCTGCTGTCTTTGCTCCTACATTTCCAGCTATGTCTTCTACCTCAATTTTTACTGTATAACTTGTGTTTTGCTCTAATCCTGTTATTGTACAAGTTTTATCTGTTGTATTTTGTTTTACTACATAAGTACTATCATCTTCTGCTGTTTTCTTTATACTAAATTTGTATGTTACATCTGCTGCTATTCCACTTTTACTATCTGTAGCATTTGCTGTTGCTGTTATTGAACTTGTTGTTACTCCTGATAATGTTAATGTAACTGTTGGTTCTGTTGTATCTGTTATTGTTACACTTGCATAGTTTCCAGCATTTGTTCCGTCTGTTAGTCTAGCATAAACAATATCGTTATTATTTAAATTATCTACCGTTACGTCTACTCCTGCAGCACTTGCTTTTGTCCAGCTTCCTTCTGTTGTTCCATTTACTTGATACTCTATTGTATAGCTTGTATTTGTACTTATTACTACGCTTGCTTTTCCAGCACTCCATGTTGCACTACCAAATGTTATTGCTCCTGCTACTGTACTATCTGGTACTCCAGTTGTAGTTATAGTTTCTGTCTTCATTCCTACATTTCCAGCTTTATCAGCCACCTCTACTTTTACTGTATAACTTGTATTTTGTTCTAGTCCTGTTATTGTACAATTTGCATCTGAATTGTTTTGTTTTACTACATAAGTACTATCATCTTCTGCTGTCTTTTTTATACTAAATTTATATATTGTATTAGTTGGCAAGCCTCCTACATCTGTAGCTGTCGCTGTTGCTATAATTGTACTTGTTGTAGGTGTTAAAGTTAACCCTACTACTGGCGATATATCATCTGGTATCATTATTGTTTCTTCTTTTGTTCCTATGTTTCCAGCTATATCACTAACCTCTACCTTTACTGTATATTCTTTTCCTTCTGTTAATCCTGTTATTTCACAAGTTGCTAATGTTGTATTTTGTTTTTCTACATATGTACTATCATTTGCATCTTTTTCTTTTATGCTAAACTTATATTTTACATCTGCTGCTATTCCGCTTTCATTATCGATTGCAGTTGCTGTTGCTGTTAACTTTTGTGTTCCTTTTGTTAAACTTAAGCTTACTGTTGGTTCTATTTCATCTTTTATTGTTAATTCTTTTGGTTCTGTTGTTGAAGTTCCATTTGTAAGACGTGCATAAATTTTATCATTATGTGCCAAATTATCTACTGTTATTTGATTTGCTGTACTGCCTGCTTTTAGCCATGTTCCTGTCTTACTATTTATTTGATATTCTATTTCATAGCTTGAATCTGTTGCTATTGTTGTACTTGCTTTGCCTGATGACCATGTTATAGTTCCAAATGTTATATTTCCCTCTATATTTGCAGTTTTTACTTTTATAACTTTTGTTACTACATTTCCTTGTTCATCTTTTGCTTCTATTTTTATATCATAATCAGTGTTTGAATCAAGCCCATCTATTGTTAACTCACTATCTGTTCCTGTGTATTTTTTACTGTAACTTGTATCTGGTTCTCCAGATTTTTTTACATAGACAGTTGTTGTTGTATGTTTTATTGAGCCTGTAACCAAATCTTTTACTACTGCCTCTATTTTTACACTATCTGTTTTTGTTTCTTTTGTTGTAGCCTCTATTGTTGATTGATTTTTATTGTCATTATCGATGTCTAGTTTGCCTGTTACTATATATTTTACTAACTTGCTTATATCTCTTTGGTCAACAGCTTTATCTCCTGTAATATCTGCTGACTCATATTTTATTCCTGTTAGCTCTGCATTTTCTAGCCCTACTATATGTCTTATTATATTTGTTAACTCTACCTGTGTTGCTTTTCCGTCTCCATTTAAGTCACCTATTACACTTACTGTGTATTCTTCTCCTGTCGCATCTTTTACCACAACCATTCCTGTTCCAATTAATCCAGTATCTACTTTTTCTGTTTTAGTTTCATCTTTATATACTGTTAATTGCTCACTTGTCTTCGATTTAAATATTTCTACTGTTGTCTCTGGCATTATTCTGCTAATCAATTTTTCATCTTCATTTACCTTATACATTTCATCAAATGCAATGGCAGCAATGCTTAGTGTTGCTGTATTTGTTAAAAGTATTGCTATTATACATGCTATGCTTAATAACTTTTTCTTCATTACTTTTTTCCCCTTTTATTTTACATCTTTCATATTTCTATAACGAATTCCTATATATACACATACAATTGCTATTACACTTATTGTAACTACTATTGCTGGTGTTACACCTGTTTGTGGAATTCTTCCTGTTGCTTTATTTTCTGATGGTTTTACCTCTAAGTTTTTCACTTCATTTTTTATCTCGTTCTTTGGTTCTTCTGGTACAGTTACTTTTAACTTAACACTTTTTGTTCCTACATTTACTAGGTCTGCTCCATCATTTGATGTTACATCTACAAAATTTATTTGTGTTTCTGTTGTTTTTACTACATCTTGTTTTACCTTAAATTTTACTGTTAGTATTGTTGTGTCTTCTTTTGTTCCTGCACTTAAGTTTACTGCTAAGAATTTTCCATTTAAGCTATTACTTGTTTCTCCATTATATGTTGTTGACCAACCACTTTCTGATGTAATACTTGATTGTGTTATTGCCTCAAATACTTTTGTATCATATTTGATTGTTCCTTCTACTGCATTTATTCCGTCATCTCCCATATTTATGTCTGATACTTTTAATGTAAGAGTTACCTCATCTCCTGGTTTTAAGCTTGTACTTGATGTACTAAGTTCTGCTTTAAATGAGTTTGTAGTTGCATTTACAGTACTTACAAGCATTACTCCTAACATTATTACTAATAATAAATTTACTAAAATTTTCTTTTTCATTTTTATAGTTCCTTTCTTTTCATATGTTTATATATTAAAAGACGCTTCAAAAAGCCCTTACTTATTGGACTTTTTGAAACGTCCATTTAAGTCCATTTCTTATTTAGTTTTGCTTATTGTAAAGTCATAACTATTTGCAAAGTCTGCTGTTATTGATGTATTTAATTGACTAGTACCATTTGGCTCTGTTTCTTCTAATACACCTCTTAGTGTATATATTGTGTTTCCTTCATCATCTGATAATACTATTGATACATTTTGTAGTTCTGATTTTTTACTTGAAGTATTTGTTACTGTTGCAAGTATATTTGTTACTCCATTTTGATAAGTAATTTGAATATTTGATATTTCCAAGTCTCCAACTTTTTTAGTTTGTTTTATTTTTTCACTAATATTCAATTTAGTACCATCTTCTAATACTTGTACATATTTTTCTACCGGTTTTTCTTCCTCTTGTTGTCCATTTTCTACTTGTGATTGTTGTTGTGCTGGTTTAGTATCCTTTTTATTATTTGATAAATTTATAGTAACTATTACTCCTACAGCTACTATAATTATTAATATTATCCATATTAATCTTACATTTCTCTTTTTTCTTTCTTTTGCTGCTGACATTTTTTATTCCTCCGTTTTCTTTTTTATTCGAGAATTTTTTTCTCAACTTATGCTTACATTTTACCAGTAAGTTATTGAAAAATCAATACTCTTAAGTGATTTGTAAAGTAAATGTTATCTTATTGTAATATGTCTGTAACATTTAGTGTTTTGCTAGGGAATTAACCATTTTAGCATTATTTTCCATTATGGATTTTAAATATTATTTTTTCTATTTCTATTCAATGTTGCATTCGTTTTTTTACTTACAAGTTTTTGTTTCTCATTGCAAAATATACACTATACTCTTTTTATTTTATATTACTACATTTAATCATATAAATTCGTTAACATGAATATTGGGCATAGTAATGCTTATTTTTTATTTACTAAAATTTCGGTGTTATATTCAAAAAAATAAGAATTCTTATGAGTTATAAACTTCATAAAAATTCTTATTTTTCTATTTATATACATATTTTTGTGGATTTATTTGTGATCCATTCTTACGAATTTCAAAGTGTAAATGGTTTCCTGTAGAATTTCCTGTAGAACCTACAGCTGCTATTGTATCTCCTACATCTACTTCATCTCCTACAGACGCATATAGTTTACTACAATGTCCATAGTATGTTTGTATTCCATTTTCATGTTCTATTATAATTAGATTTCCATATCCACTCATCCATCCAGAATATGAAACTGTTCCCTTAGCTGCTGCTACTATCTTTGTTCCATAAGGTGCTGCAATGTCAAGTCCTTTGTGTGTATGGTCTCTTATGCTTTCATTTGCTCCATATCTTGATGTAATTGTTCCAGAGACTGGTTTTACAGCAAAATATACTCCATCTAATGTTGCTGATTTTATTTTTTCTTGTTTTTCTACTACAACATCTACCTCTTCACTAGCTACTTCTACAGCTGAAGCTAATTCTACTGTTTCTTCTACTGTAGCAACATCTTTTGTATAAACTTCATTAACAGTAATATCTATTTCATCTATTTTTTCTTTATATTCTTCTTTTAATTGTTCAACAGTCTCTTCTGCTTCTGTTTGTGTATTTACATATACTGTGTTGTCTCCATTTACTGCTACTGCATATACCTTATATGTTGTTTGTGCTAATTCAGCAATTTGTGCAAGCACTTCTTCTTCATTTGTTTGCTCTTTATTACTTGCAAAAATCATTTCATATGTTGGTAATTCTTCTATATCTACATAAGCAACGTTTCCATCTTGTGGATTTAATATTTGCTCATCTACTATTTTTTCAAATTCATTTTTATTTGATACATAACCAATTTCTTCTCCAGAAATTGTTACTTTATATACTACTTTATATTTTACTAACATTATGGCAAGAATAATTATTGTTGCAATGATAACTATTTTTAATAGTCTCATTATGTCTTTCGTGCAGTTTCTTACTTTTTTGTTTAAAATATATATTCACTCTCCTTCTGATTGCGCCTAATTTATACTTTTTCCATATTTAGCCAAGCGCGTTTTTAATTATACCATATATTTTAAACAAATGCAAATTTTTTATGCAAATTTTTCGTTTACCCGCTCTGCGGTTACATTTTGTAGCTTAATTCTCAAATTTTCAATTGCAAATTAATGCAACAATAAAACGGATTTTTTAATTAATATTTCAGTCTACACTGGTTTAATTGTTCCATAAACAATTTTTCCAAACCTTATTTCATTAATTTTCTTTTGAATTTCAATAATTATAAGTGGTAACATTGATATTCCAATTGTAAATATCCATTGTGTATTATTTAGCGGTACTAATTTAAATACTTCTGCAACATTTGGTATAATTACTACTATTGTTTGCATTATTGTTCCTAATATAAAAGCACCTATCAAATACTTATTTTCAAATAACCCGAGTTTTAAATATTGATTCTTCACTTTTTATATTAAAACTGTGTACGAGTTCTAGCATTCCCAATGCCACAAATGCCATTGTTCTTGCTACATCTATACCATAAAGCTTATTTCCAATACTAAATGCAAGTAATGTTAGCATCCCTATCATCATTCCTTCTACTACAATTTTGCTCCACAAACCATCAGAGAAAATGCCTTTTTTAGGATTACGTGGTTTTTTATTCATTATATCCTTATCTGGTGGTTCTAAGCCAAGTGCTATTGCTGGAAGCGAGTCTGTTACTAAGTTTATCCATAGTAATTGAATTGCAAGTAATGGAGATTTTAACCCTAATATTAGTCCTAAAAATATTGTAACTATTTCTCCTATATTAGTAGCTATCAAGAAATGTATAGATTTTTTAATATTATCATATATATTTCTTCCTTGTTTTACCGCTTCTACTATAGTAACAAAATTGTCATCTGCAAGCACCATATCTGCTGCATTTTTTGCAACATCTGTACCGTTTTTTCCCATAGCAACTCCTATATCTGCATTTTTTAAAGCTGGACTATCATTTACTCCATCTCCTGTCATTGCTACTACTGCTCCTGTACTTTGGAATGCCTTTACTATTTTTACTTTATCCTCTGGTGATACTCTTGCAAACACAGAATATTTCATTATATCTCTTTCAAATATGTTTTGTGGAATTCTTTCTAGCTCTTCACCTGTTATAGCCAAATCATTACTTTTTAATATTCCTAATTCTTTTGCAATTGCCTTTGCGGTGGTAAGGTGGTCTCCAGTAATCATTACTGTCTTTATTCCAGCCTTCCTACATGTTTCTACTGCCTCTTTTACACCTTCTCTTGGAGGGTCAATTATTCCTATTAACCCTAAAAAGACTAGATTTTCCTCTGTTTTTTCTATCATATTTGTATTTTTATATGCAACGGCAATTACTCTTAAAGCCTTGCTTGCCATAGCCTCATTTTGTTTATATACTTTATCAATTACTGTACGTGTAAGCTCTAGCTCTTGTGTTCCATCAAAATATTTTGTACATCTCTTTAGTAATACATCTGGTGCACCTTTAGTAATATTTAAAAATTTATCATTATCTTTATGTATTGTTGTCATCATCTTTCTGTTAGAATCAAATGGAATGTCTGCTATTCTGTTTTTGTTTCTATATTCACTAAACTTATTAATCCCATTTTTTAACGCAGCTTCTACTATGGCTGTTTCTGTTGGCTCTCCTACTACTATTTGTTTAGATTCTTTTGTTTCTATTTCAGAGTCTGTACACATAGAGGCATAGCTTAATATTTGCTTTTCACTTGCTCCTAGTCCGAATATTTTAGTTACTTGCATTTTGTTTTGTGTTAAGGTTCCAGTTTTATCTGAACAAATTACACTGCTTCCTCCCAAAGTTTCAACTGCTGGAAGCTTTCTTATTATGCTATTTTTCTTTGCCATTTTTGTAACGCCTATAGATAACATTATAGTTACAATTGCTGGTAGTCCCTCTGGAATAGCAGCAACAGCAAGTCCTACTGATGTCATAAACATTTCTACTGGTGGTATTTGCTTAAATATTCCTATTACAAAAATGAGTAAGCATATAACTAAGCACACTATTCCAAGGATTTTTCCTACTTCAGACAATTTCTTTTGTATTGGTGTTTCTGGTGCTTCGTCTTCTATTATCATATTTGCTATTTTTCCTACTTTTGTATTCATTCCTGTTTCTGTTACTATTGCTTCTCCATGTCCATTTACCACTATTGTAGAAGAAAATACCATATTTACCATGTCCCCTATAGGAATGTTTTCTTTCAAATATGCATTTTCATCTTTTATTACAGGAACATTTTCTCCTGTTAAACTTGACTCTTCTACTTTTAAATTCGAACTACTTATCAATCTTGCATCAGCTGGTACATAGTTTCCCGCTTCCAATATTATTATATCTCCTGGAACTACATTGGTTGCTTCTACACTTACAATATTGCCATTTCTCCTAACTTTTGCAAAAGGTGCTGTCATACTTTTCAATGCTTCTAGCGATTTTTCTGCTTTTGCTTCTTGAACTAGTCCCATAATACTATTTAAAACTACTATTGCGATTATTATTACAGAGTCTATATAGTCCCCACTTCCATCTAATTTTGAAACAACTGCAGATATAATAGATGCTATTATTAGAATAATTATCATAAAGTCATTAAACTGTTTTATAAACTTTATAAATAAGCTTTCTTTCTTTTTGTCTGCAAGTTTATTTTCTCCATATTCTTTTATTCTTTTTCGAACCTCTTCCTCTGTTATTCCATTATGTTTGTCTGTTTTATAGTATTTTACAATTTCATCTACATTTTTAGTATGCCACATATAATCCTCTCCTTTGTTTAAATATTTTCTTCTAATATATATGTGGCTTGTCTAAAAAATAGAACGATTAGGGACGCCCCTTTTTCGAAAATTTTTCTTAAAAAAGGGCGTCCCTAATCGAAAAAATTTTCGAAAAAGGGGCGTCCCTAATCGTTATTTATTTGATAATTTCATTGAAAGCAATTTACTTATTCCGTTTTCTTCCATTGTTACTCCATATACTGTATCTGCTGCTTCCATTGTTCCTTTTCTATGTGTTATTACTAAAAATTGTGTTTCTTTACTAAATTTCTTTAAATAATCTGCAAATCTATATACATTTACGTCATCTAATGCTGCTTCAATTTCGTCTAATATACAGAATGGTGCTGGATTTATTTTTAATATTGCAAATAGCAATGCTATTGCTGTAAATGCCTTTTCTCCACCAGATAATAACATCATATTTTGTAATTTTTTTCCTGTTGGCTGTACTCTAATGTCAATTCCACATTCTAATATGTTTGACTCATCTTCTAAAATTAGTTCTGCTTTTCCTCCACCAAATAATTCAACAAATACTTCATTAAAGTTTTTATTGATTATTGCAAATTTTTCTGCAAATTGATTTTTCATGGTTTCCGTCATTTCAGAAATAATTTTGCGTAACTTTCCTACTGTATTATCTAAATCCAATCGTTGCTCACACATAAAGTCGTATCTTTCTTTTGTCTTTTTGTACTCCTCTATAGAATCTATGTTAATGCTTCCTAAATTTTTGATTTCGTTTCTTAATCTGTGGACCTCTTTGCTAGCATTTTGCACATTCGTTGGCTTTTTGTATTCTATTGCATTGTTTGGAGTTATTTCATATTCTTCCCATAGTTCATTTACAATTTGTTCTATGTCTTGCTCTGTCTTAGTTTTCTTTACATCGATTTTTACTAATTGTGCTTTCAAATCTTCTATTATTTCAAATTTATTAGAAATTTCATTTTCTTTTGCAGATAGCTCTATATTTTTCGTTGTTCTTGAAGCTTTAAGTTCTTCTACTATATTTGAGCTATTTTCTACATCTTGTTTTATTTTTGTAATTTGCAATTGTAAATCTGTTATTGCCTCTTGTAAAGCTTTATTTTCTTCTGTTATATTTGTTATCTGTGTTTCTTTGTTTTGTATACTTGCATTATTGTTCTCTATATCTTGATTAATTCTTTCTATCATTTCATCTAATGATACATTACTTTCATCAAAAGAAGATACTGAAATTTTTAAATTTGTTATATCGAAGTTTAAATCATCTATATATGTTTGATTGTCTTTATTTAATCTTGCAAATTCCTCTATTACACTATTTAATTCTTCAATTTCTTTAGTTAAATTTGCTATTTCTATTTCTTTTTCTTCTTTTATCTTTCTATTTTCTTTCTTCTCTTCTTCTAAATTAGTAACCTCTTCTTTTAATTTTGCAAGTCTTGCTTCTATTTTTGTTATATTTTCTTCTATAGATACCATTTTTTGTTTTTCTGTTGCATATACTATATCTATTTCTTTAAGCTTTTCTTCTAGCTCTTCTGCTTGATTTAATATATTTTGAATAGAATCTGTGTATTCTTTCTTTTGGCTTGTAACTTCTTGAATTTGTTGTTCTAATTTTTTTACTTGTTTTTCCAATTCTTCGATTTCTCTTCCTCTGCCTAGAATATTAACAGTTTTATTGGCTATGCTTCCTCCTGTCATTGCTCCAGATGGATTTACCAAGTCTCCTTTTAATGTAACTATTCTAAATGAATATGAATTCTTTTTAGCAAGTTCAATTGCAGTGTTCATATCGTCCACAATAACTGTTCTACCTAATAAATTAATAGCAATTTGCTCATATTTTTTGTTGTACTTAACTAGGTCAGCTGCTATCCCTATAACACCATTTATATTTTTGTCATTTATTTTTTCTAGTTTTTTACCTTTTACAGCTGTAATCGGTAAGAATGATGCCCTTCCTAAATTTCCTTTTCTTAAAAATTCTATCAATTTTTTAGCATCCTCTTCTGTCTCTGTTACAATGTTTTGTAGTGATGCTCCCAAGCACATTTCTATCGCTGTTTCATATTCTTTTGGTGCTGAAATAAGGTTTGCTAAAACTCCATTCATTCCTTTATTTAAAGAACTATCTTTTTCGCATTCTAACAACAAGCTCTTAACACTTTTTATATAACCTTCTTTTTCTTTTTCCGTTTCTATTAAAAACTTCCTTCTAGAGTCTTTCATTCTTAAATCATATGTTAATGAGTTTATTTTATCTTCATACTCTTTGATTTTAGCTTGACTCTCCTTCTTTTCCTCATTTATCTTTTCTATTTTTTGTACTTCTGCATTTCTTTTTGATTCTATCTCATAAAATCCTTTTGACAATTCTTGTTTAGTCATTCTTGTTTGGTCAAGCTCTGAAATAGATGTGTTTATTTCCTGTTTTACTACTTTTATTCTTTTTTCAATATTCTCATAATTAACATCTTGTGTATTAATTTCAGAAGCTATTTCGTATTTTAAATCTGTATTGCTTTCTACTTTTTGCTTTTTTTCCTCTATTTCTAGCTCTTTGCTTGAAAGTTTTTTAGTTAACTCTTGTAGTTGTTCTTCTTTTTCTTTTAATTCTCTTTCAAATTTTTCTCTATTTGTATTTAAGTTCATCTTTTTATCTTGCTTTTGCTTTTTCTCTTCTTGTAGTTCTGAAATTCTTACCTTTATATCTTCTATTTCACTTGTAAAGCGAGCTTCATTTGCCTTATTATTTTCGATTCTTTCTTTATTAACATTTATATCGGAATTTATCTTTTCTATTTTATTTGTACTTTCAAAACTCATATTTTGAGTTTCTTCTATTTTTGAGGTAATCTCATCTATCTCTTTTTTTAGCTGTTCTTTAAGTTCTTTTGTCTTTTCAAATTTTGCATCTTCCTCATCATATTGTGTTTTCAAAATTTCTTCATCTTTAGCTATTTGTTCTAACTTTTGCTTATATGTTTCTATATTAAATAAAAATAAACCTACCTCTATATTTTTTAATTCTTCACGTAAATCTAAAAACTTTTTAGCTTTTTCAGATTGTATTTTCAAAGGTTCAATATTTGCCTCTATTTCCGCTAAAATATCATTTATTCTAAGCAAGTTTAATTTAGTTTGCTCTAGCTTTTTCTCTGATTCTTGTTTTCTAGTTCTATATTTTACAATTCCTGCAGCTTCCTCAAAAATTCTTCTTCTATCTTCAGATTTGTTACTTAAAATTTCATCTATTTTACCTTGACCAATTATAGAATATCCATCTTTACCTATACCTGTATCCATAAATAACTCTAAAATGTCTTTTAAACGACATGGAGTTTTATTTATATAATAGCCTGTTTCTCCGCTTCTATATATTTTTCTTGTAACAGTTACCTCACTATATTCTATTGGTAATTTTCCATCTGTGTTATCTATTACTATTGAGGCTTCTGCAAAACCTAAAGACTTTCTATTTTGTGTTCCCGCAAAAATAATATCAGATGATGATGAACCTCTTAGGGATTTCATGCTTTGCTCGCCTAACACCCATCTAATACTATCTGATATATTACTTTTTCCTGAACCATTTGGTCCTATTACAGAAGTAATTCCTGGTTTAAATTCTAATACTGTTTTATCTGCAAATGATTTAAATCCTTGCAATTCTAATCTCTTTAAATACATTTTTTTCACCTTTTATTGACTTTTTTAGTTTGTTTTATTATAATATTTTACTTTCTATAGCAACTATTTTATATTATTTTTCTTAGGATGTCTACATTTTTTCTAAAATTGTTACGCAAAAAATGCGAGGTTCTAATTTATAGAACCTCGCATAACCCCAATTTTTTACCTCTCTAAAGAGATTTCTGATTTTTTCTTATTTTATTCAGTTTTCGTTTTAAGTAAATCCGCTCGTATACCGATTCATTTTTACTCTCCGATCATCTGCTCACGCCCTCAGCATTAGCTGCGACTGCCGGTTACCTGCTCAAAAAATTATTTTTCTCATTAATATTTTTAACTACTCTGTTTGGTGATCCTCTTGTCATACATTGTACCTCCATAATAAATGAGTGGTTAATAGTTACTAGTCTCATTTGAGAACTAAACTTAGTATAACAAATTAATTTACATAAGTCAATACTTTTTTGAATTTTTTTATTTTTTTCTAGTTACTCCTTCACGAAAACTTGCTAATATATTCTAATTATAAAAATAATCTATTATTCCATTATATATTCCCCACGCTAGTCTATCTTGATAACTATCTTCTAAAAGTTTCTTTTCTTCTTCTAGATTAGATAAAAATCCACATTCTACTATTGTTGTTGGAATTTCTACATGTTTTATTATATACACATTATCCAATTTCATAGCAACTCTTTTATTTTCTTTTTGAATTGCTTCATTTAAATTTTCCTGCACACTTTTTGCAAGCTTTTGGCTGCTTTCATTTCCTTCTTTATAAAAGCACTGCCATCCCCAATATTGTTCTTGTGGTATTTTATTTAGATGTATAGAAACAAAAATATCAGCACTACTTTCGTTTCCTATTTTTACTCTATTTCGTATATCTGATATCTTTTTTTGCTTTAAAGTTTTACTATCTATATCATATATTGCATTTTCGTCACTACGAGTTAGCACTACCGTACTGCCTGATTGTTCTAAAAGATTTTGCAATTTTAAAGCAATTTTCAAATTTGTTTCTGCCTCTGTAGTTCCGTGTACTACTTTGCGCTCCTTCATCTGGTTTTCCATGCCCTGCATCTATTACTATAGTTTTATTAGTTACTGGCAAACTTACAGTCTCTACAGTATCGCTCTTTTTATCTGTAATAATTGTACAGCAAAAAATGCTCAAAAATACAATTGTTGTTAATAACATTATTCTTTTTCTACTCATTACTATCATAAAAACACCCCATAAATATATATGCGGTGTTTTTAGTTTTATTCGATTTTTCAATATAGTTGTGCACTTTTATGTTAGGTCAAAGCAATATAGCTTCTCTTTTTCATTTAAATTTTCTAAATATTTAGCTCCAAACTTTTCATAATAATTTTCTAATTCTGTTTTCAAATATAATTTTTCTATATTTCTTTTTCTAGCTTCTTTCAAAATTGCACTGTTCAGTATTTTTGAATACCCTTTTCCTCTATAATTTTCTTTAATATACATCGTTGCATACCATGGTGATAAATCTTTTCTTTCATCTCCATCTTTTGGAAATATAGATATAAAACCTACTAGATTGTTATCATCTAATAATATTAACTTGCAATAATATTTATCATCAAATAGTCTTCTTATTTTATTTATTTTCTTTATAATCTTATTTTCAAATTCATTTGAAGACAAATTCCTTTTTCCCCATTCTCTTTGAGTTAGTATTGCAATTTCTTTGATATACTCTTGTTTATCTTTTAAATTATATATTTTTAACATATTATCTCCATTTATAACTATACTTTAATTCAAATCATCATTAACTTTATGTGTTGGAAATCGATTTTCTTTTAGTATCTGCTTTACACATTTTGGTAAAACATTATATTCTTCTATTCTATCTAAGTCTAACCATTCATATTGTAGATATTCCTTTCCTTCTACATTGTGAACAGTATAATCTATTTTCTTGTCTTCTTCATTTTCAAACTCTATTCTATGTAAAAAATATATTTCATGATATTTTTTATTTTCCATTTCAAAAAAATTTTCAATTGTTGCTACATATCCTATTATCTCTATTTGTTTTCCCAATTCCTCTTTTATTTCTCTTTTTATAGTTTTTTCTGAACTCTCTCCTATTTCTACTCTGCCCCCTGGCAAACAATAATGATCTTTGTGTATATTTCTATGAGCCAATACTTTATTATTATGTATAATTATTCCTCCAGCTCTTATATTTAGTTTATACTCTTCAACATCTAAAGTCAAATCCATTTTATTCTCTCCTTTCATTATTTTTTCTTTGCTATAGCATTATATATATGCAAATGTTTCATTTTTCTCAATCCAGTTATTGCATCTTTTTCGATTTCATTAAATTCAATCCCCATCATAATATTAACAAACATTGTATCATATAAATTAAAAATGCGAAACATTTTTAGTCTATTTCACTAATCTTGTTTCACATTTTCTATTTTTTATTAATTTTATATCAATAGTATAGTTTTTTAATACTTTTTATACAGATTGCTTGTAGTACTGCATTTGATGTTGCGTTATACATTATACAACCTTTTTATTATTCTACTATATTTGTACTTACTTGTGCTTTTCCTGGTGTAAATGTTATGTTAGAGTCTAGTGGGCATATTTGTATAAATGTGTTTCCATCATTTACTTCTATTTCGTCTCCATTTGCATTTTTGTATATTGTTTTTCCGCTTCTTGTTGTCTTTTCTGCTGTTATCTCTATTGCTTTTCCCTCTGTTATGTAATATCCTTTTAATGTTTTTACATTATCTAATGTTTGTCTTCCTTTATTTTCTCCATCATCTAATGTTGTATTTTTAGCTTTTACAACTATAATATTTTTTGTTGTTACTGTTTCTGCTGTGTCCCAGTCTACTTGTTTAGTTCCTCTAGAATAACGAACATATCTCTTTGTGTCTTTATCATATTCATATGTTACTGTGTTACTTGTTGAATATGGGATTGTAACTTTTTGCGCATCTATATCACTTTGTAATTCTACTGGATCTACTACATAATTTAATACACTTTTTTCTGTTGATGTTGTTCTATATTCTTTTCTTTTTGCTATTTCTAGTATCTTTTTAGTACTTGTTACAGCATTGTGTGGAGCATACTTGTCACTAACTCTCCAGAATGATGTTGAACTTTCTGAAATACCGTTTATATTATTTACTCCTAATTTTGTAATGTCATTTTTAGCTTGTGGGCTCCATCCAAAATGTACATATATCGCATCATTTTCTAGTGCATAGTCTAAGAAATAATGTCTTGAACTTCTTACTGGTCCTATTTTGTCTAGGTCTTGTCCTTTATATAATGCCATTAATCTTGTTTCTCCACCTTCAACTATTATCTCGTATACTATGTATGCTTTATCTAAATTTGCTTGTGGCATTGCAGCTTTGTGATTGTCTATCATTACTGCTATAGGTCTATCCGTTCCTTTAAATATTTGTGGTTCTTTTATTTCTACTACTTTGCTACCCTCGTCTTTTTCAGTATTTGCTGTATCCTTTTGAGCATTTGCTACAATTAAATTACCATCTTTCAAATATTTTGCTACTAGTAAACCTCCTGCCACTAGTATTACTATTACTAATAAAATTATTAAAACTTTTACACCATTTGATTTCATTTTAATTTACACCTTCTTTTATTTTTTATAAACCTTTTTCTTGTTAAAAGGAGTGTCCCTTTTAGCAATTTTTTTCGAAAAAGGGCCGTCCCTAAAATAAAATTTTTTCGAAAAAGGGGCGTCCCTTTTAGTTTCTTAATATTTTTAATTCATTCAAAATCTTCTCTTCCTTTGGTCTCATACGCTTCTTGTCCTCTTCTTCTATATGGTCATATCCCATTAAGTGATAAAAACCGTGAACTAACATATATGATAATTCTCTTTCAAATGAATGTCCATATTCTACTGCTTGTTCTTGTACCCTTTGTATTGATATTACTATATCTCCTATTGTTTCTTCTACTGGACTTTTTATTTGCTTTTTTACAATTTCATCTATTTCGCTTTTTTCAAACATAGGAAAAGAAAGCACGTCCGTTTCCTTATCTATATTTCTGTATTCTGCGTTCAGCTTTCTTATTTCTTCCGGTGTTGTTAATGTAACACTTATGTATAAATTTAATTTTTCTAATTTTTCTTCTTCAAAGCATTTATTTAATACTTCTACTATTTTTTGTTCATATTTTTCATTTTCTTCTATATTTAAAAAATGTATAGCTACTATATTTTGCATAGAACTTCCTTTCCAGTATATTGTCCTTGCGATATACATGTATTTTTTAACGCTTTCATTGCTCCTAATGTTGTTAATCTATCTTTATAAAATTTTATAATCTTATAATATTTATTTTCGTTTTGGCATACTTCTTTCAAATCACTAGTTACAAATAAAATTTCTTTTTGTTTCATTTGTTCTTCTTTATTTTCTATTTTTTCTATCTTATTATATTTAGCCCAAAACTCTTTGTATTTTTCTCTTTGTGTTGGTCTTTCCCAATATATTTTTGTTGAAAGCAATTTTACATTGTATTCTTCTATTAATTTTATTAATAAAGAATATGCTTTTTCTCTTTTTCTAGCCATTTTTGTATCTACTATTAAGCTTCTAACATCTTTTAATAGTTTTACATAGCATTGTTCTGCAACTATTAGTGGTAAGCTGTGTACAAATAGTTTTCTGCTAAGTGCTAATAGTACCATTTTCTTTTCTATTCCTTCATTTTGATCTAACTTGCCTACTGTATAGTTTTCAAATCTGCTATATTCTTCTACTATTCCTTTGTATGTATCGTTGCCATCCATTTTTATTGGTAATATTGATGTTATATATTCCTCTAAAGTTGAAAAGATTTTTTCATATATTATATCTCTTTCTTTCTCTGTCATATTATCTGCTAGTCTTACAGATAAATGTTTTAATAATCCTTTATATAAAGTATCCATTTTAGAAATATAAAATTCTTTGTATCTTTCCATTAATTTTGGCTTGTTTAACTCTTCTATAGTTCTGTAATCTAAATTTAAAAGATATTGTTGCTTTCTATATTTGTACTCTAAATATTCTGTGTCTTTTATTCTTATTACATCATAATATCTTGATAATGCATCTTTTTCAAAATCTGATGCTGTATCATTTTTTACTTTTTTATATATTGAGTCCATTATGTGTTTGTCTATAGCCTCTAAATATAGGCTATATGCATCTTCGTATTTTTTACTTATCATTTGCTTTTTCTCTGCATTTTCTTCGTTAGTACTTTCTATAAAAGCTTCGTAACTTTTTAAAATGTTATTTCTTTTCATTGAAATTATCATTCCATTTATTCCTATTTTTGTTGGAACTAACATTTTTGTTAAAGTATTTGTTATTTTTGTAAAAAATGTTTTGTCTGCGTAAACTCTTAGGCTTCTTTCTTCCATGTTATCAATCCTTTCAAAACACTATTTTTTCTTTTGTCCCTATTTCTTCTAGCACCTCATATATAAGTTCTACTTCTATATATTGTTCATTTTCGTTGTAGTTTATATATGTATTTAAAATATTTTCTTTGTTTTCTATTTGACTATCTAAAGCTTCTTTAGCCTGCTTAACAGCTATGTTTTTAGCCTCTTCTTGCGAGTATTCTACTTTTTCTTCTTTTACCTCATAACTGGTCTTTTTTATAAATTCTATTGGCAAATAAAATTCCGAAAATAATTTAAATTTTTTAATTTCCTCTATTGTATCATATTTTTCAAATTTTGAAAGAGTTTTATAAAAATTTATTTGAAAATTATTTACATTTACGGAATACTTGTTTTCGCTGTTTTGTGTTCTTGTTATTTTTGTCTGTTTTAATTCTACTTTTTGCTTATTGGTATACCATACTTTTGCTGTAACTGCCCCATTTGCATGTACATATCTTATTCCTGTATATTTTCCTTCTAGCCACCCACCTACTAGTATATCTCCTTTTTTTATAGTATCTCCTTCTTTTACTAGGGCAGTACCGTTTTGCGCATTTATTTTGGTTATTATTCCGTGGTTTTGTTGCAACTATATTACAGTAGTCATCTTCATTTACAATATCCGGTTTTTGGTCAGCTTCTACTACTTTTACAATTGCATTTGTTCCTTTTATTTCTATTCCAATCCATGCCAAGTCGTTTCTATCTAGCCTCATTTTGCTAATGATTTGTTTTGTGTTTACATCTTTCTTTTTAGTTCCTAGTTTTAAGCCTTCACTTTTTAAACTTTCCATCAATTCTTCCTTTGATATCTTATCATTCCCTATAATTTCTATATTCCATACAAAATTAGATAATGAAATAATGCCTACTGTTATGAGTAATAGTATTACAAAAAAAATCTTTCTCTTTTTGTATTTATTAAAGATGAAAGGAATACCTTTTTTTCTTTTTATTTTTACTCTGCACTTTGTGTCTTTTGCAATTTTTCTAATCTTTCTAAAATTTCTTATACCTATGTTAGCATCTATAAGTGTTGCTCTGCTTCTTTTTATATTCCAAAGTAATATTTTTTTTGCTAAACATATATTTATAAATCTTTCTACAAAATACCCCTCAACTTCAATTTCTAAGTATCCTAATATGTAATTTAGCATTATTTCTATATACAAATTTATCCCTCCAGTCATTTTTACTAGCTATTAACATCTTCTAGTGCCTCAAAGTCTATGCTATCAATTTTTCCTCGTACCACTACATCATCCAACGTCATTTCTGTTAAACTTAAATTAAATCCATTTATATTTATAATTCCTGTATATGTATTTATTCGTATAAAAAATTCTTGGTATTCTAATATTCCTTTATAGTTTTCAATTAGCATTTCATTAAATCCGGCTATTGTTATTCTTGGTTCATTGGACGATAGCTCTTTTGGAATTTCTAAAAGTTCTTCAAATCTATTTTGCTTTTTTACTTTTCTATTTCTTCTCACAAAATTTCACATTCCTTTCAATTGGTATAGTTTTCACATTTGTAATTTCTTGGCAAATCTATAATTTTATAATATATTTTGCAGTCGACATATTGAGAGGAAATTATTGTAGCAATTCTTATATAAATTTTACGGGGAATGTTCATTTTTTGACTAAAAAAATGAAAGGGTCCCGTCAAATTTATATTAGAATTTCTAGATAATTTAGCTCGAACGAGGAGACAAAAAATGTATTATAAAATTATAGATTTGCCTATTAGCTTTCGATTTCATTAACGTTCAAATTCATCTAAACTAGCAAAAGTATATTCCATCTCTTTAATCTGCTTAATACAAAAATCCAACACATTTGTATTATCCTTAGAATTTCCATGAAGCAGCATTACATCTCCATTATGAACATTATCTAAAATTTTCTTTTTAGCATATTCCTCTCTCCCTTGCTTGTTTTCATCCCAATCATCATATGCAAAAGACCACATTACTGTTGTATAACCGAAGACTATTGCAATATGCTACACTTTGCTCGCTATATTCTCCCTTAGGTGGACGTATATATTTCATTTCATATCCAAATTTTTCATATACACCTGTATGTAATTTCATAACCTCATCTTTAATTTGCTCAGTCGTTAAACTTGGCATACTTTTATGATTTACTGTGTGATTTCCTATTGTATGACCATCATCTATCATTTTTTGTACTAAATCTGAACTAGTATTTACATAGTGCGCAGTTACAAAAAAACATGCTTTAACATCATTTTGTTTAAGCACTTCTAAAATTTTTTCTGTATAACCTGCTTCGTAACCTTCATCAAAAGTTAAATATACTTTTTTTGATTCTTTATTTCCCATTGCTATTCCTTTAGCTTCATCTATAATTTTTTTATTTACAGTTCCTAAATCTGGCTGTTCATGATTATTATTTCTTTTAATACCCCATTCTATTTTTTTAGTACTTAACGTAGCTATTGTCCCACTTGTTTGAACTGCATCATAATTACTATTTAAACTTATTACACTTATAGTAAAAACTAATGTAACAATTAATTCCAATATATAATAATATTTTTTCATACTTATTCACATTCCTTTCAATTACTGTTTAATTTTATGAATTAATTTCTAAATTATTACTTTTAAATTGACTGTTACTAAATTTTTATTTTATATATTTAGACATAAAATGAACCCAAACTATTAAACATTTTGTCTAATAATTTGGGTTCATTTCATAACCTACTTACTTTATATTCTACATTTTAACCATATTAAGCATTAATTTTTTCATATACTTCTTTTATTATTTTATATCTTATTTCTATTACTTTTTTATAAAATTCTTTTCTCTTACTTGACATACATTCTATATCATCTATAAATTTTTTTATTTTAACAACATCAATATTTATAAATAATTCATTAATAGCTCTATTGCATTCTTCATTTTGCATTTGCTTTATATATGACATATAGTTTATTTTTTTGCCATTTTCTTTTAAACATGAATAACAATTTATGGCTAAATTCTTTATTTCTATTTCATTCAATTTTTCAATTTCATTATCCTCTAACATCGGATTTAAACATGAACCACAGTCATAAATTGGAGAAAATTCAATTTGTTTTGTATCCTTATTCACTATAAATCCCCAATTTCCATTGTGTCTATCAGTATTACCTATTATACTATCTATAACAAACATATTCCAAAATTTTCGTTTTGTACTTTCTGTGTCAATCATCTTGTTTTCTTCAATTACTTCCATTATATCATCTAATTCTGTTTCTATTTTTTTATCAGGATTTGTGCTTAATGCTAGGTTTTCAAATTCATATAGTACATTTTTATCATTTGTAAAATCTTCACACGCACATACTATTTTTTCTTTTCCATTGTATCTATATTTTCCTAGAGTTGTATTTTGTACTTTAAATCCAACTATCTTAAACACATTACTTCCTACATATTCAGAAAAAGCATTATTTATATATGATATATTCTTATTTTTTTCTCTAATAGGATCTGGAAATTTTACTAAATATTTATTGTTATTATATATTAACGTTTTCTTCTTTTCTGAACCTCTATAATTATTAACTTCTTCTACTGCATTTGTAAAATCAATCATTATTTATCCTCCACTTTATTAACTATATATTAGTATAACATATATCATACTTTTTTGCTATAGTTTGTTTAAAACAAGTACGAATAATTCGTTAATATCTTTTTACATATTTTTACTTTTTTTAATTGTCAAAAATATTTTTTATTGTCATTTTGTACTGTATGGTAAATTTTACCTTTAAGATGACTACTATTTTTCCCTTATCTTGCAAGTCTTTTCATCTTTCGACATTTTTTTATTTTTTATATTATTTTTTCTCTTGACAAGTTAAAAATTTTGCATTATCATGTATGAAATTGGAAAAAATAGGTAATTTTGTTTTAATAAACAACCTTTTATTTTTAGTATATAAAATATTATATACATGCCCACGGAGGATAAGTATATGTTAAGTTTTGTTCTATGTGATGATAATTCTAGTATTCTAGATAGGTTAGATAAGATTTTAGATTCTATCTTTATAAAGCATAACATTGATGCCGAAGTTTCTTATACAGCTACAAGACCAGAGGATGTGTTAAGTTATATGAAAGACAATACTGTTAATGTCCTCTTTTTAGATATAGATTTAAAATCTAATATGTCTGGTATTGATTTAGCAAGTCGAATTAGAAAGGTTAATAAGCAAGTTTATGTTATTTTTACAAGTGCTCATTTAGAATATATTTTAATAGCATATAAATGCAAAACTTTTGATTTTATTCCAAAGCCAATTTCTCTTGAAAGAGTTGAAGAAACTATACTAAGATTAATGGACGATATTAATAACGGTGGCAAGAAAAACACCTTTATTCGTATTGATAATAAAAATACTATTATAAATCAAGATAGTATTAATTTTATAAAAAAAGATGGAATGAAACTGGTATTTTACACAGACACTCGTGTTTATGAAGCTTACAGCTCTTTTAATAAAATTGCTACTTCACTGCCTCAAAATTTTGTGCGATGTCACAAGTCGTATATTGCTAATATAAATAAAATTGCCGACATCCAATCGAACGATAATACTATTATTTTTAACGGTCCTAATAATAAAGATAAATGCTTTATTGGACCAAAATACAAAAATGAATTAATGGAGGTTTTAGAAAATGGAAATTTTTCAAACAATTTGGACTAGTTTAACTACAGAAAATGAGGTGATAACAAATATTATAGGAATTCCTACGGTATTTATAGAAGCATATGTTTCAATGCTTTTATTTACATTAATTTTAAACATATCTACAACTAAAAAGCAACGTATTATTTATGTATGTACTATAAGCTTATTTAGTATATTTTCAAGATTTGTCATTCCTACACCTTATGGTTCCTATGTAAATGCCATTGCTATGGTACTTTCAATAATGTTTATATTAAAAGTAAAATTTTTTAAAGCCATTTTTGCTTTATTTATACCTTTATTTTTGACTGCAGTCGTAGAATCTATAATTGCCAAATTATACTCTTCTATATTTGGCTTTGATTATATTGTTGGCATGAATATTCCTTTACATAGATTTATAGGCACTTTGATAATGTATTTCATTTTATACTGTTTTTATTTACTATTAAAATATTTTAAATTAAATATACCTAAGTTTGAAGTATTAGATAAAAAGAAAAAAGTTCTATTAGCCATAAATACTATATTTGGTATTGTATTAGTTTGTACTCAAGTTTATATGATAACGTTTTATGTTTCAAATATACCATTTTTTGTAACATTAATATCAATTCTTTGTCTAATAGCTTACTTTGTAATTAGCTTGTATACTACTTTTACAGTTGCAGAACTAGAAACTACTTCTATGAAATTAGAAGAAGCAGAATTATACAATAAAACTTTACAAATACTACATGACAATATTAGAGCATTTAAACATGACTTTTGGAATATAGTTCAAGGTATTGGTGGATATATTGGTAAAAACGATATGGAAGGTTTGAAAAAATATTACTCAAAACTAGTAGAAGATTGTCATCAAGTTAATAACTTAACAGCCTTAAGTCCAAGTGTAGTAAATAATCCTGCTGTATATAATGTATTAGCACATAAATATCATACAGCAGATGAACTTGGTATAAAAATAAATTTAGATGTATTTATGGACTTAAATGAATTAAATATAAACTCGTATGAACTTACTAGAATATTAGGTATACTTATGAATAATGCTATTGAAGCTAGTAAAGAATGTGAAGATAAAACTATTAATGTTACTTTTAGAAAAGATAATAAAAGACCTATGCAATTAATTATTATAGAAAATACATATAAAGATAAAAATATAGATACAGAAAAAATTTACGAAAAGGGCTACTCTACTAAAGAAGGTAATACTGGACTTGGTTTATGGGAAATAAGACAAATTATGAAAAAACATAATAATTTAAATTTATATACAACTAAAAATAGTGAATACTTTTCTCAACAATTTGAAATATTCTTTTAAAATTAAATAAAAAAGTAAATACTGAATTTCTACAATATTAGAAATTCAGTATTTTATTATACCTAAAAGAGCTTCATTACTAGTAATTCAATAGTAATGAAGCCCTTATTTATATTAGTCTTTCTTTATTAAAGATGCTGGCATTTTTGGTTGATGCCATACTCCTAGTATCCAGCAAGCTGTGTTTGTAGATTTTGCATATTTTTCTGCGACTTTAGCTAAAAATTTTAACATAATGATTCCCCCTAATATTACATTTTTTATATAATAAAGTATTGCCGGCTAATACTTTTATTATTCTACTGTTACTACTTCGTTCTGTTTTACATATGTTTCGTATCCATATTCATTTTTTGTTATTTTGTATGCTAATCTTGTTATTGAAAATGTTTGTACAATAGTTCCAAATATTAATATATTTGATATTATTTCATTTGAAACTATTAATGCTACTATCATATTTACTGCTAAAAATACATATGATAATACTTTTTTTATCTTTCTCTCCTTTTTAGTAAGGATTGGTAAATTTATTGTATCTGCTGGTGCATATTTAGTTACCATTATTATTCCAATTAATAGATTTAACACTATAAATATAAGCTTTACGTTTATTGGTAATGTTATATATGTACTTAGAAAAGCATTTCCACAATAGCAAAGTAAAGTTCCTATAAAGCATCCAATGTGTGTTTTTAAATGGAATCCTCCTGAAGCATATTTATATGGTAGTATTAAAAAGTATGCTAATAAAGTTTGCCATAACACCCCTAATACTAATGCTATTAACAGCATTAACAGCAATTTGGGTATTTCCCCTACAATTAGCTGTATGCCATACATTATTACTTCTGCTCTTTCGTCATCTATATCTGGTATTTCTTTTCTTATTTTATTTGTCAGGTATTCACAAAATTTATCAATCATGTGCTCCCCTCATTTCCTTTTCATTTTCTGATTACATTTTATAGCTTTTTTTTACTATTTTTTATTTTTGTTATAAGATCAAAAAAATCGTATACGAAAATACGACTTTTTATTTTCATATACGACTTTATTTGCGTTTATAAAATTAACATAATTATACATTTACATCTTCAAGTATTTTCCAAGAACCTATTTTTTCTGGTAATACTTTAAATGTCATTTCTTCCTTTGTTACCGGATGAATAATTGTAAGTTCATATGCCCATAGAGCAATTTGCTTTCCGTGGCCTCTTCCACCATATTTCTGGTCTCCATATATGCTATGGTTTCTACTAGATAATTGTACTCTTATTTGATGATGCCTTCCTGTATGTAAGTTTATTTTTAATACTGATAAATCAATTTCTTCATTATATTTTAGTACTTCATAATCTAACGCTGCATATTTAGCATTTTTTGTTTCCTTACTAACTACTTTGCTCATGTTAGCTTTTTCATTTTTTAAAAGATAATCTTCTAGAACTCCTTTTTTGTTTTCCATCTTTCCATTTACTACAACTAAGTATTTCTTTTTAAACTCCTTTACTCTTACTTGTTCACTTAGTCTTGCTGCTGCTTTTGAAGTTTTAGCAAAAACCATAACTCCTCCAACTGGTCTATCTAGTCTATGTACTAACCCTAAATATACATTTCCTGGTTTATTGTACTTTTCTTTTAAATATTGTTTTATAATTGTAAGCATATCTAAGTCACCTGTTTTATCTGCTTGTGAAGGTACATTTACCATTTTTTCTACAACAATAATATGGTTATCCTCATATATTACATTTAATTTTTGCATTTTATTTCTCCCATCTACCATAAATTCCACATGGTAATATTAGTTTTGAGTTTGTCATTGGAAGACCTATTTCGCCATTGCTTACCTTTCCTCCATATTTTTTTTCTATATTTAAATTTAATATATTTTCTAGTACTGTACTTGATATTCCTGTTGTATAAGAATTTATTAAGAAAAATAATGGATTGTCTGATAATACTTTTGAACATAGCTCTACTAAATCACATAAATTATCCTCAAATTTCCATACTTCTCCATTTGCACCTCTTCCGTATGAAGGTGGATCCATAATTATAGCATCATATTTATTGCCTCTTCTTATTTCTCTGTTTACGAATTTAACGACATCATCTACAATGTATCTAACAGGTCTATCTTGTAAACCTGACGATATAACATTTTCTTTTGCCCATGCTACCATTCCTTTAGAACTATCTACATGACAAACGCTAGCTCCTGCTGCTAAACAAGCCACTGTTGCTCCACCAGTATATGCAAATAAATTTAATACCTTTATTTCTCTCTTGACATTTTTTATTTTATCCATCATCCAATCCCAATTAGCTGCTTGCTCTGGGAATAGTCCTGTATGTTTAAATCCCATTGGCTTTATATTAAATGTTAAATTTTTATAGTTTACTTGCCATGCATTTGGTACTTTCTTTTTATACTCCCATTTACCTCCACCAGTATTGCTTCTTATATATTTAGCATTTATATCATTCCACTTTTTAGGAAAACTTTTATCTTTCCATATTATTTGTGGGTCTGGCCTTACTAAAATAATATCTTTCCAGCGCTCTAATTTTTCTCCATCTGCCATATCTAATATTTCATAATCTTTCCAATTATTTGTTACTATCATTTTTATCACATTCCTTCTTAAAGGCATAGATTTGGTTTTATCCTCTTCCATGCCTTTATTAATCTCATATTAGAATTATAGCAGATTTATTAACATTTTTCAATTATATTGTGGATTTTGCTATAAGCATTTCATAAAATATTGCATCTTCTTATTATTTTATAAAATGATAATAAGATTCTGCTTACTTTTCTATTATATTGATGTTAAAATATTTATAAAATTATACACCATGCACAAATCTATACTTACAAATACTATTGTTAAACCTAATGTATAAATTATGAATTTATTCTTATTATAGAATTTTAATAATACTCCCTTTCTTTTTTTATCTCTTAGTCTTATCTTTTTTGAATCTTGTCCATATTGTACATTAAAAACAACATCTTTAGTATATTCCATAAAAAATCCCCCTTATTTTTATTTCTATTAAATATATATTCACATATATTCATTTTTATGAAACAAATCGTATACAAAATTATGACACTTTGCCACATTTTGCTACATTATTGATATATTGTTTTATTATGTTATTTGCAATTTTTCACAATTTTTTCAATTTTTTTATTAATATTTATTGACAAATTTGAATATACTATGTAAAATATTTAAAATTAAAAATTAATTGCTATGAAAATGAAAATTTACTAAAGGTTACTAAACAGAGAATAAAGGTGGATGCGCTGAGAGCCTTTTTAGAAAAACGTAGTAAATGAAACACATTGGAGCACTTTAAATAAAGTGGAAGGCTTTTGCCTTCAAGTTAGGGTGGCACCGCGGAAGTTATTTCGTCCCTGCATTATGCAGTTGGACGTTTTTTTGTGCCTAAAAACAGGCTAAAAATTACGTCCACACAATAAGAAAGGAGTGTTTTTTATGAGCTTTTATAGAACTCATAATTGTAATGAAATTTGTTTAGAGGATGTTGGAAAAAAAGTTAAAATTGCAGGTTTTGTACAAACCATTCGTGATTTTGGAGGACTTGTTTTCTTAGATATTAGGGATATGTATGGAGTTACACAAGTTGTTACCTCTGCTGATAAAGTAGATGTTGACTTTGCTTCTCACATTCCTGTTGAATCTTCTGTTTGCGTTGAAGGAACTGTTAGAAAAAGAGACCCTGAAACTGTTAATGAAAAAATTAAAACTGGTTTAGTTGAAATTGCTATTGAAAAAATTGAAATTTTAGGTAAACGTACTAAAAATCTTCCTTTTGAGGTTAACGGCAATAGTCAAATTAGAGAAGACTTAAGGCTTCAATATAGATTTTTAGATTTAAGAAATGATAAATTAAAAAATAATTTAATTTTAAGAGCTCAAGTTATTCAATTTTTAAGAAATCAAATGATAGAACAAGGTTTTTTAGAAGTTCAAACACCAATACTTACTAGTTCTTCACCAGAAGGTGCTAGGGACTATTTAGTTCCTAGTAGAATTCACCCTGGAAAATTTTATGCTCTTCCTCAAGCACCTCAACAGTTTAAACAACTTTTAATGGTTTCTGGAATAGATAAATATTTCCAAATTGCACCTTGTTTTAGAGATGAAGATGCAAGAGCTGATAGAGCTCCTGGTGAATTTTATCAATTAGATATGGAAATGAGCTATGCTACACAAGAAGATGTGTTTTCAGTTATTGAACCTGTTGTTTATAATACTTTTTCTAAATTTTCTGATAAAAAGGTAGCAGAGTATCCTTTTCCAAGAATAGCATATAAAGAGGCTATGTTAAAATATGGTAGTGATAAGCCAGATTTAAGAAATCCTTTAGTTATTGTAGATTTATCAGAATTCTTTAGCAAATGTACTTTTAAACCATTTATAGATAGAACTGTCCGTGCTATTAAAGTTAAAGGACATATGTCTAAAGGTTTCCATGAAAAAATGCTTGAATTTGCAATGCATATTGGTATGGGTGGCCTAGGATATTTAGAGGTTCAAGATGACTTATCTTACAAAGGTCCTATTGATAAATTTATTCCAGATGAGCTAAAAAAAGAACTTATGGACTTAGCTAATTTAGACAAAGGAGATACTATTTTCTTTATTGCAGATAATGAAAAAAGAGCAACTGAACTTGCTGGTCAGATTAGAACTGAACTTGGTAAACGTTTAAATTTAATAGATGAAAGTTTATTTAAATTCTGCTGGATTGTAGATTTTCCAATGTATGAATTAGATGAAAGAGGAAATATTGCATTTAATCATAATCCATTTTCTATGCCACAAGGCGGATTAGAAGCCTTAAATACCATGAATCCTTTAGATATAGTTGCTTATCAATATGACATTGTTTGTAATGGAATTGAGCTTTCTTCTGGCGCTGTTAGAAACCATGACCCAGAAATTATGATTAAAGCTTTTGAACTTGCTGGCTACAATAAAGAGCATATTGAAGAAAAGTTTCCTGCATTATTTAACGCATTTCAATTTGGTGCTCCACCACATGCCGGTATTGCTCCTGGAGTAGATCGTATGCTTATGCTTTTAACTGATAGTGAAACAATACGAGACGTTATTGCCTTCCCTATGAACAGTAAAGCTCAAGATTTAATGATGGGAGCTCCTGGAAATGTAACAAGAGAACAATTACGTGATGTTCATATTAAATTAGATATAAAATAACTAAAAGATAAAATAAAGGAAGACTTTCAAACTTTTGAAAGTCTTCCTTTATTTTATCTTTCTCTATATGCTATTACTACGACCTGTGGTCCGTCTGCATATGCTTCAAATATCAAAGTATAGTCTAATGTATTTGTAAATACAAAATTTTTCATATAATCTTTGTTATTTGAATATGCCACGGTTGCATCCATTCCTTTTGGCACATACGATACTGCTTTAGAATGGTGGTTAATTTCTTCAGGCTCTATTCCAAGTTTATTTATGCAATTATATAAAGCTGTACTTACTTGGCAGACTCCTCCACCTTCTCCCATTACGCTTTTACCACCTTCCATTACCAATGCTTCTTTGTAGCCTCTTTCAAGACTTGCCTCTCCAACACCATATTCTCCATACCAGTCAAATTTGTCCCCTGAAAACATTATCATTCCATTTAAACTTTCACATGCTTTTGACATATTAAAGTTTCTGTTTTCAGAACTGCTTTCTGCAGTTATTACTGCAACTGACACGACTTCATAGTCTTCCTGGTTCATTCTTGGCATTTTTAAATATTTTGTACTTACATAGCCTTTCTTTCCATCTTGTGTTGCTACTTCTACCCAGGTATCTGTTTCTACGTTTCCCTGTAATAGAGTAACAAGTTCTCCAGGTGTAAGTTTTCCAATAACATTTGATTTTGTGGTGGGTTGTTCTCTTAAATTGAGGCTAGTTCTAACATTTACATATGCTTTTTCTCTATAATCACTAGCTGCCATTGTGGTTCCAGTAATAAATAAAACAAGCATAGCTGTTAAAACTACAATTTGTGTTAATAATATTTTTTTCCGGTGCTTCATTTGAAGTCCTCCTTTTATGTATAATTTTTCTTGCAAAAATTATTATACCACAATGTTTCCATAATATCAACATTTTTTACATAATTCCATAGTAACTATCTAGTAGTATTTGCTTTAATTCCTCTACTAAAGGTAATCGTGGATTTGCTGTTGTACATTGGTCTTCAAACGCTCTTTCTGCTAACATATCTACTTTGCTTAAAAATTCTTGTTCATCTACACCTTGTTCTTTAAATGAACTTGGTATTCCTAAATCTGCATTTAATTTTTTAATTTCTTCTATTAACGAATATACTCCTTCCTCATTTGTATATGCTGGGAAGTTCATTCTTCTTGATAAATCTGCATATTTTTGGTCTGCTATAAAATATTCATATTTAGGGAATGATACAAATTTTGTTGGCTTACTTGCATTATAACGAATAACATATGGAAGTAAAATTGCATTTATTCTTCCATGAGCTAAGTGGAACTCTGCCCCTATTTTGTGTGCTAGTGAGTGATTTATTCCTAAAAATGCATTTGTAAATGCCATTCCTGCAATTGTACTTGCATTATGCATTTTTTCACGAGCGACTTTATCATCTCCATGATTATATGCTTGTCTTAAATTTTTAAATACTAATTCTACAGCTTTTTCTGCTAGTCCATCTGTATAATCAGATGCCATGTTAGAAACATAACTTTCAATTGCATGTGTTAAAACATCCATTCCTGTATCTGCTGTAATTTTTTGTGGCAAGCTCATTACTAAGTCAGGGTCAACAATTGCTACATCTGGTGTTAATTCATAATCTGCTAAAGGATATTTTTTGTTTATTGTTTTATCTGTTATTACTGCAAATGATGTTACTTCTGAGCCTGTTCCAGAAGTAGTTGGTATAGCTACCATTTTTGCTTTTTCTCCAAGCGTTGGAAATTTATATGTACGTTTTCTAATATCCATGAATTTAAGTTTTAATCCTTCTACATCTGCATCTGGATGCTCATAGAAAAGCCACATTCCTTTTGCTGCATCTATTGGGCTTCCACCTCCTAATGCAATAATAACATCTGGCTTAAATTCATTCATCATTGCTACACCTTTTTTTATTGTATCAAATGATGGGTCAGACTCTACATCTGAAAAGATTTCTGAATGTACATATTCATTTCTTTTTCTTAAATGATATAAAATTTTATCTACATATCCAAATTTAACCATAGATTCGTCTGTTACGATAAATGCTCTTGATATATTTGGCATTTTTTCTAAGTACGCTATTGAACCTGCTTCAAAATATATTTTATTTGGAACTTTGAACCATTGCATATTAACTCTCCTTTTTGCTACTTTTTTAATATTAATTAAATTAGCACTACTAACATTTGCTGTTGTAGAGTTTCCACCAAAGCTTCCACATCCAAGTGTAAGTGATGGTAAATTAGTATTATATATATCTCCAATAGCTCCATGTGTTGAAGGTGAATTTACAATAATTCTTCCAACTTTTACCTTTTTAGCAAACCTATTTATAACTTCTTCATTTTCTGAATGTATAACTGCTGAATGTCCTAATCCTCCAAATTCAATTAGTTTTTCTGCAAGTTCTATACCCTCGTTCGCATTTTCTACAACATAGTATGCAAGAACTGGACTTAATTTTTCCTTTGAAAATGGATACTCTATTCCTACTCCATTTTCATGTAATACTAATACTTTCGTATCTCTAGGCACTTCTATTCCAGCACCTTTTGCTATATTATATGGACTTTTTCCAACTATATCAGAATTTAAAGCACATCCTTTTTCTTCTATAAACATACTTTGGCGTAATCTATTAGTCTCGTCTTCACTTAGGAAATAACATCCAGCTTCTTTCATTAATTTTTCAAATTCTTCATGAATTTCGTTATCAACTATTACAGATTGTTCAGAAGCACATATCATTCCATTATCAAATGATTTAGAAAGTACTAAATCATTCACAGATGTTTTTAACTTTGCTGTTTTTTCTATATAGCAAGGTACGTTTCCTGGTCCAACTCCTAGTGCTGGCTTACCGCAAGAGTAGGCTGCTCTTACCATTCCAGTTCCACCTGTTGCCAAAATTAAATCAACTCCTGGATGATTCATTAAAGTATTTGTAGCTAATATTGATGGTTCTTCTATCCACAAAATGCAATTTTCTGGTGCTCCAGCTGCTACTGCTGCATCTCTTAAAATTTCTGCTGCTTTTGAACTACATTTTTGTGCTGATGGATGAAATCCAAATATAATTACATTTCTTGTTTTAGCTGCAATTATAGACTTAAACATTGTTGTAGAAGTTGGATTTGTAACTGGTGTTACACCGGCAATAACTCCTATTGGTTCTGCTATTTCTTCATATCCTTCTTCTTCATTTTCATTTATTACTCCAACTGTTTTATCATATTTAATACTGTGGTAAATATATTCAGTTGCAAACATATTCTTAGTTATTTTATCTTCATAAATACCACGTTCGGTCTCCTCTACAGCCATCTTTGCAAGTTCCATATGATGTTCTAACCCTGCCATAGACATAGCTTTAACTATTTTATTTACTTGTTCTTGATTTAGCTTCATATATTCTTCAGATGCTATTTTTGCTTTTTCTACTAAATCATCTATCATCTGTTTTACTCTAGCTTGCTCTTCTTCTGTATATTCTGCCATTGCATTCATCCTTTCTTTTGTTCTTTTTGCAATCTTTTGTTATACTTTTAAAATTACATTTCCATTATATATTAACATGAAAAAAAGGTCAACATTTTTTCGTCGACCTTTTCTTCTGTTTCTAGACTAAAATATTATGAATGAGCATTTTAGTTTACACAATGCATCCTCTAAAATTTCCAACTTTAAATAGTTTAATAAAATATTTTAGGTATAAATATTACTAATCCTATTATTGCCGCTCCTATAGCTAATACTAATACTGCACTTGCTGCAACATCCTTAGCTAGTTTTGCCTTTTCATCTTTATGCGGCATTACCATATCTACAACAACCTCTATAGCTGTGTTAAATAATTCTCCACTAATTACTGTTGCAAAACATATTATGCATATAATCCATTCATATTTATTAATTTTTAACAAAATTCCTGCAATAATAACCATAAGCATTATTGAAATATGAATTTTCATATTTCTTTCAGTTTTTAATGATGCCCAAAAGCCTTCCCCTGCATATTTAAAGCTATTTGTTATTTTCTTTATTTTTTCTTTCATTTATTCCCTCTCATATTTTTAATATTTTATTTTTTATATCCATTCCTTATATTTCTTTATATAAATTTTCTTTGCATAACTTGCTACAATACAATATAAGAATGTGACTCC
>CAKPFO010000003.1 GCA_934153805.1 uncultured Clostridia bacterium | reverse complement strand
AAAAGAAAGGAAGCAAAGAATAAAAATGAAAAAGAAATAAATTTAATTAAATGATATAGAAATGTCAAAAAGACAAAATAAGTATAAAAAATAATAACTAAGATAAAAAACTAAATATTAAAATAATAAAAGAATAAATTGATTAAAAATAAAAACAAAATATGAAACTAAAAAATTTTAAGAAAAATAAAAAATAGAAACAAAATAAAAAAGCAAGAATGAGTAATAAAAAAATAATAAAAAATTTTTTTATAGAAAACAAAAAACGATAAGATAAAAAAATATAAAATTAAATATAAAAGAAGAAAAAGATAAAATGTAGAAACTATAAAAAAATAGAAACAATAAAATATATAAAAAATTGTAAATTATAAAATTAAAATAGAATTAAAATAGAAGAAAAAATAATAAAACGTAAATGTCAAAAAGACAAAAATTAATTAATAAAAAAAATAAAAATTAAATGAAAGAAATATGATAGAAAATTAATAAAGAGTATAAATGTCGAATTATACAGGAAAAAGACGAACGATTTTTCTTGACATTTACATAAATGTAGCGTAAACTAAATTTATAAAAACTAAAATAGAAGAAAGGAAAATTATGAATCAACAACTATATTCTGTACAAGACTGGTTGCCTTTTGAAAAAATTTTAGACAATGGGATTATTAAAATAAAAAACACCTTTTATATAAAAATAATTGAAATAGTCCCAATTAATTTTAATCTTAAATCAGAATTAGAAAAAGAGGCAATTTTAAATTCTTATAAAATTTTTTTAAAAACATGTAATTTTGATATGCAAATTTTAATTCAAAGTAATAAAGAAGATTTATCTAAACATATTTCAAAAATAAATTCACAAAAAAAATATGAAAATGAAACGATAAGAAATATTGCAGAAAATTATATTCAATATATTAAGAATTTAAATCAAAATAAAAAATCATCGAATAAAAAATTTTATATAATTATTAAAAATTCATTTAACAATGAATTAGAAAAAAATGAAGATTTAATAATAGAAGAATTAAATGATAATTTTTGTAAAATAAAAGAATGTCTAGCAAGATGTGGAAATGTTGTAAAGGACATTTCAGATAAAGCTTTAGTAAAAAAATTATTATATTCTTTTGTTAATACTAGATTATATAATAAAAACGAATAACTAAAAAAAGGAGTGATGGAAAATTTTAAAAGAATTATTGGAAAAAAATATATTAAAAAAAGAAAATGAAAAAGAAAAGATAGAGGGAATTTTTTCAGAGAAAGATTTTATTAGTCCAAGCTACATAGATGTGACAAATCCAAAATATATAGAAATGGACAATTTATATTTCTCAAGTTTATTAATAACTAATTACTATCATGAACAAACAGATTTATTATTAAAATCTATTATTGATTCAAATGTAAATATGTATGTATCAATATTTTATGAAAAACAAGATTCGTATAAAGTGGTTAAAGATTTAACTTATCATATAGGAAATGTAGGTGTAGATTTAAAAAGTACGAACGAAAATAGAGAAGATATTGAAATAGCAGCTTTTACATATAAGGATGCGAAATTTATTAGAAAAGAAATTCAATTAAATAATGAAGATTTATATTTTTTATATATTTATATAACTGTTTATTCTGAAGATAAAAAACAGTTAGAATATTTATTAAATAAAATTGAAGGAATAATTCAAAGCAAAGGAATGCAAGCAAGAAGAGCATATTTTAGAGAAGAACAAACATTAAAATCTTGTTTACCGTTTATGCAAAATAATAATGACATAAAACCAGTTTCAAAAAGAAATGTACTTTCATCCAGTTTGACATGCACATATCCTTTTATATCATCTTCAATTTTTGATGAGGAAGGAATTTTTATAGGAACTAATATTTATAATAATTCTCTTATTTTTATTGACAGATATAATACTGATAAATATAAAAATGCAAATATGTGTATATTTGGGACAAGTGGTGCAGGAAAATCATTCTACATAAAACTATTAGCACTAAGATTTAGACTTTTAGGCATAGAGCAATATATAATAGACCCAGATAGAGAATACACGAATTTATGTGAAAGTTTAAATGGTACTTTGTTAAAAATAGGACCTAGTTCGACAACATATATAAATGTTTTCGACATAAGAAAGGAAAGTTTAGAAGAAGGAGAAGGGGGATATTTAGCAACTAAAATTCCTAAATTAATAGGATTTTTCAATTTGATTTTTGGGAACATAAATGAAGAAGAAAAAGCAATTTTAGAAGAAAAAATAATAGAGGTATATAGCCAAAAAGAAATAAATTTTGATGATAATAGTTTATATAAAACAGAAAAAAATAAAGTAACAATAAAACCAATTTTCAAGGAAACTAAAGATATGCCAATATTAGAGGACTTTTATAATTTATTAGAAAAAGATGAAAAAACAAAAATATTTAAAACAAAATTATTACCATTTGTAAAAGGGTCATTAAAATTTTTTAACCAGTATACAAGTGTGGAATTAAATAATAAATTAATAATAGCTGATATATATGAATTAGGAGAAGAAAATTTAAAATACGGTTTATTTCTATTTACAGAATTATTTTGGGATAAGATAAAAAAAGATAGAAATGTAAAAAAAGCTATTTATTTAGATGAAATATGGAGATTAATAGGAGTAACATCTAATAAAGAAGTTGCAAGTTTTATTTATAAAATATTTAAAACTATTAGAAAATATGGAGGCAGTGGAGTTGCAATTACGCAAGATGTTTCAGATTTATTTAGCTTAGAAAATGGAGCATATGGAAAAAGCATTTTAAATAATTCAGAAATAAAAACCTTTTTTTCATTGGAAGAAGAAAACATAAAATTATTATCTGAATTTACCAATTTATCAGAAAAAGAAAAAATAGAAATAAAATCCTTAAAAAGAGGAGAGTGCTTAATGTTTGTAGGTGATGAGCATATATTAACTAAAATAGAAGCAGCAGATTATGAAAAAAAATTAATAGAAAAAAATAAAAACAATGAAGAAAAAATTGTATAAAAAATATGCAAAGAAAAGTTTTGAAAATAAAGCCTTTCATAGATGTAATATTAGAAGGGTTAAGGAAAGGAATGGTCATAAATATGAAAAATATTGTAACTGCATTATGCAATTCTGAATTAAATGACAAATTAAAAATGATAAATGAATTTAATATTTTAACAAATGATATACAATATCAAGATGGAATTTTTGAAATATTAGAAAATAAAAAAGAAATAGATTATTTAATTTTAAGTGAGTTTTTACCAGGAAAATATGAAATAAAAAAATTAATTGAAAAAATAAAAGAAAAAAATAATTATATAAAAATAATTTTAATATTAGAAAATAAAAAAGAAGAAATAGAAAATTATTTATATGCAAAAGGTATTTATAAAATTTTTTATAATAATCAAATAGGAATAAATGATATAATTAATTTATTAAAAAGTGATTTTAATGAAAATGAGAAAATTATTCAAGAATTAGAAAATTTAAAAAATATATTAATAAAAAATAATATAGAAATTAATTTAAATGAAAATTTAATAAATAATAAAAAAGAAAAAACAGATATGGAAAAAAGTAATATAAAAAATAAAATAATAAAAATATTAAATAGTAAAAATAAAGAAAAAAATAAAATAATAGAAAATAAAAAAATAATTAGTATATTAGGAACAGGAGGAGTAGGAAAAAGTATAGTAACAGTAAATATTGCTAATATTTTAAAAGAAGATAATAACAAAATTTTAATCATAGATTTCGATATCTTAAATAATAGTTTGCATACTATTCTTGGTGTAAACAAATATCCAGAAAAAATAAAAAATAAAATTCAAAATAATAGTTTAATAAATAATAAAATAAATATAAAGGAATTAATAATAAAAATTAATAAAAATATAGATTTGATTTCAGGTATTAATTTATTGTTTGATAGCAAATATAAAATAAGTAGTTTAAAAATTCAAAGTATTTTAGAGGAATTAAAAGATTATTATGATTATATTATAATTGACAATTCAGCAGAATGTTTTTTTGAATATACAAAAAATATCATAATAAATAGTGATTTTAATATATATATTTTTGAACCTAATTTAATAGAAATAAAAAAAGCAAAAAGATTATTAGAAATTTATAATAAAGAATGGAATATAGAAAAAAATAGATTTAATTTATTAATAAATAAATATAATAAATATTCAATAAAGGATAAAACAATAAGAAATATTTTTAGTGAATATAAAATATTAGGAAAAATAAATTTTAATGAAAAATATAATTATTTAATTAATAAAAATTATAAAAAAAATAAAATTATAAAAAAAGAAATAAATAAAGATTACGAAAAGATATTTATAAAATAAAAAGCAAATTGATAAATAAAAATTAAATAATTTAATAAGTTGATAAAGATTATTAAAAGTGCAATAAAAATAAAGAGTATAAAAAACATTTATGAAATAAAAATTAAAGTAATAAATAAAAAAATAAATAATTTAGCAAGTTAATAAAAATATTAAAAAAAATAAATAAAGACTATAAAATAAAAATTAATTATTTAATAAAAATAAATATCAAATAAAAATATATGAATAATTATTAAATTAATAAAAAAATAATTAATTTAATATAAATAATAAAAGTTAAAATTAATATTAAAAAAAATTAAAAGAAAGGAGAGCATAATTATTTAAATAATATGCAGAAAAATATATGGAAATTTTACAAAATGAATTAAAAGAAAATAATATTACTAATAATTTAGAAATAGAAAAAAAACAAAATAATTTTTTAGAAACAACATTAGGAAAGACAATTAACTCTGGAATAAATATAGGTTTAAGAATGATTTTACCGGACTTAATAGAAAATCAAATAATAGACATTAAAGATACTTTATTAAAAGAAGGATTATCTCAAGGGATAAAAAAGGCTGTATCATCTGCTATAGATCTAGGAAAAAGTGCAGTAGGAATAGTAACAGGTAATTTTGAAAATGTATCTCAAGTACAAGCAGCCATACAAAAAGGAGGAATAATAGATGGAATATCTGATACAATCGATTTTGTATTAAATAAAACTCAACAGACAGGAATATTACCATACAATATAACAAAAGCAATAAAGACAGGAAAAAATACTATATTAAATAATGTAGCAAATAACATAGAAAATGAATTTAATAAACAATTAGAAAGCGCAGAAAAATTGCAAAAATATTCTAATAACTGGAAGCAATATTATAACAATAAAGATTTTGAAGGAATGACAAGAGAACTTTATAAAATAAATGCAGAAATTAAAAATTTAATCCCTTTGGAAAATACAATAAAAGAAGCACGTACTATTCAAAATCTACATAACTTAATTAGAACTAATGGAAGAAACTTTAATTTAACGAATGAACAACTAGAATTAGCCAAAATGTTAAATTAATATTGACTTTAAAGTTAAAAAATAATAAAATAAAGGAGAAAAAAGGATGCCAGTTATTTCATCATTTTACGGTATAACAATAAAAATATATTATTCACAAAATGAACATAATCCACCTCATATACATGCGATATATGGAGAATATATGTCAGCAATAAACATAAAAACGTTAGAGGTACTTGAAGGTGATTTGCCAGAAAAAGCATTAAAATTAGTTAGAGAGTGGATTATTTTAAATCAAAAAGAAATAATAAAAATATGGGAAAAACAAGAATTTAAAAAAATAAAGCCTTTAAAGTAAAAGCTAAAAGGGGGGGAAGGGCAATGTTTCATAAAATAGAAAGTGTAACAGCAAAAGACAATTTAATAATAGAAGTAGTATTTGATGACAAAAGAATAATACAATATGATATAAAAAATATAATAAATAAATGGAAAGATTTTAAAAATTTAGAGGATAAAAATTTATTTAAAAAAGTAAAAGTAGATGCGGGTGGACATGGAATCAGTTGGAATGAAAACATAGACATATCTGCTGAAGAAATATGGGAAAATGGAATAAAAGTGAAATAGCATTTTAAGTTATTTCACTTTTTTTCATTAAATAAGCTATTATATGTTTTAATTGTAATAGTAGATTATTTTATTTTTCATAAGCATTTGAATTATTTGTAAGTCCAAGCAAATAATCAGTAGATGTATTATAAAATTTAGCTAATTTGACTAAATTAAAAATATCAATAGTTATTTCACCAGTTTCATATCTAGAATAAGTTTGTTGAGTTATTCCTAATATGTTAGCAATATAAGTTTGAGTAAAATCTTTATCTTCTCTTAAATCTCTAATTCTTAAATTCATATAATCACCAAAAATATTATAAAATATCCGTAACACGAATATTGACAAATACACGTAATACGTGTATTATAAAAATATAGTAAAAAGGAGGTACAAAAGAAAATGAGAAAATTAATTAAGAATAGAGGAATCACATTAATATCATTAGTAATAACCATAATTGTATTAATAATACTAGTTGGAGTAACAATTAATTTGACAGTAGGAGAAAATGGACTAATAACTAAAGCAACAAGAGCAAGAGAAGAGTATAAGAAAGCTACATATTTTGAAGAATTAAACTTAGATATATTAGATGAGCAAACACGGAAGAGTAACAACAGCAAAAGAAGAAGCATTTATACAAAGTCTGCAAGTAAAAATTAAAAATAGAGACTGGGTAAAAGATGCTTTAATATGTGATGACAGTTTAGCAGAACAGGCAAATATAGAAGATAACAGTATATTATTAGTAGATACAAAAGATGATTACGAAATAATAATAGACATAGATAATCAAAATCAAACAGCCAGCATACGTGACTCTTTCAAGAAAATAGGGAAAAAATATACAGTAGAGTATGACTCAAACGGAGGAACTGGAAACTTAGATGAGCAAGAAGTACGAGCAGGATTTAGTGTAACATTAAAGGAAAATAATTTTACAAAAGAAAATTATCATTTTGCAGGGTGGAGCGAGCAGAAATCATCAGGAGGAACAATATATTCTGCAGGTAGTAAGTATAGACCAGAAAAAGATGTGACTTTATATGCAATATGGAGTAAAGATATAGTAACAATTTCTTTTAATGCAAATAGTGCACAAGGAACGATGGAAAATCAAGAGGTAGAGAAAAATACAGAAACTAAATTGCCAGAAAATACATATACAAAAGAAGGATTTAATTTTGTAAGTTGGAATACAAATCAAGACGGAACAGGAACAAGCTATAATAATGGAGATAATATAACGATAAAAGAAAATACAACATTGTATGCAATATGGGAAGAAAATGTAACAGCAACAGTGCAAGTAAGTAATAATAAAATAACAGAAGGAACGACAATAGGAATAGGAGCAACAGCACTAGGAAGTAGCATTCAAAAGGTAGAACTAAAATTAGAAGATACAGTAATTTATGCAAAAGATGTAAATAGCAAGAAATATACAGAAACATTAAGTTTAGACAAATTAAGCAATTTAGTAAATTTAGAATTTTACAATGACTATACATTAAAGTTAAAAGTAATAAGTACAACAAATAAAGTAAAAGAAGCAAATCAAGAAGGAATAAAAAACTACACAATAGGAACAGCAACAAATCTAAAAAAATTAGCAACAATTGCAAATGAAGGAAACACATTTAGTGGAGAAACTATATTACAAATAGCAAATATAGACTTGCAAGGAAGTGTAAATAATCAATGGATACCAATAAATGAATTTGCAGGGACTTTAAACGGAGATTATTATTCTATTTCAAATGTGTATATGGAAACGGATAAATATAGAGATATGTCATTTATAAAAAATGTAAATAGTAGAGGAACAGTAAAAAAAGTAAAATTAGAGAATATATATATGGACAATAAATATGCAACTAGAAGAAGTGCATCAGGTTTATTATATAGTTTAAGCGGAAATATCGAAGATTGTAGTGTTTCAGGAACTGTGAAGAGTACTTCAAGTAGTGCAGAAGACTTAGAAGCATCTGGAATAGTTAGTGCAAATTATGGTTTAATTAATAAATGTTATAATAAAGTAAAAATAGAACAAGCAGTAGGTTTTACATATGGAGGAGGAATTGTACGTAGTAATTATGGAACAGTTAAAAATTGTTATAATATGGGAGATATAAATATAACTAATGGTGCTTCAGGAGGGATAGTTTCATCACATAGAGGTAGAAATGGACTAGTAGAAAATTGTTATAATATAGGAAAAATAAAAGAGAATACAATAGAAGAAAGTACAACAGAAATTAGAATATTAAGAGGGGGGATAATAGCAACTCAAGGATGGCGTTGGGATTCTATAGCAGATTATGAAAATGCGAAAATAAATAACTGCTATTATTTAGATACAGCTTCAACATATTTAATGTATAAATATAATAGTACCACTAAGCAATACGAAAGCAGTGCTACAAATAAAAAAACATCAACAGAATTAATGGAACTAGTTTCTACATTAGGTAGTGAATGGATAAATGATGTAAAAGATACATCTGGAAAATGGAAATATAATAATGGTTATCCAATATTAAAATGGCAATTAAATAGTAGAGAATAAATGTTTAATAAAAATATGAAATAAAAACATGAAAAAACTTAAATTTCCGTAAGTTTTTTTGTGTTTTTTCTTGCTTTTTTTGGGTATTTAAAATATAATACAATCATAGAAAAAACATAATGTTTTTAAGCGAAAGGAAGGTTAAAAAAATGGAAGAAATTCAAGATAAAGACGGAAAAATTATTGACAGAGATATAGAAACAGAAATGAAAACAGCATACATAGATTATGCCATGAGTGTTATTGTATCTCGTGCACTTCCAGATGTTAGAGATGGTTTAAAACCAGTACACAGAAGAATTTTATATACAATGCATGAAGATGGATTAACACCGGATAAACCATACAGAAAATCTGCAACAACAGTTGGAGACGTTTTAGGTAGATACCATCCACACGGAGACTCATCTGTTTATGATGCAATGGTAAGACTTGCACAAGATTTCTCTATGAGATATCCATTAATTGACGGACATGGAAACTTTGGTTCAATAGATGGTGATGGAGCTGCTGCTTATCGTTACACTGAAGCTAGAATGTCAAAAATGGCAGAGGTTATGCTTACAGACATAGAAAAAAATACTGTAGACTTTATGCCTAACTTTGATGATAGATTGCAAGAACCAGCTGTACTACCAGCAAAAATACCTGCGTTACTTGTTAATGGTTCTTCTGGTATTGCTGTAGGTATGGCAACAAATATACCACCACACAATTTAACAGAGGTAATTAATGGAATTATTAAAATAATTGATGAAGACAATGTTACCGATGAAGATTTGATGAGTGTAATAAAAGGTCCTGATTTCCCAACAGAAGGAATGATTTTAGGAAGAGAAGGAATAAAAGAAGCATACTCAACAGGTAGAGGAAAAATAACATTAAGAGCAGAAGCAGAAATAGAAGAAATGAGTGGAAATAAACAAAGAATAGTTGTACATTCACTTCCATATCAAGTAAATAAGGCAAAATTAATAGAAACAATAGCCGGACTTGCAAGAGAAAAAAGAATAGAAGGAATTTCTGAATTAAGAGATGAATCAGATAGAGAGCATAAAGTAAGAGTTGTAATTGAATTAAAAAGAGACGCAAATGCTCAAATTATATTAAATCAATTATACAAATTTACACAAATGCAAACTACTTTTGGAATAATAATGTTAGCATTAGTAAATGGAGAACCTAAAATATTAACATTAAGACAATGTTTAGATTATTACATAGACCATAGAAAAAATGTTATTTTACGTAGAACACAATTTGATTTGGACAAGGCTTTAGCAAGAGCACATATTTTAGAGGGATTAAAAATAGCATTAGATAACATTGATGAAGTAATTAACATTATTCGTAATTCTTATGATGATGCTAAGGAAAAATTAATGGAACGTTTTGGACTTTCTGATATTCAAGCTCAATCTATTTTGGACATGAGATTAAAGACATTATCAGGTTTACAACGTGAAAAAATAGAAGAAGAGTACAAACAATTAATGGAATTAATAGCTCACTTAAGAGAGATATTAAATAGCGAAAGATTAGTTTGCGAAATAATTAAAGAAGAATTATTAGAAATAAAAGCTAAATATGGTGATGAAAGAAAGACAAAAATAGTAGCAGCAGAAGGTGAATTTGAAATTGAAGACTTAATTAAAGAAGAGCAATCTGTTATTACTTTAAGTCATTTTGGTTATATAAAAAGAATGCCTTTAGATACATATAAGAGCCAAAGAAGAGGAGGAAAAGGCATTACAGGAATGACTACAAAAGAGGATGATTTTGTAAAACAAATATTTACAGCATCTACACATGATACTATTTTATTCTTTAGTAATAAAGGTAAATTATACAGATTAAAAGGATATCAAATTCCAGAAGCAGGTAGAACAGCAAAAGGAACAGCTATTGTTAATTTACTAAGATTAGATAATGGAGAGAAGATTTCAGCAGTTATACCAATTCAAAATTTTGCTGAAGGAAAATATCTATTAATGGGAACAAAGAGTGGATTAATTAAAAAGACTCAATTACAAGAATATGATTCTGCAAGAACTACTGGATTACTTGCAATTACACTAAAAGATGATGATGAACTAATTGATGTACGTTTAACAGATGGACAAGATAATGTTGTAATGGTTACTAAAAAAGGTCTAGCTATAACATTTAGTGAAAAAGATGTACGTTCTGTAGGAAGAACAGCTCAAGGTGTTATCGGAATTAGACTAGATGAAGGTGACGAAGTAATAGGAATGGAATCTATTATAGAAAATAGCAAAGCAACATTACTTTCTATTACAGAGCATGGATTTGGAAAAAGAACAGAGCTAGATGAGTATAGAGTACAAAATAGAGGCGGAAGAGGAGTTCTTACATATAAAATAACACCAAAAACAGGTGATATAGTAGGAATAAGAATTGCAACAGGTGAAGAAGATGTAATGTTAATTACAGATAAAGGTACTATTATAAGACTAAAAGTTAAAGAAATTAGTGTTCTTGGAAGATCTACACAAGGCGTAACATTAATGAGAACAAATGACGGTGGAAAAGTTGTAAGTATAGAGTTAATAGAATCTGAAGAGGAAGAAGAAAAATAAAAAATGGACGCTAGGCGTCCATTTTATTTTGGGTTCTATAATAAATATTAGGGTGGTTATATAAAAAATAACTATTTAATATCTATTATAGAACTTTAAATTTATCTTTTTTTAAAACGTATGTCATCTCCAAAAAAGTAACAAATATTATAATTTCCGACTATTCTAGATACGATACGCTCATCATATGTAGAAAATAGATTTTGAAGACTTAGGTTTGTTGAAATAATTGTTTTTGTTACTTTATGATTAGAATTTAATAAACGAGTATTTATAATATTAAATAATTCAGAAAATTTCATTGAATTCATACATTCAGTTCCTAAATCGTCTATGATTAATAAATCAACATTTAATAAATTTTCATAAATATCTTTTGAAGAATTATCTTTACCAAAACGATAGTCTATAACAGTATCTAACATAACTGGGGCTGTTTGGTAAAGGACAGTTTTTCCTTTTTTTAATAATTCATTAGCAATACAGCTAGATAAAAATGATTTTCCTAAACCTGTATTACCAGTAAATAAAAGATTTTTTTCATTTTCATCATCAAAATTATTTATAAAATTCATGCACAAATTTTTAATTTTTTCTATGTTTTCTCTAGGAGAGATTTTTGATTTATATTTTTCCTCATCAACCTCATCAGAGTATAGAGTAGAAGAAAAATAATTAAAATTTTGCTTTTCTAAGTTATAAATATTAGATTTATTGTACTCTATATCAAATAATTTTTGTTTTAAGCAATGACACATTTCTGAAACAGAATTAGTTGTGATATAACCTGTATCATTACAATCTTTACATTCATATATAGGTTTTAGATAAGATTCATCTTTACCTAAGCTATTTAATATTCTATTTTTTTCGTCTTTAAGAATAGCAATTTTTTTGTTTAAGTCTTGTAAAATAGCTGGGTTTCTAGAAGAAATCATAAGTTTTGAAGCATTTATTGCTTCCTTACTTAGGGTGTCATCTATTTCTTGAAGGCGAGGATTTTGTAAATATAATTCTTGCTTTCTTGAATCTGCATCATACATTGCTTGTAAGCGTTTTTTTTCATATTCAGTTAATAATTTTTTTAAATTTGAGTTATTCAATTTACATCCTCCAATTAATTAAAATTAGCATATAAATTATTTAGATTATCGTATTTTCTTTGTTCATAATTATTATATCCGGTATTTTTTTCTAATTTTTTTATGTCTTTATTTTTCTGTTTTAAATCTGATAAAAATGCTTGAATTTCTTCTGGTGTTTTAAAACCTCTATCATGCCAATCTGTTAAAAGTTTATCTAAATAATCAAAGTTAGGGTTGGCTTTAGATGTAGTCTTTTTTAATGCAATTTCTATTATTTCTGGTGAGAAAGAATATTCAATAGACCATTTTTCGATATATCCTTTTTCATATTCGGTAAGGGTTCTAGTATATCCAAGCTTTTTAGAAATTGATTTATATAATACATTTAATTTTTCTTGCTTTTCAAATAATTTATCTAAATCAGCAAATGTTTTTACATTATTTTTATGCCATGCATCTGCAACTGTTTGAATATAGTTTCTATGTAAAGCACTACGGTTATAACAATATTGAAATAGAGCAATCATAACTTCTTCATCAAAACAGTATTTTTTAAACCATAAATCAATATCACTATACCAAGAAGGGGACATTATACCTTGGAAGAATAAATTATTAATATTTTCAATTGCTTTAGCTCTATATTGATTTTGAGCAGTTTTTGCCAAATCTTCAGAAGATAGGGCAACTTTAGGCTTGTACAATTTATGCAACTCTATTTCTTGCAAATTATTGATGATATAACCAGTATTTTTTTTTGTAATTACACCTAAATCTTCCCAATATTTTATGCATTCTTGAATTACTTTAAAATCTATATTTAACTTTTTGGATAAATCATTTATTTTTATATCTTTACCATATTTAGATAGAAAAATCATATATAAATATATTTTTATGTAATCTCCATTTGTTTGAGATAAATATTCTGTAAAGAATACATCTGGTAATTCTGTTGATGAAAATAATAAAGGTATATCGTTTTGTTCTAATTTCATATCAATTCTCCTTATCTAAAACATAGTATAAAAATTATATCATTTTTGCACAGAATTTACAACAAAAAAATACAAAATATCATGACAAGTCAAATGAGTAGTAATTACAATTTACAGCTTATAAAAAGTTTTATAATATATTAAAAATTTTTTTATAAAACATAAAAAATGTGAATTATAATAAGTAATTTTACAAAATAATTTAGTTAAGGCCAATATAGATATACTCGCCTATGTTTAAAAAATTTAAAAATATAAATAAATACATAAATAATATTTTCATGATTAAATCCAACAATGCTAATTAAAAGTATAGGAAAGCAAATGCAAATAGTAATAATTATTTTTAAATAAAAACTATTAAAAAATATGCTACAAAATAAATATATAATAGCGAATAAAAAAAGATTAACAATTGCTACCGGGTAATCAATAAAGCCAAAAAGTTTGGATTTAAAATTATAATTTTGTGGAAAAATAAATTTCATAATACTCCTTTCCAATATTATTTTAAATATTTAATAAAATTACTAAAAGATGTTTTTATATCTGTAGACAATCCACCGACTAATTCCTTTATATATACATTTGCTCTAGTCAAAGCATAAATTCCTCCAACATAGAGTACCTTAGACAAGATGTCAGACGAATTATAATTAATTGAAAATACAACTAATAATATAAGTGAAATTAGTGATTGTAATAGTAGCAATCCTATAAAATTTCTAAGCCAATTTTTAAAGAACCATGATGTCGAATTATTAATTAATGTTAAAAAAGAAAATGGTGAAATTAATATAAAAACTTGTATAATGATATATCTAAGAGAATAAGAAAAAATTAGATTAAATAATCCAAAAGAAATAAATCCTTTTAATAATCCATCTATTGAAAAAATGTTAAAACTATCTTTTTCTATACTAATAATAGAATTTAAGTTTAATATCAGGCTATTGAAAGAAATATCTACATTTAAAATATTTTTTCCTATTTCCGAAATACATGCTGAAATTAAATAATTTATATTTAAAATTTGTTCACATATAAAAAAAGAAGAGTTGATGCAAATTGAAAATATTAATACTTTAAAAACAAATTGAGAAGGCTTTTCTAATTCAACATAAGTAAAATGTGAATATAATAACCTTATGCAATAGAAAATAATAAAACCAACTAACAGTGAATTACAAATAAGTATTAAACTATTAGAAATTTTGGAATTTAATAATGTTTTTATTATAGAGTTGTTAAAAATATCAGCACTAATAAATGTTAGATTATCCAAACTAGAATATATACTATTATCAATAGAAGAAAACAAAGTAGAAAAAATAGTATTAATAGTATTAATTATAGTTTCTGTCACATTAGAATTTGAATTAATATTTTCCACCTCCAATCAAAAAATATTAATTAAGAAACTAGAGATTGAATAGCAGATAATATTAAATTAATTGCTAAAATAAATCCGTAAGAAAATAGACTACTTCGAATTATCTTTTTTCCTATACGAATTCGTTCTTCATCACCAAAACTAAATTTTTTCATAAAAACGCCAGTTCCAACGGCAACTGCTGCGGCAGGAGTTGCTAGTTTTAAAAGCCAACCTTCTATTTCTTCAAAAGCATTATTTAATGTTGAAACGAGTTTGGGCTCTCCCCAGGCATAACAATAGTCAATAAAAATAATATTAAATAAAATAATAAATAATAAAAGAAAATATATTTTTTTCATACAATACTCCTTTAAATAAATTTAAGTTTTTAAGGAACTTATAAACCTATAATTTAAAATAAGGTATTAAATTTAATTTTTGTGTATTTATAATTTTGTTTCCATCAGACAAAAATGCTAAACAAGAAAATGTTTCTAATTTGCTAGTAAAAAAATTTGTATCGTAAATGTAGTCTGTCTGGAAATAAGAATTAAGAGATTCTGAAATATTAGAATTTTTAGATAAAAAATTATTAAAAATATAACTGTAATTTGTTTCTTTTGCATTTTCAGAAATTGTTTTTGATACTTTTTTCTTTTCTTCTTTACCAATTTGTTTTTGGGCATCTTCTATCGTAAAAATGTCATCACTTCTAAACCATAGCTTATTTACTAAATTTTGAACGATTACTTTAACTGAATTAGAATTGTTTAATGTATTTAATAAAGAAGTATAACTTTGTGTTGCAACAATATTAATACATTTAGCTTCTCTACTTTCTGCAAAAAAAGCAGCATCTGTTAAAGTAACATATTCATGGTACTCATCGCTAATAAAACAAACAGGTCTATTAGAATATTTTTGATCTAAAAGTAAAGAAAGTTCAGAATTATCATTAAAATTTTCTTTGTTAAGTCTAGAAATTACCTCACTTTGAAAATCTAATTTTAAATATGCGGCAATAACTTTAGATAAATTTCGATATTCTGCAATATTCATATTTAAAACTACAATTTTTCCACTATTAACAACATCAGAAAATCCTAAGAAATTAAGTTCTTCTTGGTTAGGAGAAAAAATATTTTTTACAGAATAATCAGAAATAAATAAATTAGTAATACGTGTTATTTCGGATTTTAAAATTGATAAAGTTCTAGAATCTAGGCCAAAATATTCTTTTTCAAAAAAATTTAAAGCAGATAGTAAATTGTAAATGTCTTCGGAAGAAAAGAGATTATTAACGAACTTTTCTCTTAAAATAGATACTTTCGATTTATAATAATCAGGGAAAACCACAAGATTATGTAACTCCTCAAAGGTAACATAACCATTGTTATAGAGCCTAACAAGTTTAATACATTCTGTTAAAACAGTTTCTACTTTATCTAACCAAAAAGATTCAGAGTTATTTGGAGAAAATAAAAGTAAAATAGTTTTTAGTCTATCTGCAAGAACAGAAGGTTTTAAATTTGGCTTATGTAATGGGTTATATTTAATATTTCCTGATAAATCTATGGTAATCAAATCATTTAATCTTTTGGCATGGGAACAATATTCATATACTTTAGAAAAATAATTTCCTTTTACATCTAAAATTAACATACCTAATTTTTCATTAGTAGAGTTACTTTTATATTCAATTAATTGTTTTGTAAATGGATACATTGCACTAGATGTTTTACCGGTGCCAATTGTACCAGTTACTAAAATATTTTGATACAAACTTTTTTCTGGAATTTTTATGAGTTCACTATTTTTATTGAAACCTATATTTAGGGTTAAATCATAATTATTTTTTATTGTTTTTCTATGAGATTTCTTTTTGGAAGTGTGAAATATTTTAGAAAAAGTAAAATAGAAAATAATAAAATTAGAAAAAATATAAGTAAAAACAAAAGCGAATTTAAAAAAAATCCATAATTCTAAATTTTTTTCGCAAATATTAAAGGGATGGATGCCATAAGTTATGATGATTTCGTTTGCAGTAAATACTGAGAAAAAAATTTTAAAAATAATTAAAAAAGATAATATCGAAAAAATAATAGATAATAAAATTTTTTTAAATTTATTAAATCTCATCTTTAAATGAATCCTTTTTTATACTTAATTTTAAACCTTGCCTATTATGGAAAAAGTAGATATCAAAAAAAGTATAAATTGAATAAAAAGTAATAAAAAAATTAATAATAAGAATAATAAAAAAAGCATTTATAAGTGTATTGATAAGCATCACTCTCCTTTTCTAGGAGACATAATACAATATTTTTTCGAAATTGTCTATACTTTTTTTGAAAAATGTGTTAGAATGACAAAGGTTCTAAAAAAACGATAAAAAACGACAAAGAAAATATAGACAATATGATTAAAATATAAGTTTTGAAATTTAAGAAGGAAAGGACGTGAAAAAATGAATTTTACAAAGGATACTACAATAGGAGAAATATTAGAGTTAGCACCAGAAAAAGCTGATATATTATTAGAGATTGGTATGCATTGTTTAGGATGTCCAGCATCTCAAGCAGAAACAATAGAAGAGGCTTGTGATGTACATGGAATAGACGTAAATGAATTGATTGAAAAGTTAAACAAATAAAAAAAACACAAAAATTTCACAAATTTTACAAAAAATGTTGACAAACCAAAAAAAATATAGTAATATGTATTAGCAGTCGCAATTAAACGCGACTCTACTTGGGTCATTAGCTCAGGTGGTAGAGCACTTGACTTTTAATCAAGTTGTCCGCGGTTCGAATCCGCGATGGCTCACCAATACCAAGGATTTAAAATTACTTAAATCCTTGGCAAAATTATTATAAGGCCCCTTGGTCAAGCGGTTAAGACATCGCCCTTTCACGGCGGAGACATGGGTTCGATTCCCGTAGGGGTCACCAATACCTTATATGCCACTTTAGCTCAGATGGTAGAGCAACTGACTTGTGGAATAGATAGAAAGAGATTTCTATTTTGAACTATTTTGCACCTTTATTTGGAAACATTTAAAGTGGACACCGCTAATTCGGGGAAGACTAAGTATTTCATATATGTTAATCCCGAGCTAGAAGAAATTCGAGTGTAGAGACTTTATACGGTGTACCTAAAGCGAATAAGCTATGGTAAAGAGAAAGTCCAGACTACAAACACAATGTGGTAATGAAAATTATAGTAGTATGAATCAGTAGGTCGCCCGTTCGATTCGGGCAAGTGGCTCCAATACTTAAAATCAGGCTTGTTTTTAAAACTTGCTTGATTTTTTGTTTTATTAAGAAAAATTAGAGGGTGATTATTATGTATTGTTTAAATTGTAACAAACAGATAAATAAACGTTCTAAATATTGTAGTAATAAATGTCAAAAAGAATATCAATTAAAAATGTATATAAAAAAATGGAAAAATAATCAGATAAATGGAATGAGAGGAGAATATCAAATTTCATCATATATAAAAACATATTTATTTGAAAAATATAATTATAAATGTGCAAGGTGTGGATGAGGTGAGATTAATAAATATACAAATAAAATACCATTGGAAATAGAACATATAGATGGAAATTATAAAAACAATAATGAAGAAAACTTAATATTATTATGTCCAAATTGCCATTCGTTAACTAGTACATATAAAGGTGCTAATTTAAATAATGGAAGAAAGAGTAGAAGCAAATATAATAAAGAGAAGGTGATAAAATGAAAAAAACAGCCATTGTTACAGGAGGTTCTAAAGGAATAGGAGCAAGTATTGTAAAAATATTAGCTGAAGAAGGATTTAACGTTGTTTTAAATTATAATAAATCTGAAGAATTAGCTAAAAAAATTCAAGAAGAATGCACACAAAAAGGATATTCTGTGGAAATATATAAAGCAGACGTAACCAAAAGAGAAGAAACAAAAAAATTAGTAGAATTTGCAATAAGTAAATTTGGAAATATAGATGTTTTAGTAAATAATGCAGGAATATCACAAATAAAATTATTTACAGACATAACAGATGAAGATTGGAACAATATGATAAATACAAATTTAAATTCAGTATTTTATATGACACAAGAAGTAGCTAAAAATATGATACACAATAAAAAAGGTTGTATAATAAATATTTCATCAATATGGGGAGTAACAGGAGCATCATGTGAAGTGCACTATAGTGTAGCAAAAGCAGGTGTAGATGCAATGACAAAGTCCTTGGCAAAAGAACTAGGACCTTCTAGGATACGTATAAATAGTATAGCACCAGGAATTATAGACACGTCAATGAATAGAGATTTAAGCAAAGAAGAATTAAAACAAATAGAGGAAGAGATACCACTAGAAAGAATTGGAAGAACAAAAGACATTGCGAAATGTGTAAAATGGTTAATTGAAGATGAATATACTACAGGTCAGATAATTTCTATAAATGGAGGATGGAATATATAACAATAATTATATTTTAATCAAAAATACAATAAAAAATAGAAATTGAGAAATAAACATTGATAACTATAATATGTTGATATATAATTAAGAAAATAAATGTATTAAAATATATAGGAGAATAAAGTATGCAACAGATAAAAAAATTAGTAAACAAAAGCATAGCAATATTTACAGTGTTAGGAATATTAGCATTAATTAACATTAATAATATTGTAAAAATGGAAGACAAAAAAATTATATTAGCAAAAGCCGAAAAAGAAATAATAGAAATAGATAAGGAATGGCTAAAAGATGATTTCTGGGAATGGCATACTAGAGTAACAACTTCAGACAAAGCGTATAACGGAAGACATATAAAATTGGGACAAGATATTGCTTTTTATGGGTATGGAGACACATCATATAAAGACTTTTTATATAAAGAATATAAAAATGCAGGAGAAAAAATATTTAAATTTACAGTAGATGAAAGCCAAGCAAATTATCATACTTTAGATGGTGCTGGATTCATATTTAATTCTACTATACAAGATAATAAGTTGTCAGGATATGTTCTATTATATAGAGAAAATGATATTTGCATATATAGACTGGACAATGTTGATATAAATAAATTTGAAAATACATCTAACAAGGTAATTGCAGACTATGGAAAATTAGTTAAGACTATAAATAAAACATCAGATGTTATACATAATTTAGTTATAAATACTTCACCAACGAACGTAAAAGTCATAGATAATAACAAAGAAATATTAAATTTAAATTTGGATAGTAATGCATATTCAGGAGAAAGTTTTGGATTGATTTCATCATATTTACAACATGATTGCTCTATATTAAGTACTATAGTATTTAAATATTTTAAATTAGAAATAAATGATTATAAAATACCAGTTGTATGCTTAGATGAAAAATCTGAACCTTTAAAAGAAACAAAATTTTATGTAAAAAATGAAAAAGGGGAAATTGTAAGAGAGTGTATTTCCGACGAAAATGGATCATATGATATAGAAGGGTTAACAGAAGGAATATATACAATAGAAGAAGTAAAAACACAAAAAACGTATAAATTTAAAATTACAAGAGAAGGAAAAGCAATTGATATAAATACAAATAAAGAAATAAAATTAATATTAAAACATGAACCATTTGAAATACCAATTATTAATTATATAAAAGATACTAAAATTGGAATATCAGGTTCGAAAATAGGATTATATAACAAAAATGGGGAACCAGTATTAGATAAAGACGGAAAACAAATTACAATTATAACAAACAATGAAGGAAAAGGAACTTTTATAGGAATTGAACCTGGAGAATATATATATAAACAAATTGAAGTCTCTACAGATTATATAAAAGATGAAAAAGAATATAAAAGTATTGTAAATATGTGTGGAGAAGTAGAATATGAAAGCAATAATGGAATTATTTATAATGCAAAAATAGATGAAAAACTACCAAAGATTTTACCACAAACAGGAGAAAGAACAATTACAGGAATAGTAGGTATATCAATAGTAATTATTATTTGTTCAATTATAAAGTTAAATAAGTTTAAAGAAATATAAAAAAATAAGCAAAAGTTTTAGTATAACTTTTGCTTATTTTTTTAATTATTTTCATTTAATTTTCTTTTATAATTTCCAGATATTATTTTTGGAACAAATTTAATAATTTTATAAACTGCAAGTTTAATTTTTTTGCTCCATATATATGTTTTTCTTAGACCTTTGTGAATTTGCATTTCGTTATTTTCTGCAACTATTAAAGACAACTCTTCAACACTGTCTGGTAATTTTTCTATTTCAAAAATATAATTTTCGCAATTATTATTATCCCATTCATTTACACTATTTCTAAAGCATAAATTTAATGTGTCAAAATTTCCTATTTCTATTTCACATTGAAAGCCAAGGTCTGTTTTTTCCATTTTAACATCATTAACACCATCCCAATTAGTGTTAAAACCATAATGTAGAAAAACTTCAGAAGAACCTTTTTGATATAAAGTTCCAACATATGAAATTTTTAACTTTGAATTTTGAATTATTTTATCTGTATTAAAAAATATATTTTTAACTAGTTCCATTTTAAATATCTCTCCTCAATTTTATCTTTTGTAAAAACATTATATTATTAAATAATATAATATTCAAGTATTTTTTTGCAAAAAAAGTAAAAAAATACTATCTTTTAGAAGAAAAAACAATTCTGCCAATAATTGTAAAATCGTCATTCTCAGAAATGTCCATTTCTGGGTAATCTTTATTTTCTGGTCTTAAAATTAATTTGTCTCTTCTAATAATAAATCTTCTAACTAATGTTTCTCCATTATATTTTATTACACCAATATCTCTATTATTTAAAGGTGAATTTAGTTCAAAATAAGCATAACTTCCTTTTTTTAATTTTGGTTCCATAGAGTCATCTGGAATTTTTATTGCAATAGTTGCATTTGGAACATCAGAAGGACAGTCTATAAAGTTTTCAAGAGAATCTACAGCTAAAATTTTATTATAAGAAAGATGATTTAACATTTTATATCGAATTTGATCTTCTGTTAAAGTTCTATCATATAAATACATTAAAGGTTGTGAAGGCACATCTAATGCTTTGCATATAGTTTTTAATGTTTTGTGACTAGGATTTCTTTCACCTTTTTCTATATGTGTTAAGTGACCAATATTAATGCCTGTCTTTTTAGCAAGTTCTACTTTTGTAATATTTTTGTCTTTACGGATTTTAGATAACATACTTCCTAACATATAATCTACCTCTTTCGATTTATTCTTAGAAAATTATACATAAAAAAACAAAAATTGTCTATAAGTAAATAAATAATTTTAAATAAATATTATCATATTGTAAAAGAAAAGTTGATATGATAATATTATATTAACAAATTAATTTATATCTCAAGGAGGAATGTAATAAAAATGAGAATGAGAACAAGAAGAAAATCAAAAAAGAATTATAATAAAAATAGAATAATAATCATTTCAAGTATAATTTTTGTAATTCTATTATTTTTTTCTGTGATTTTTTCGCTTATAAATATAAATAATACAAAAATTTTAAAAGGAATAAAAATACAAAATGTAGATGTTGCTAATTTAAATGAAGATGAAGCGAGAAAAAGGCTAAATGATTGGTATGAAAACTGTATAAAGAAAGATATAACAGCTACATATCAAGATATGGAAGAAACAATTATAGTAGATGAAATAAATCCAGAGATAGATATAGATAAATTAATAAAAGAAGCACAAAAAATAGGTAGAACAGGAAATATAGTAAAAGATAATTATCAAATATTGTTAACGATATTATTTGGGAAAAATATAAATGGTGAAATTACATACAATGAAGAGGAAATAGATAAAAAAGTAAGCAAATTAAGTAGCAAATTACCAAACGCCGTAGTAGAGAGTAATTATTATATAGAAGATAATAATTTAATAATTAAAAAAGGACAAAGCGGAATAGCTATAAAAAAAGACGAATTTAAGGAAAGTTTAAAAGAAATAATACAAAGAGATGGAGAAAAAGTAGTAGAAATACCTACGACTACAGTTGAACCTAAAAAAATAGATATTGGCAATATATATAAAGAAATACATAAAGAAGCACAAAACGCGTATATGGAAACAAATCCTACAAAAGTTCATTCTGAAATTAATGGAGTTGACTTTGCAATAACAATTGATGAAGCCAAAAAAATGTTAGAAGAAGAAAAAGAAGAGTATAGCATTCCACTAAAAATAACAATTCCAGAAATAACTTTAGAAAAATTAGGAACAGAGGTATTTCCTAATAAATTATCTGAATTTACAACAAGATATGATGCAAGCAATAAAAATAGAAGTAATAACTTAGAATTATCATCAAATAAAATAAATGGAACTATAGTACTCCCAGGAGAAACATTCTCATATAATAAGACTGTTGGAGAACGTACGATATCTGCGGGATATAAAGAAGCAGCAGTGTACTACAATGGAAAAGTGGTTCAAGGTATTGGAGGGGGAATTTGTCAACTTTCATCAACCTTATATAATGCTGTGTTATACGCAAATTTAGAAATAACAAGCAGGAGTAATCATAGATTTTTAACTTCATATGTGAAAGAAGGTAGAGATGCAACAGTATCTTGGGGAACAATAGATTTTTGCTTTAAAAATACAAGAAATTACCCAATAAAAATAGAGTCAACTGCTCAAAATGGTATTGTAAAAATTGCAATATATGGAATAAAAGAAGAAAATGAATATGAAGTAGAGTTAGAAACTAATGTAATTGAAACTATTCCATATACAACAAATTATATAAATGATAATACTTTAGATGAAGGAACAGAAATTATAACACAATATGGAATAAATGGAGCAAAGGCAGAAACTTATAAAATACTAAAATTAAATGGAGCAGTTGTTTCAAAAACGCTTCTTTCTAAAGATACATATAGTACATTAGAACAAATAGTAAAAAGAGGAACTAAAAAAGTTGCTGCAACAAGTACAATGCCGGAAAATCAATAAAAAGAATAAATATAAAATAAAACGAGATATGTAAATATGTTAACCATATCTCGTTTTATGTATACGAAAAACATATAAATAAAAAGAAAATAAATATGAAAATATTAAAATTAAACATTATGTAAAACTTAAAAATGTAAATATGTATTGACAAAATAAAAAAAAGGGACTATAATGTGAACGTTAGAAAAATTAAATTAATTTATGCACCACTAGCTCAGTTGGCAGAGCAGCTGACTCTTAATCAGAAGGTCCGGGGTTCGACCCCCCGGTGGTGCACCAAAAAATATAACTGAAGCACTCTATGTGAGTGCTTTTTTGTATGTCAAAATATGATAGTGAAGCTAAAATAGAAATAAAAAATACATTTTCACAGATAGTCAAAACACAGCATATTATATCATAGGGACAAAGTAATCTAAACAACCAATTATGATGAGGGGGAAAATAAATGAATATAATAGATGTGGGATTACAGTTTAATAGTAATTATAATAAAATGAAAGGAATTGAAGGAATTGTTCTTCATAATAGTGGAGTAACCGTACTACAAAGTGTTGAAACGATACACAATTATCATAAAAATAAAGGCTGGGCAGGTATAGGATATCAATACTATGTAAGAAAAGATGGAAGCATATATAGAGGTAGAACAGAAGATATGGAAGGTGCTCATTGCGTTGGTGTAAATGGCATATCCATAGGAATTTGTGCAGAAGGAAACTTTAATGAAGAAACTATGTCTAATGTACAGAAAAACTCTATAATTGATTTAATAAAAGATATTAAATCGAGATATAATATAAAATGGATAAGAGGTCACAGAGAAATGTTAGCTACAAGTTGCCCTGGAACAAATTTCCCAATTGAAGAAATAAAAAATGCTGTAGACAGTACTACAAATTCTCAAGAAACAAAGTCAATAGAAGATTTAGCAAATGAGGTTATAGCAGGAAAATATGGGAATGGGGAAGCAAGAAAACAAGCGTTAGGTTCTTTATATAATGAAGTACAAGATAAAGTAAATGAAATTTTATTAGGAAAAAAGAGTGAATTAAATAAAAAATCAAATGAAGAAATGGCAAATGAGGTAATTGCAGGAAAGTGGGGAAATAGCCCTGAAAGGAAACAAAAATTAACAGCAGCAGGATATGACTATGATGCTATTCAAAATATAGTAAATAAGAAATTGAAATAAAAAGGTAGGTACTTAATTGTGCCTACCTTTTTATTTATACATGTAATATCATTACGCCACTGTCAAAAGTAACCTCTCCAACAGTATTTAAGCGTAATATATCTTCTGGGGCATCCTCTACCATTCCTTCGTATAAAACATCATCATTTGAGTTTAAAACTCTAATATTAAATAATCTTATATCCTTAATGAACATATAATCACCTCTTAAAAATAAAAAGTACTAAATTATAATTTAGTACTTTTGGTGATCCAGGAGGGATTCGAACCCCCGACCCACGGATTAGAAATCCGTTGCTCTATCCAGCTGAGCTACTGAACCAAAACGATTGCAGTAATTATAATAACACTATTTTTAATAAAAGTCAATAAAAACATAAAAAATAATTAAAAAAATACTAAAATAAAAAATTTGACATACAATAAATAGGTGCTAAAATATAATTGACGTCAAGAAAAATAAGAAGTTTTTCATTATAACCTTATATCTTTGCAGAAAGGCAAATACAATATGTATTTTTGTCAAATAAAAAAAGCTATATAAATTTATATTTATACAACTTTTTTGCATTTTTATTTAGGTAACACTATTTTAGAATCTTTCTTTCTTGCTCTATATAAAGTTATTTTGCTTCCAACAGTTTGAACTAATGTAGAATTTGTCTCTTCTGCAAGTATTTGACCTAATTCTTTAGCATTAGCAGGAGCACTCTCCAATACAGAGATTTTTATTAATTCTCTTGCTTCCAAAGCATCAGAAACTTGAACTATTAAATTATTATTAATTCCAGATTTACCAATTTGAAAAATTGCATCTATAGAATTTGCAAGTCCTCTTAAATAAGCACGTTGTTTACTAGTCATTTTTTTCTCCTTTCCTTAAACTTGATAAGCAAATTTCGCATATATCCCTAGTAGAATTTTTCTTAGCAAGTTTAATACTATTTTTACGCATTTCATTAAGTTTTTCTTCATTTCCTAAAACTAAATTTATAATTTCATCTGGGTTAGAATCTTTTCTTATCCAAATAGCACAACCAGAATTCTCTAAAAATTCAGCATTTTCTTCTTCTTGACCTGGAATAGGATTAATTACTAAAATAGGTAGAGAAGAAGCTAAACTTTCACTAGTAGTTAGTCCGCCGGGTTTTGTTATAACCAAGTCAGAAATTGCCATAAGTTCTGGCACTTTGTCTGTAAAAGGAAGAACTTTTATTGATTCTTGTTTGCTATATGTTTTAACAATATTTTCAAAAGCCTCTTTCATTTTCTCGTTTTTACCAGCAATAGCAACAACTTGAATATCAAGTTGTGATTTTGCTAAACTTTCTAAAATAGCAACTGTTCTATCTTTTCCAAGTCCATATTCACCGCCACCAAAAAATAAAATAGTTTTTTTAGATTCAGAAAGTTCAAAATTTTTAAAAATTTCTTCTTTATTATAAGTTTGTAAAAATCTATTTGAAATAGGAATACCTGTAACGAAAATCTTGCTTTCTGGGATGTTGTTATTTTGTACAATAATATTTTTCATATTTTCATTAGAAACAAAATAGAAATCTACATTCTCAGAGCCAACAAGCCACTGGTCATGTGGTGCAAAGTCTGTCATAATCGTTGCTAATGTACAGTTTGTTTTTCCTTTTTTCTTTAAATAGCTAGTCATTTGAGAGCCAAATGGATGTGTAGAAATAACCACATCAGGATTGTATTCTCTAAATAATTTAGCTATTTTTACAGCCATTATTTTATTTGAAGTATTACTAACCTTAGCAAGAAGACCAGTTTGAGATTTATAATAAACTTTTTCCCAAGCCCAAGGAGCTTTTTTGGCCATTTCTTTATATGCCGTAGTTGTAACTTTGTCTAAAGCTTTATTTACATATTTAACACAGTCAATCATTTGTGTTTCTACATTGTCAAAATGTTCATCTATGTATTGCTTTATGGATTTTGCAGCAGATAAGTGTCCTCCACCATAAGCTGCATAAAAAATTAAAATCTTTTTCATAATATCCCCTATCTTTTATAATGTAGAAAATTTCATTCTACTTTTTATAAAAATTTATTAGCAAATATTACATAAAAATGTAATATTTGCTTATTGCTATTATATTTTAACATAATTGAAAGCAAATTACAAATAAAAAAACAAATGTATAAAAAAATGTAAATTAGGAAAAATAAGAAAAAATAGAAAAGGAATGTTTGAAAGATGAAAAAAATGTTAATTTTATTTACCGTACTAACAATATTTTTAATATTAGTTATAAACATAATTGAAACAAATGTGGATAACTCAAAAGTATATGCAGCATCTAGTGGAAACTCATCAGATTTACAATTGATGGCTAGAGCTATAAATGGAGAGGCGCGTGGAGAACCATATGAAGGACAAGTAGCTGTTGGTGCAGTTATACTAAACAGGGTTAAAGACTCTAAATTTCCAAATACAATATCAGGTGTAATATATCAAAAAGGAGCTTTTACAGCTGTTTCAGATGGACAAATTAATGTTGCGATAAAAGAAGGTTCGACAGTACTAAAAGCCGCACAGGATGCAATGAATGGATGGGATCCAACAGGTGGAGCAATATATTATTTTAATCCAGCTACAGCTACTAATAAGTGGATATGGTCTAGACCATTAATAAAGACTATAGGAAAACACAGATTTTGTAAATAAGTAAGTATAAAAAGTTGTAGGTTAGAAAAAGTGCAACCGTTAGAGAAGAGAGGAGAATTTTATATGGGAAAAATTAAAGAGAAAGTGTATGATTGGAGAAATAGGTTAAGAGATAGGCATATGCTTACATTAGTAGTAACATTAATTTCTATAATTGTTATATTAGGATTGGTTATTTATAAAAAGCAAAGAGATTATAGACAAATTGCAGAAAATGACTATAATATGGCTTTTTTTGAATTAGTGGATTATGTGCAAAATGTAGAAACATATCTTGCAAAATCATTAATTTCAAGTACACCAGAGCATGGGGCAGAAACTTTAACTCATGTATGGAGAGAAGCAAACCTAGCTCAAGCATACCTTGCAATGCTTCCAATTGGTTCGGAAGAACTTAGCAACACATCTAAATTTTTAAATCAAGTAAGTGATTATAGTTTTAGTTTATCTAGAAAAAATATATATAATGAGTCTTTAACAGATGACGATTTAAATAACTTAAAAACACTTCACAATTATAGCGTAGAATTAGAAAATATTCTAAACCAATTAAGTGCAGATATGACAGATGGAAGAATTAGTTGGGGAGAATTAACTAAAAAAGGAAATGCAGTTTTTGCAACTCAAGTAAGTAATATTTCCAAAGATAGTTTTAGTAATTTAGAAGAAAGTTTTCATGAATATGCCGGATTAATATATGATGGAGCTTTTTCAGAACATTTGACATCTATAGAGAAAAAAGGTCTTACAGGAGAAAATATTGATGAAGAAAAAGCAAAACAAATAGCAACAGAAATTGTAGGGCAGAATAGAATAAAAGAAATAAACAGTTCAGGAATTTCAGAAAATACTAATATGCCTTGTTATGATTTTTATATAAAATTAAATGACGAAAAAGATGAAAAAAATAATTTAGTATTATCAATTTCACAAAAAGGTGGACATATAGTATTTATGAATTACAATAGAGCAGTTACAGCACAAACTATTTCAGAGGGAAGAGCAAATGAATTAGGAAAAGAATTTTTAAATAATCATGGATTCAAAAATATGAAAGAAACTTATTTTTTAAATCAAGATGGAATAATGACAATAAACTATGCATATAGCCAATCTTCAAATTACGGAGATGTTACAATATATTCAGACTTAATAAAAGTAAAAGTCGCTTTAGATAATGGAGAAATATTAGGAGTAGAAACCACGGGGTATTTAAATTCTCATTATGAAAGAGAGATAAAAAATGTTTCAATCTCAAAAGAAGAGGCAAAGAAAAATTTAAATAAAGATTTAAATATACAAAGTGAAAGTTTAAGCATGATTCCAACACAATATCAAACAGAAAAATTATGTTGGGAGTATAAAGGAAAAGTAGACGATACAGAGTTTTTAGTATATATAAATGCTCAAACCGGAGCAGAAGAAGATATACTTGTAATAAAAAATACGCCAAATGGAACGTTAACAATGTAAAAAATATTTTATAAGTTATAAATTGTAAGAAAATAGCAAATTTTATCAAAAAAGTAAAAATTTTACCTTGACATACCTGGTTATTAATAATAAAATTATGATAACTAGGAGGATAAAAAATGGGTTTATTTAGCAAAGCGAAAGAAAGCTCAGGAAAAGGTACAAAAGATATATCAATATATGAATTTAAAAAGCATAACAACAAAAAAAATGTAGCCCTATTTGATATAGAACAATTTGGAACTGTAAACCATGGAGATAATAAAACTAAATTTATAAAAGCTAGACTTATACAATATGATAAAGAAACGACAATTATGCCAGATACAGCAGATTACATTTGTTTTGAGATTCCAGAAGATATGCAATTAAGTGATTTAGAAAGATTCAATATATTAGAAGCTTTAGAAAAAAAGCAAAGAATGGAAAACTTAGAACATGACAGATATAATCATATAGGAAGAGTTGTAAGGATAGATGATAAAACATTTGGTGTAAAAAGTGCCACAGATGAAGTAGAGCTTTTTATAAGAAATAGAATGAATCCAACTATCCTTAAAAATAAAGAGGCATTTACACAAAGAATAGCAAGTGCGACAGAAAATACAAAAAAAGATTTTAAAACAGCATTAGCAGAAGAATATAAAGAATATTCTGCACAAATGGAAAGTAAACAAGAAGAAAGAAAAAAACAAATAAAATTAGAAGAACAATTTAGATATAAAATTGGAGAAAAAATATATAGCGATTATATAGGAGTTGACACTCAAAAAGGAAAAATATTAAGAATTAATAAATTAGATAAAATTGGAAAAGATCAAGAAGAAACTTATTTATACTCCGCTTTTATTGAAAAAGTAGAGGACAATAGCGAAGAAAAAACTATGTTGGAAGGCTTACCACAGGGATATCCAGTGATATTTACGCTAAAAGAAAAAATAGAGAATATAACAAATAGCAATGATTTAGAACAAATAAAAACTGTACTAGATTTGATGTCTAAAGTACCAAGAGAACACTTACAAAAAGAAGAAATGACATTTATAGGTGGTGTAGATAAAGAAGGAGCAATATATAGAAATATAGAAAATTGCTCAAAAGACATAGAAAGCAAAGTTAAAAAGAAAAAGCAAGAATTTAAACAAAGTATAAAAAAAGAAGAATTAGAAAAATAATCGAAAAGGGACGCCCCTTTTTCGAAAATTTTTACAAAAAGGGACACCCTTCTGATATTAGAAGGGTGTCAAAAATTTAATAATGAAAAATATTGAATAAATATTAGAGATAGAAATCATTTCAAATTTATTCAAGTATAAAATAAAACAAAAATCAAATAATAATATTACAAAAACAATAAAAAATGTGCAAAGTGATTTAGATCACAAAAGAAAAAATAAGATTTGTTTTTGTAAAAGAATTTTTAATAATTAAAAATTCATAACTCTGCTTTTATAGGAGGTAACTAGGATGTCTAGAAACAAAAACACAGTTATGTCTGAAAATTTAAAAGAAGAAATAGCAAAAGAATTAGGAGTATATAACCAAGTAAAACAAGATGGAGGATGGCAAAACGTATCATCAAAAACATGTGGAAATATAGTATCAAAAGCAATAGAAATAGCAAATAGAAGTGTAAAATAGTTAAAAGGGACACCTTATCTAATATCAAGAGGGGTGTCCCTTTTTGTAAAAATTTTCGAAAAAGGGGCGTCCCTTTTTGCTCTTGCAAAATTATTTAAAAAGTCATATAATCTAACAAATCATAATATAAATATATTAGATTTCCTATAAAAATATAATGGAGGAAATATTAAATAATGGGAGAAAAAAGTTTAAACCATGTAATGACGGTAAAAGATATTTTAAATGTCACAAAAGGAACACTTATTACAGGAAGAGAAGATGTAATATGTGATGATTTTTCTAAGGATTCAAGGGAAATAAACAAAGGAGATATATACCTTGGTCTAAAGGGAGAAACTGTAAATGGAGGAATATATTTTGAAAATGCTTTTGCAAATGGAGCAAAAGGATGTATTGTTCAAGATATAGATTTTACAGAAAAACAAAAGGAAAAGTACAAAGATAAGGTAATTATTAAAGTAGAAGACACATTAAATGCCATTCAAGAGATGGCAAAATTTAAAAGGAGTTTGTATGGAAAAGACTTTCCGATAGTTGCAGTAACTGGAAGTGTAGGAAAAACAAGTACAAAAGATATAATTGCAAGCGTTTTGTCTACGAAATATAAAACTTTAAAAACAGAAGGAAACTACAATAACCATATAGGAGTGCCGCTTACAATATTAAGGTTAAAAGATCATGAAGCAGCAGTTATAGAAATGGGAATGAATCATTTTGGAGAAATACGTGTGCTTACTAATATAGCCAAACCAACAATTTGCGTAATTACAAATATAGGAACATCTCATATAGGAAATTTGGGCTCAAGAGAAAATATTTTGAAATCTAAATTGGAAATATTAGAAGGAAACGAACAAAAAACAATAGTTATAAATAATGATAATGATTTGCTACATAAATTCTATGAAGAAAATAATGATAAGTTAAATATTATGACATATGGAATAGAGAATGCAAGCAAAGTTTATGCACAAGATATAAATTTAGAAGAAGAAAAGAGTCAATTTGTATGCAAAACACAAAGTGAAGAGTTTAAGGTAGATGTTCCTGTTGCAGGAGTTCACTTTGTTTATAATGCATTGTGTGCAATTACAGTTGGAAGAATGCTAAATATAGAAAATAGCAAAATTCAAAAAGGCATAGAAGGTTTTGAATTAACTAAAAAAAGAATGGACATAAGCACACTAAAAAATGGAGCAAAAATAATAAATGATAGTTATAATGCAAGTTTTGAATCTATGAAAGCGTCGATAGCAAATCTTGCAAATTATGCTGAATGCAGAAAAATAGCAGTATTAGGAGATATGTTTGAATTAGGAGATTATTCAAAACAATTACATGAAAATGTAGGAAAAGAAGTTGCAAAAAATAATATTGATATATTAATTTGTTCAGGAGAAAATTCAAAAAATATAGTAAATAGCGCAAAAGAAAATGGAATGAACGAAAATAATATTTATTATTTTGAAAACAAAGAAGATATAATAAAATTATTAAACAAAATTATGGACAAAAATGATGTTATTTTATTTAAAGCATCAAACGGAATGAAATTTTTTGATTTAGTTAAAGAATTAGAAGAGGAGATGAGTTTATGAAAAAAATAGGAGTTATTTTTGGTGGAATGTCAACAGAACATGATGTTTCAATTGTTTCTGGAATATCAATAATAAAAAATTTAGACAGCAAAAAATATGAAATTTTTCCAATATATATAGACGAAAATGGAATATGGTATACATACAATGAGAAAATAACCGAAATAGGGGAAATAAAAGTTGGAGATAAAATAACTAAAATAACTAAAATAGAAAATGCAATGGAATACATGAAAAATATGGATTGTATATTTCCAGTTTTGCATGGATTATATGGAGAAGATGGAACAATTCAAGGCTTATTCGAACTTTTAAAATTACCATATGTAGGATGCAAAGTATTAGCTTCTAGCATATGCATGGATAAAGCGTATGCTAAAGTGGTATTTGAAAAAGCAGGATTAAATCAAGCAAAATATGTATATATAAGAGAAAATAAAGGAAAATACATATATGTGGATAGCAAGTTTAATGAAACGGTTTGCAGTTTAGAAGAGGTAACTAAAAAAATAGAGCAAAACATAAAATATCCAATGTTTGTAAAACCTTCGAACTCTGGTTCATCCGTAGGAATTAATAAAGCAAAAGATACAGCAAGTTTAAGTCAGGCAATAGAATTTGCTTCTAAATATGATAAAAAAATATTAATAGAAGAAGCAATAGTGGGAAGAGAGGTAGAATGTGCAGTACTTGGAAATGAAGAGGTAGAAGCATCTTGCGTTGGAGAAGTTTTATCTGCAGAAGAATTTTATGACTTTGATTCTAAATATAACAATAGTGCATCAAGAACAGTAATACCTGCAAATATAGAAAAAGAAATATCAGAAGAAATACAAAAAAGTGCAATAAAAGCATTTAAGGCAGTAAATGGAAGTGGACTTTCAAGAGTAGATTTCTTTGTAGAAAAAGGTACTAACAGAGTAATAATAAATGAGATAAATACACTACCGGGATTTACACAAATAAGTATGTATCCGAAATTATTTGAGGCTGTAGGAGTTAGCTATAGCAAATTATTAGATAAATTAATAGAATTAGCTGTTAAGTAAAATTATAGTCTATATGTTAATTAATAAACATATAGACTATAATTTTGTATATAAATTTCTTTCATAAAAAATCTAAAAATTTTATTTATACTCTTTCGTTATAGAAAATAATGTGATATAATTTGCTCACCATGAATTTGGAGGATGTCAAATGATTTTTAAAGATTACTATAAAATATTAGGTTTACAAACCAATAAAGTTAATATAGATGAAATAAAGCAAGCATTTAGGGAGCAAGCAAAAAAGTATCATCCTGATGTTAGTAAAAGCAGTTTTTCAGAAGATAGATTTAAAGATATAAACGAAGCATATAGAGTACTGTCAGATAGTACATCCAAAAGAAAATATGACAGAGTATGGTATTCTCATGTTGGTAGAAAAATAGAAAGAGATAATGATAAAAGCCAAAGAGAAAGTAAAACAGACTTCATAGGAGTGCTATTTGGAAATAGTAAAAAGATAGAAACAGATATTGTTCAAAATAAAAAGAAAATACCTGTAAAAGGTGAAAATATAGAAACACAAATAGACGTGTCAATACAAGAAGCCTACTATGGGCTAAATAAAAAAATTTCTTTAAGAACTGTAGATGGAAAAATGAAAACATTTACTGTAACCGTGCCAGCAGGAATAAGAAATGGTGAAAAAATACGATTATTAGGACAAGGAAAAGCAGGAGAAAATGGCGGAAAAAATGGTGACTTATTTATAAAAATAAATATAAATAACACAAAGCAATATAAACTAGAAGGATTTGACATATATACAGATTTATTACTAACTCCATGGGAAGCAGCCTTAGGAACAAGAGCTAATGTAAACACAATAGATGACATGGCAACTGTATTTGTACCTAAAGGAATAGAAAGCGGAGAAAAGGTAAGAATACCAGGAAAAGGCTATAAAGATGGAAAAGGTGGAAGAGGAGACTTAATAGCAGAAGTAAAAATAGTAGTTCCAAAACAACTATCAGAAGAAGAAACAAACATATATAATAAATTAAAAGAAATATCAAATTTTGAACCAAGAAATGATATAAGCAGAATAGATATATAACAAACGACCGCGAAATATTGACAATACAGCATATTTGCTATATAATTATGTATAGTTGCTAAACGAAAGAAAAGCTATGAGAGATTGGTTCATAGAAAAGGAGTAAAAAAGATGAAAAGTATACAAGGTAAGCACTTTAATATAACAGATCCACAAGGTGTAAACACAGTTATATATAGAGTAAACAAAACTGCGAAAGAATATTTACAACAATATCCTAAATACACAGTTGAAAGACTTGTATCAGCAGAGGAATTACAAGGAAATTTAAAAAAGAAAACTTTTTTTATTGATGAACCAAATTATGAAGAGCAACTTATCATATTATCTTTTGCTAAAGAAAAGGTAGTAGTAAATATGGGAGTTTTAGAAGATAATAAGGTTAAAATTTCTAAAAAGCCTGTACCAGTTAAGTTTGATACACTATATTCAGAAGATACAAACATATATAAAGAATTTAAATATACACCAAATTTAAAAAGACCAATATGTATTATTGACCCAGAAACAACAGAAGAGGTAAAGCCAGTAGTATATATTGATGAAAAAACAAATGAATTAAAAGGAAAGTGCAAATTAAAACCATATAAGTCTTACTTCGCGTTTGAAATACGCGACAGGAAAGAGGATGTCTAGAAAGGAGAATTTGAAATATGAAACCAACAACTGAAGGTTCAAATGCAATCAATTTTGACATGACATGCATGTCATTTGAAAAGGAAAAAGAAAAGGGATTAAAAGTAATAATAGGAGCAGAAAAAAATATTATATTTAATGATGAAATGACAATAACTGCAGAAAATTCAAGTTTAAGAGATAATAATACTCTAGAAACTGAAAACGGAACTATAATTAATTTTAAAGATAATGCATTTAAAACAGTAGAAAAGAACAGAAAAATAAAAGCAAAAAACGGAAATGTAGTAGTTCAAGAAGAATTACTAGTAAACAAAAAGACTACAACAAGAAAAAGAAATACAGAAAAATCAATAGAGAAATAATACAAACAAAAGAAAAGGTGGAAAGCCATGGGAAAAATTGATAAAATAAAAGATTCAATTAAACAAGGTAAAAAGTTTTTAATAGTTATAGCAGTACTATGGATAGTAATAGCCATAGTACTTGTTGCGCCTATAGCCACTAGTTGGGCAGAAGCAAAGATGGAAACAGAGGACTTCTTAACAAATTTTATAGAAAACTTTGTTAAAGATGTAACAAGCTTTACAGCATTTTTTAGAATGTTCAGCATACCACAGGCATTAAGCATATTTTTAAAATGTTTAATACCATATACAATAGCAATTATATTTTTCTCAATAAAAGGATTTGATAAGACAAAGCCAAAGGGAAAATATTATGATATAGAGCACGGATCTAGTGACTGGAGTAAGAACGGAGAACAATACAAGGTACTAAGTAAAGATAAAGGAATACTTCTTGCAGAAGACAATTATTTGCCAGTAGACAAACGTGGAAACATAAATACTTTAATAGTAGGACGGTTCAGGTTCTGGTAAATCAGCATCATATTCAATACCAAATGCAGCGCAAATGTTAGGCTCATATGTTTTTACAGATCCAAAAGGAGAACTATATGATAAAACAGCAGGGTATCTAAAAAAACATGGATATGAAATAAAAGTATTAAATTTAGTTAATCCAGCAAACAGTGATGGATATAATCCATTAATGCACGTAGCAAGTGAGCTAGATGTAGACGTTATAGCAAATACAGTAGTAAAAGGACAATCATCAGAGTCAAAATCAGATCCATACTGGGATGACATGGCAGAGATGTTACTAAAATCTTTAATATATTATTTAATAGCAACAAGACCAGAAGAAGAACAAAACTTAGCAAGTTGTGCAGAGATGGTAAGAGCAGCAAATACAAATGGAGGAAGTAACTTACTTACAGAATTAATCAATCAATTACCATATGACCATCCAGCAAGAATGTATTATAAATCTATAGAAATAGCACCGGAAAAGACATATGGTTCAATACTAAGTTCACTACAATCTAAACTAGGAAAATTTGACTCAAAAGATATAGCAGAGGTTACATCAACAGACACAATAAATTTTGAAGATATAGGAAATAAAAAAACAGCAGTGTATGTTATATCATCAGACACACATACAGCATATGATTTCTTGCTTACAATATTCTTCTCTCAAATGATACAACAATTATACAATTATGCAGATTTAAATGGTGGAAGACTAAAAGTACCAGTATTCTTTATATTGGATGAGTTTGCAAATATAGGAAGAATACCAGACTTTGATAAGAAAATATCAACATCAAGAAGTAGAGGAATACAATTTAGTGTTATTTTACAAAACTTAGACCAATTAGAGGCAGTATATGAAAAAAGCTATGAAACAATAATGGGTAACTGCGATACACACGTATTTTTAGGAAGTAACTCATTTAAAACTGTAGAATACTTTTCAAAGGCATTAGGAGAAAAAACAATTTCAAGAGAAAGTAAATCTACTAATAAAGATAAACATTTTCATAAACAAGGATTTAATTATTCAGACCAATATATGGCAAGAGCTCTAATGACACCAGATGAATTAAGAAGAATGGATAATGATATTTGTATAATTTATGAAAAAGGAATTAAGCCAGTAAAAGCAAATAAATATTATTATTTCACACATGATAAATTAAATAGAGAGTTACAGGCATATACATTAAATCATAATCAATTTGATGCAGGAAGCAGAGGAGAATGGAGAAAATATAACCCATATAATCCATATGTTCCAGACAATCCAAATGTAAAAAAAGAGAATTTAAAAGTAGAATCTTTAGATGATTTATTTGATGATGAAATAGAAGAACCAAAAAAACAAGAAGAGCAAGTTGCAAGTCCAATAGAAGAATTGAACTTTGAGGACGATAGCAATATACAAAATGTAAAAGAAGAAAAAGATGATGATTTATTTGATTTTGATACAATAGATACAAGTTCAAATGATGAAATTAAAGAGCCAAGCGAAGATGCATTTACAGAAGATTTACAAAAAGAATTAGAAGCTAAATTTGATGAATTATTTGGACCAATGGAATAATAAATGTTTTGTTTAATATAGTAAACAAAATAGAAAAAAATAAACATTTTGTTTAGTACACTAAACAAAATAATAAAAAAATACAGTTTAAGAATAAAACCTTAAGCTGTATTTTTTTTAAAGATATTAATATATCTTTAAAGCTATGCATCTAATAAAGCATCTAGATAACCGCATAACTTACTTTTTTCAGAAAACGATAAACGTCGATATTTAATCAAAATAGTTAATTCTTCCTCTGACAATTTGTCTAAAGTAATTTTGTTATAGGGGAGTTTCATATCTGATAAACCAAGTAAATAATCTGTAGAAGTATTTAAAAATTTAGCAATTTTTACTAAATTTTCACATGTAGGAACAGCTTTACCTCGTTCATAAGCGCTAATGGTTTTCTGGGCTACGCCAATTTCAACACTAAGTCGAATTTGAGAAATAGATTTTTCCTCACGCAATTTTTTTAATCGCTCCATAAATCACTCCTAAAATTTTTTTATAATTATATAGTTTACACTTGTAATTACTAGAAATATATTTCATAATTATACCAGCATATTTTATAAAAGTAGAAATTAAAGTTGTAAAACAAGAATACAAAGGAGGAGCAAACATGTGTAAAAATCAAATAAAAAGCAAAGAGGAATAACGTTAATTGCACTTGTAATCACTATAATGGTTCTAGTAATACTAGCAGGAGTTACCCTAAATTTAACAGTAGGCGAAAATGGGATATTTAGTAAGGCGAAATATGCAAAAGAAAAATATATAAATGAAGAATATGCAGAACAAGAGCAGTTAAATGAGCTATATGCATATTTAGCAAAAGATAGTCAATTACCCAATAACACAAAAGATACTGAAGCAGGAACAATTGAATTAACACTTAAAATATAAAGTCTTAATCTCATCTGGCTTAAGAGAGGTTAAGACTTTATATTTTAAGTGTAGCATTATTACACTAATCCAATTATAGCCGTATTTCTACCAGAAAGCTCTTTATCAGCTCTATAAGAATGAAGAATATTACAGTGGCAAACTGTGCAGATATTACTTTCAATTATATTTTCAGGTAATAAGCCCAAGTTTTCTAGCATTGTTCTATTAATCAAATTTGTATCTATAAAATATTTTTGCTTTCCGTCTTTTATTTCACCTTTTTCTATTATTTTATCAGTAATATTCATATAATCAAAAGTGTTTTCAAATATATTTTTTACATCCTTGTCAACCTCAAAATGACACTTACCAATAGCAGGACCAATACATGCAATTATATCTTTAGGGTTAGAGTTGTAATTAGCAATCATTTTTTTAACACCAATTTCAGCAATTTTTTGAACCGTACCTTTCCAACCAGAATGGATATTACCAATTACATTCCTTTTTATATCATATAAATAAATTGGTGTACAATCTGCAAACCTTAATGATAAAGAAATTCCATTTTTATTTGTTAATAGTCCATCTATGTTTGTAAAAGATTGATTCTCAGAGTCAACTTTTTCTACAAAATTACTATGTATTTGATGTTCAATTTTTACTAATTTAGAGTAATCTAAACCTAAAATTTTGTACAAATTTTTATAATTATTACCATCATCTTCTTTATAATCTGAACACTTTGTTGTATAGCAATGTATTATTTTGTCTTTATAATTTAATAATCTTCTAAATTGTAAATATTCAATATTCCCATCTTTTACATGAATAATATTTTCGTTTGATAAATCCACAAAATCACCCTTTCAATTTATATATTTTTCTAAAAATATATTTATATAATATTATATAGAAAATGTATTGTCAATAAATGGAAGAGATATAAGACAACTAATAAATGTTCAAGATGAATTGAAATTTTATAAGTTTATAAGTAACGTTGCTGTAAGAACAGGACAAGAATTAAACATGACGGATATATGTAACGAAATAGGAATAACAAGTGCAACAGGTGATAGCTGGCTTTCAATACTAGTTAATACCGGTTTAGTGTATTTGTTGCAACCATATTCAAATAATAATATTGCTAGGATAGTGAAAAAACCAAAAATATATTTTATGGATACTGGGCTTGCTTGTTATTTAGCAGGATATTTAGATGCAGTAACATTAGAAAAAAGTGCATTTAATGGACCTATTTTTGAGACATATGTTATAACAGAAATAATAAAATCGTATGCCAATCAAGGGATGAATGCAAGAAAATATTTGTATTATTATAGAGATAATAATGGAAAAGAATTAGATTTAATTATAGTATATAATAATACAGTTTATCCAATAGAAATTAAGAAAAGTGCTAATCCAAAAGTAGATGTTATAAAAAATTTTAAAGTAATAGAAAAGTTTGGAATGAAAATCGGAAATGGTGGAGTTATTTGTATGAAAGACAATTTATTTCCTATTGATGAAAATAATAATTATATCCCAATAGAGTTAATTTAATAAATAGTTTTGAAGAGTGCAAATTATTAAAAATAGTCTGCACTCTTATTTTATGTAAAACAAAAAAACACATAAAAATAAAAACAAATGTTCTAAAAACTATTGACTTTTTTTTACTTTACTTATATAATTAGCAAAGAAAATTTGGAGAAGCAGAATGTGGTTGCCACTTTACATAGAATGGAGGTGGTGCATATGATAGAAAATATATTATTACAATTAATAATTTTACTATGTACTGCCTTAATAGCAGTTACTATTATAGCATTTGCCTTGATAATTATATTTAGTATAATGTTAAGCAAATAACAAAAAACACATCTCTGCAATGCCATAGAGATATGTTTTTATAAACCAACAATTGGCAACCACATTTTGTGGCTCCTTATTTTCTATATTAATTATAATATAGAAAATTTAAGATGTCAATAAATAATAAAATTTTGGAGGAATGCAAATGAAATTTGTACATATTGCAGATATGCACTTTGATACACCTTTTAGCTTATTAAGTGATAGAAGAGATTTAGGAGAAATACGAAGGTTAGACCAAAGAAAAGCATTTAAGAAAATGATAGAATATATAAAAGAAAATAATATACCATATTTGTTTATAGCAGGGGATTTGTATGAGCAAGAATATATAAGAGAAAGTACAATAAATTTTATAAATGAATGCTTTAAACAAATATCAAATACTCAAATATTTATTACACCAGGGAACCATGACCCATATTTAAAAAATTCATATTATGCAAAATATAGTTGGAGTGAAAATGTAAAAATATTTACTGCTAATATAGAAAAAATTGAAACTAAAGATTTTAACTTATATGGATTTGGATTTGAAGATTTCTATTGTAAAGACTCTGGAATAGAAAATATTAGTTTAAATAAGGATAAAATAAATATATTAATAACACATGCAAGTTTAGATGCAAGTAGTGGTGAAAATATAAATTATAATCCTATTTCTAGTAGTAAATTAAAGCAAGTAGGGTTTGATTATGTAGCCTTAGGACATATACATAAAAACAATTTAAATGAAGAAAATAAAAATATAATATACCCTGGTTCTACTGTATCTCTAGGATTTGATGAGCTAGGTAAACACGGAATGGTAGTTGGAAATATAGAAGACAAAAAAGTAGAAAAAGAGTTTATTAGATTAGATGAAAAAGAGTTTACGCAAAAAGAGTTGGACATTACAAATATAAATACGATAGAAGAATTATTAGAAAAAATTAACGAATTAGATTTACAAGAAAATAGCTTATATAAAATTATTTTAGTTGGAAAAAGAAATTTTGAAATAAATGTGTACAAGCTATATAAAATGATAGAAATAAGAAATATTATAAAATTAAAAGATAAAACAGTAATAGGTTATGATTTAAACAAGATGGCTAATGATGTAACTCTTAAAGGAATATTTGCACAAGAGATGATAAATAAATTGAATGAAGAAGGTGCAGATATTAAAACTATAGAAAAAGCTATTGAAATTGGAATTGATGCATTATCTTAAAAAATCATATAAACTTAAAGTAAGTCGACCAAAGAAATTAAATTTATTTTGTTATATATTTGAATATTTATATTTTATTTATTACAATTTCTACAACAATTTACTCTCAAGGCGTCATTTTCATAAATAAAATATAAATATTTAGCAATCAAATAAAAAAGAGAAGGTGAAGTATGAAGATAAATAAATTACAAATAAATTCATTTGGAAATATAGAAAATAAAGAAATAAAATTATCTAATAATATAAATATAATAAAAGGAAAAAATGAAAGTGGAAAATCCACACTTCTTAAGTTCATTGTGGATATGTTATATGGAATTTCTAAAAATAAAAGAGGAAAAGAATTTTCAGACTATGATAGATATAAACCATGGAGCGGAGAAGAATTTTCTGGAAAAATATTGTACGAATTAGATGATAACTCTAAATATGAGGTGTTTAGAGATTTTAATAAAAAGAATCCTAAAATATATAATGAAGCTGCAGAAGATATATCAAAAGAATTTACAATAGATAAAACATATGGAAATCAATTTTTTTATGAACAAACTAATGTAGATGAGCAAACTTTTTTAAATACTTTTGCATCTTGCCAAACTGAGGTAAAACTAGAAAAGCAAGAGCAAAATACATTAGTACAAAAACTTGCAAACCTAGCTGGTACAGGTGATGATAATGTATCATATAAAAAGGCCATGGAAAAAATAAATAAAAAGCAAGTAGAAGAAATAGGAACAATAAGAACAACAGGTAGACCTATAAATATTGTTAAAGATGAAAAATTTAAATTACAAGATGAAATTGGAGAATTAGAAGAATTTAAAGATAAAAAATATGAAATAGAAGAAGAAAAGAACAACATAGAAGATAAGATACTACAAAATGAAAAAAGACTAGAGGCATTAAAGGAAGCAAAAAGGATAGTAGAAAATGAAAAGATAGCACAAGAAAAAGTTGCAATACATGAAAGAATGATAAATTCAGATGAAGAAAAAATACATACCTTAAAAAGTGAAAAACAAGAGATAGAAAATAAACTTGAAGAATTAAAAGCAAAGAATATAATTAATAAAGCACAAGAAAGTAAAAAAGAAAAAATAAAAGGGACACCAGTATATGTTGCAGCTTTAATAATAGGAATTATTCTATTATTAATAGGAATTAAAAATATGATAATAGCAGGAGTAGCAGTAGCAATAATAATTATAGATGCAATATTAGTAGCACAAGCAATAGCAAAGAAAAATAAAAAGTTAAGAGAAAGACAATATTTAAATGAACAAGAAAACAGAAAAAAAGAGGAAGAACAAAAGCAAATAGAAAGCGAGTTAGAAAGACTAAGTGCTCAAATAGAAATGCTAGCAAAAGGTAAAGAAGATAAAACAAACGAAATTCAAAAAGAAAAACAATTAATTAATTTAGAGTTAGAAGCAAAAAGAAAACTATTATGCGAAAAGTATAAAATTGATAGCATAAATTTTGATAGTATTTCATATGAAATAGAAGAATTACAAAAAAATATAAATAGAGATAGATTATCTTTACACTCATTAGAGCTAGATAAAAATAATATAATGCCTAAATTAGAAAAATTAGCAAGTATGGAAGAAGAGTTAGAAGAACTAAACGAAAAAGAACAATCTCTTAATGAGCAAAATAAAGCAATAGAACTTGCAAAAGAAATTTTAGAAATAGCATATATTAAAATGAAAGAAAATGTTACTCCAAAATTTACACAAGAATTATCAAAAAATATTCAAGAAATATCTAATGGAAAATATAAAAATGTGCGTATTAATGATGAAGAAGGAATAATTGTAGAAAAAGAAAATGGAGAATATGTTTCAAGCGAAAAATTAAGCATAGGAACAATAGAACAATTATATTTATCTTTAAGATTTGGGGCAATAAAAGAAATATCTAATGAAACAATGCCAATTATACTAGATGAAGCATTTGCATATTATGATGAGCAAAGGCTAACAAATGTATTAAAATACTTAAATGAAGAGTTTAAGCAAAACCAAATTATAATATTTACATGCACTAATAGAGAAGAAGACATTTTAGAAAAGGAAAATATTCAATATAAATTGACAATTATGTAAAATAATAATATAATTAGTAAGAAACTAATTAAAAAATCTTGTATTCTAAATTAGAAGGAGGATAAAAAATATGAAATTTACGGAGGAACAGGTTGAAAAGGTATCTGCATTGCGGGAAGAATTAGCTGCAAAAGTGAGTATGTATAGTTCTGGTAGACAACATGCGGTGGAAATAATAGGAGGAGACCGTGTGAAATCCTGGGTTTGGATGGATGACTTATGTAATGACATTAGGGCTTTGGAAATTGAAGAAAAGACGGTATTAGATACAGAAATTGAAAATTTAGATGAGATGGATTTTTACATTTTGCTTGGAAGGTATTTTCAAAAACTTGAAGAGGACGTAGAAAAAGCCGAGGAAATAGCTCAGCCAGCGTTTTATTCACTTATTAAAATTTATCAAACGGAGATAAAAAAAGCATTAAATTAATAATAAGAGAAACCGCTTTTTAAATTAAAGAGCGGTTTTTCTCTTGAATAAAATGGAAAAATATAGTATAATAGCTAGGTAAAATAAAAAAAGGAGAATATTTATGTTTGATAAATTAGAAACAGTAGAGAAACGTTATGAAGAATTAACACAAAAAATAAGTGATCCAGAAGTAATTTCAAGAACTAATGAATGGCGTGAATATATGAAAGAGCACGCAGAGTTGGAGCCAATAGTTGAAAAATATAGAGAATATAAAAAAGCAAAACAGGCATATGAAGAAGCGAAAGAAATGATGAACGACCCAGAAATGAAAGATTTAGCAGAAGAAGAAATGCTTGCTAATAAAGAAGCTATGCCAAAAATAGAAGAAGAATTAAAAATACTTTTAATTCCAAAGGACCCAGACGATGATAAAAACGTTATTTGCGAAATACGTGGAGGCGCTGGAGGAGAAGAAGCAGCACTATTTGCAGGAACTCTATTTAGAATGTATTCTATGTATGCAGAAAAGAAACATTGGAAACTAGAAGTAGTAAATGAAAACGAAACAGGTCTTGGTGGATATAAAGAAATATCTTTTATGATTACAGGAAAAGGTGCATATAGCAGACTAAAATTTGAGAGTGGAGTACATCGTGTACAACGTGTACCAGATACAGAAAGTAGTGGTAGAATTCATACTTCAACTGCAACTGTTGCAGTACTTCCAGAGGTAGCTGATGTAGAAATAGATATAAACCCAGCGGATATAAAAATGGAAGTTTATAGAGCCTCTGGTGCTGGAGGACAACACGTAAACAAAACATCTTCTGCAGTAAGATTAATTCACGTTCCAACAGGAATAGTTGCAGAATGCCAAACAGAGCGTTCTCAAGTACAAAATAGAGAATATGCAATGCGTCTATTACGCTCAAGATTATATGAAATAGAAAAGCAAAAAAGAGATAGCCAAATCGCAAATGAGAGAAAGAGCCAAGTAGGTTCTGGAGATAGAAGCGAAAAAATACGTACATACAATTACCCACAAGGGCGTATAACAGACCACAGAATTGGAATGAATGTATATCAATTTGAAGACTTTTTAAATGGAAACTTAGATGAAATGATAGATAACCTAATTGCAGCAGACAGAGCTGAAAGATTAAAAGGTGAAGAGGAATAAAAATAAGAATAAAAGGATATTAGAGTAAATAAAAAGTTTGCTTTAATATCTTTTTTTGTGGTGAATAACAGAAAAAGATAATGTAATTAAAAATATAAAAATAAATAAAGTGGATAAAAATTTAAATAAGTCTTTTCTTTGACAAATTCATTTGATATGATATAATGTGCTAGGGAACAAAAGAAAACGAGTTGTTCAAAATATTAGGAGGAATAAAAATTATGGATAAAATAATACAAACGATAGCTACAGAATTAAATGTAAAGGAAAGTCAAGTAAAAGCTACAATAGAGCTAATAGATGCAGGAAACACAATACCATTTATTGCACGTTATAGAAAAGAGGTAACGGGAGGACTTTCAGACGAAACATTAAGAGACTTAGGAGAAAGACTTACATATTTAAGAAACTTAGAGGCAAGAAAAGAGGAAGTTGTAAATTCTATTGACGGACAAGGAAAATTAACAGACGAAATACTTATTGCCGTAGGACTTGCTAAAACTCTTGCAGAGGTTGAAGATATATACAGACCATACAAGCAAAAGAAGAGAACAAGAGCAACTATTGCAAAAGAAAAAGGATTAGAACCACTTGCAAATATTATTTATGAACAAACAGAAAGTAAAGATATAAATGAAATTGCACAAGAATATGTAGATGAAGAAAAAGGTGTTGCAACAGCAGAAGAAGCTATTGCAGGAGCTTTAGATATTATTGCAGAAAACATTTCTGACGAACCAGAATATAGAAAACAAATAAAGAAACTTTGCTATAGAGAAGCTATAGTAGAAACAAAGGCATCAAATGAAGAAGAAAAGTCAAACTACGAAATGTATTATGATTTTAGTGAAAATGTAAGAACTATACCTAGTCATAGAATACTTGCTATTAATAGAGGAGAAAAAGAAAATTTCTTAAAAGTAAAAATAGTAAAACCAGAAGAAAAGATTTTAGCAGTAATTGAAAAAGACATATTAAAGAGTGAAAGTTCACAATATACACAACTATTAAAAGATACTATATTAGATAGCTGGAAAAGATTAATAGAACCATCTATAGAAAGAGAAATTCGTAGTGATTTAACAGAAAAATCAGAAGAACAAGCAATAAAGGTATTTGGACAAAATGCTAAGCAATTATTGTTAGGAGCTCCTTTAAAAGGACTAACTGTAATTGGATTTGACCCAGCATATAGAACTGGTTGCAAAATTGCAGTTATAGACGAAACTGGAAAACTTTTAGACACAACAACTATATATCCAACAGAACCACAAAATGATGTAGAAGGAGCCAAAAAAGTATTAATAGGATTAATTGCTAAATATGATGTAGATATGTTTGCTATAGGAAATGGAACAGCTTCTCGTGAGTCGGAAATTTTTGTTGCTGATGTAATAAAAGAAGTTAAAGAAAAATATGGAAAAGAGGTACATTATGCAATTGTATCTGAAGCAGGAGCATCAGTATATTCTGCATCAAAACTTGCAACAGAAGAATATCCAGATATAAATGTTTCACTAAGAGGGGCTATTTCTATAGCAAGAAGACTTCAAGACCCACTTGCTGAACTTGTAAAAATAGAGCCAAAGGCAATTGGTGTAGGGCAATATCAACATGATGTTGACCAAAAGAAACTAGGAGAAAGTTTAACAGGTGTAGTAGAAGATGCTGTTAACAAAGTAGGAGTAGATATAAATACAGCAACTCCATCACTTCTTTCTTATGTTGCTGGTGTTAATAAAACAATTGCTAATAATATAGTAAAATATAGGGATGAAAATGGAAAACTAAAAGAGAGAAAAGAACTATTAAAAGTGCCTAAACTAGGAAAAGTAGCTTATGAACAATGTGCAGGATTTATAAGAATACCAGATGGAAAGAATCCATTGGAGATAACAGGAGTTCACCCAGAAAGTTACGAAGTAGCAGAAAATTTATTAAAATCTATAGGATATGATAAGAAAGACTTAACAGATAAAGAAAAACTAAAAGAAATAAAAGAAAAATTACAAAATGTAAAAATAGTAGACGTTGCAAAACAATTAAATGTTGGAGAAATGACTTTAAAAGATATTATAGATGAACTTTCAAAACCAGGTAGAGACCCACGTGACGAAATGCCAAAACCAATTTTAAGAGCAGATGTATTGAAATTTGAGGATTTAAAAATAGGTCAAATCTTAACAGGAACAGTAAGAAATGTTATAGATTTTGGTGCTTTTGTAGATGTTGGTGTAAAGCATGATGGATTAGTACATATATCAGAAATGAGTGAAAAATTTGTAAAAAATCCATCTGAAGTAGTTTCTGTAGGGGACATAGTTAAGGTTAAGGTAATTGATGTTGACTATGATAGACAAAAAGTAAAATTGAGTATGAAAATATAGTTAGACAAAAGCAAAATAGTGTGATATAATAGAGTTATGTAAAATTGACAAGCTAACATAATCTCAAGGAGGAAACAAGCATGAAGAAATTATTAATGATGTTAGTTGCTTTAACTATTACTATAGGAACATTTCCTATAGTAGCAAATGCTCAAAATGAGCCGGATTGTGAAGAAATCGAAAGTAGTTACCCAATTTATTTAAGTGATGTTAACGAGGATGGTGTTATAACATATGTTGATGTTTTGAATTATGTAGCACTTGTTACAACACTTAAATATCCGGAAGATTCGCAGCAGTCCAAAGATTTATGGCTTATCCATGAAGTATGCAAAAAACTTACTGAAGAGCAGGCCATGCAAATCACAAATGACATAATTTTAAATTATTAACAATAAAGAATGACGAGCTTTTAAACTCGTCATTCTTTATTGTTAATAATCTAATTATCGCCATCTTCTATCATATTATAGGCGTTGATAGCCTTTCTCATATAACTTAATATATTTTTTATAAATTAAAATCTCCTATTAACAAAAAAATTCGTATAAAAATTGACAAAATCAATAATTATGGAGTATAATAAAGATAGAAAATGAAACCACAAAGTGGTTGCCGAAAAAATGTTAAATAATCATTCCCTCGCCAAAGCAGAATGATTATTTTTTTATTGTTGCTTACTTAATAATATTGCTAACGCAATTATCAAGGCAACGCTTATGACAGATATACCGATTAACCCAAAGGTTAAAAGATAAATTGTTTCTAGTAAAATAGATTCCATCATTAGCACCACCTCCGTAATGACAATCTCACAACATAAGTTGTGGCTATGTAAAAGAAGTGGCAACACACTCTGCTTATTCTCATTTCTATGATAAATAGTATATAATATTTATTAATAAAATTCAAGCGAACAGGTTAAAAATAAAAGTAAATCAGTTATTGATTTTTGAATGTAAATATAGTAAAATATAGTCATAAAGAAAATATTTTAGAGGTAGAATAGATAGAAAAAGAGATGTACCAGTAGCTCAGTTGGATAGAGCAACAGTTTCCTAAACTGTGTGTCGGGGGTTCAATTCCCTTCTGGTACACCATTAATTCTATTCTATTTTCTTTTTATATAAGTTATAAATCCTGTTAATATAGCAGTAATCGTTAATAATGTTATAATGACTGGCATCTTATAATTCATTCCTGTATTTGGTAATTTGCCAGAAGAAATAGTGTTATCTTTTACAGAATTTTGTATATCTTCATTTGGTTTTGAATTACTATTGTTGTTATTATTTTCGCCTGAATTTGAGTTATTATCACTAGGTTTATTTGTATCATCGTTAGGCTTATCTGTATCACCGCTAGGTTTTTGATTATCATTATTAGGTTTGTTTACATCACCGCTAGGTTTTTGATTATCATTATTAGGTTTGTTTACATCATCGCTAGGTTTTTGATTATCATTATTAGGTTTATTTGTATCACCACTAGGTTTTTGATTATCATCACTAGGTTTGTCTATATCTTCACCAGGTTTATTATCATCTTTGTCAGAAGAGTTAGTAATCCAATCTACTACAGCTGTAGCAGCTCCAACATTTCCATACTTATCAATAAATTCAAAAGTAAATTGACCGTTTTCTGTAAATGTATAAATATCACTGCCTGCATTGTTTGTTATTGTTATATTAGTACTACAATTAACTAATTTTGCAGTAACTGTATTATCATTATTAGTAGTATATTCTATTTCTGCTGTCGGTGGAATTTTTTTAGTAGTATCTTCAAATAGATTAAACATTGCAGCAGAAGCGAAATTTCTTCCATCACCCCAATTTTCAGTAGTAACAAATTTTATATATTGAGTTTTGGTTGATTCATTAAGTTCAATTGTTTTAGGGTTAGAATTATTTTCCCAGTTAGCCGCATTTCCTGCTATAGTCCAGTTAACACCATCCATGCTTACATACAATATTGCATTCTTAGCTCTACCATTAGTTCCAAACTGTCTTGGTACATATTGAACAGAAGATAAATACACAGGTTCGTCTAATTTTATAATAATTGTCCTATCAGAGTCAGAAGCATTATGGGAGGTATGCCATATAGTATTAATGTTTCCATCGATGCAATTTATAGCATCATCGCTTCCAGGTTGCTCAGATGATACATAGTGTATAGATAAATGTTTTATCGGAATATATTTATTTGTATCTGGCAAAGAATCTTTAGTAAATGTATAAGTTGCGCTAGTGCTTCCAGCTAAATACAATCCTGTTGCACCTGCTCTTACAATTATTGATTTATCTCCAGTTAAATCAGGCTCTTGCACACTGTAAGATGTCCACGCATCACTATCATTATATTTCCATTGCATAGAGTTAGTAGCGCCAATTAATTTGTTCTCTAAGTCGTTAGCGTATAATGTTAAAGGTAATCCTAATGAATCTTGTATGTCTATTATAAAAATATTTTCGTTTGAATAATCTACGCCAATTATATGAACTCTAATATCTTTTTCAGATGTGATAGAAGCAATTTCTTCATTGGTTAACTGTACTATATGCTCCTGCGTTTTAGTCCATGTTATTCCACCATCTAAACTATAGTCCCAAGCAACATCAGAACCATCATAACGGCTAGAAAGAACTATTTTTCCAGCATTATCTCCATCAAAAGAGAAATTTGCAATTGTTGTATCAACATTTCCAAGTAATTGTTCAGCAACTTGTTTAACAGCTTGTGATTGAATAGATTCCACATTTGTAGCTTTGCTAGCAGCTGTTAATGCGTTGGTTTGTAATAGCGTAAAGCTTGTACTATATTCTACAGATGTAAAATAGGGTTTAACTAGATTTAACAAATCATACATTGGATTAGGATAATATGTATAAACTTTTACTATTTCTTTTGCTAAAGTATAATAATCACTTTCAGCTTTGGTAGAATCATTTGTATATAAATTTACTAAACCAAGCCAAGCATCAAAGTTAATATCCTCTATTTCAATGGCTTTTCGATATATTTTTTCTAGTTTTTGAGAATCATCTTTATACACATCTGCAAGCATAAGAACTTCTTCAGCCTTTTCATATTTTTCATATTCATTTTGAGCAGCTTGTGCTAAAAGAATATAATTTGCATTCCAGCCACTTGTGTAATTACCATTACCCCAGTCGTTCATTGTTCGTACATTTAAATGTTCTGTTCTTCCAGATTTTCCCCAACCAGAAACGTTATTTCCAAGGTTCCATATACCATTTCCGTTATCATTTTGAGTATAATATATGTAGGCACAATGTGCAGGTTGACTTACACAAGTATTAGGTAAGCCTTTATATGCTCCCCATATACAACTTCCAGTTTTAGAAAGTCCACCACAGACAGAACCTTCTTCAAAAACAACCCATAATTTTGGATGTCCACTTTTATAAGTTATATTATATTTAGATAAATGATATTTTTGATTCCATTTATCATAGTTTTCTGAATTATAATATTTGTCTAAAGTATAATCATAATCAAAAGTATATGTTATATAGTTATAAGGACTTGTAGCACCTTTACCTTCATTTCTAACATAATCATTTAGCCACAATATTTCTTCGTCATCAATAACTGTGTTCATTACCCAACGCATCTCTTCAACTGTAAGTGATTCGAATATTTTATTTTCAATTAACTCCGCATCTTGTCCTTCATGTAAATGAAGGTTTTTATAGATTTCGTAACGAGTTAAAGCATCAGATTGAACAGTTCCATCTACCCATAAATATACGTTACCAGATTCAGTTAATGATAAAGAAAGCATCATTGTTCTATATAAATCTCCTAGAGTGGTACCATATTTTGTTTTATTTGTATTTAATAAATCATCTTTATATGTGTTATATAAATCACTTAAAACTTTTATTGAATTAAGATAGCTTCCTTCAGGCTTTCCACCTACTAAATAAAGTTTAAGAGTTTGGCTATCATGCATTAACCAATTAATAGTATCTTTATATTCTTCTTTATATTGTGCAAGAGCTTGTAATACATCATAACCAACATTATTTACAAACTCTCTTTGAAGTAAGGTAAGTTCATAATCACCAGTTATATCATCATTAAAATGATTTTTAATAATAGAGTCATATTCATCAACAGTCTTTATAAAATCAATATTTGATGTGTTTTCTTCATAATTTTCTTTTATTAATTTTGCATTTGCATACACTGCTTCATCATACCAACTAGCCCACCAAGAATCGCTATTATCATCAGCAACTAATTTTAAATAATTTACATTTTTAATATCTATTTTAACAAATTGTGCTGAAGACCAAGCATCAAGAGTTTCAGATTCAAACTGCTTATCCCAATTTTCTCCATCATTAGAGGTATAAATATAAAATTTCACACCAGTATTGAAATAACTATTTTGTTCACTTATATCAACACCAATATAAGATGTAAAATAGTCATAATTATAACTGCTTAAATCATAAACTATTTCAGATGTAGCCCAAGCACATAATCCTTTTATAAATGATTTAGAAGAATTATCTACATTTAAAGTTATCATACCATTGTCTTCATTTTTATCTAAATGGATAGTATGATTACCTTGAGCAAATGATTTATCTTCAATATAAGAAACATCGGATAAATAAATATAATTTTCGTTTTCTATATTGTCAATAGCAAAAATTTCATTATTACATAAGTTAAATGCAATAAACGTTAAGGCTATAACAACAAAACTAAATATCTTTTTGTTCATATTTTCATAACCTCCTTTATAGTCATATATCTATATTTTACCACATTTTTCATTTTTTTTCAAATGTCGAGGAATTATGAACGATAAGGGTATTGCTTTTTTTAGGCAAGTTTTGTATAATTTAAAAATAGAAAAAACTAGATTATAATTTCATAATAATGTTAGAAGGAACAATAAAATGGAAGAAATATTTATGAAAGAGGCTCTAAAAGAGGCAAAAAAAGCCTACAATAAACTAGAAGTGCCAGTTGGTGCAGTTATTGTAGAAGACGGAAAAATAATTGCTAGAGCACATAATTTAAAAGAAAGTAAAAAATGCGCTACTAAACATGCAGAAATATTAGCCATTCAAAAAGCAAGTAAAAAAATAGGTGCATGGAGATTAACTAATTGCGAAATGTATGTAACTTTAGAACCATGTTCTATGTGTGCAGGGGCATTAATTCAAGCAAGGTTAAAAAAAGTATATATTGGAACCATGGATTATAAAACAGGTGCTTGTGGTAGTGTACTTAATTTATTACAAGATTATAAATTCAATCATAAGGTAGAGTGCAAAACAGGAATACTAAAAGAAGAATGTGAAAGGTTACTACAAAGCTTTTTTAAAGAATTAAGAAAAAGTAAAAAATAGATTATGGAGTGGTATCGAAGTGGTCATAACGAAGCTGTCTCGAAAACAGTTAGACGTCTTAAGCGTCACGTGGGTTCGAATCCCACCCACTCCGCCAAAATAGGAGGTATAAATGGAAAGTGATAAAAAGGAAAAAGTAAAAGCAAGTATTGCTTGTACTATAGTACTATTGCTAATAATTACTGCAATTTTAATAGTAATGAAATATAGCGTAGAAGGTGAAACTAATATGCCTTTTAAACTTTCAAAAATTGTTGTTGGCAGTATGGTTGTAAGCTCTGATAACATTATAGATAATGATGGACTAGAAAATGATATAGTTCAAAATAATGGAATTTACTTTGAACTAAAGAAAAACGAAAAATATAACAAAGAAGCGGTAATAGAAAGTGTAGTCATAGATAATATACAAATAAAGAAAAGTCCAATAAAGGGCTATATTAAAACATATATACCTAATACTACAGAAAACAAACAATTTACATACTCAGATGATTTTATATTAGATGGAACATCATTAACATATAAAGGAGCCAGCAAAAGTAATACAACTACATTAGAGATAAATAATCAAGGTGGAATTGTAGCAATTGCTTTTGGAAATAGTAATCTAGGAACATATACTTTAAATCAAGAAGATTTAGTAATTGATGGAACTATGTTAAAAAATATGAACATAACACAAGAAGACATAGAATTTACAGTGTCTTTTGACTTTATTATTAATGTTAAAGGTATAAGTTATAAATCAGAAATGAGTTTTGATTTGCCTTGTGGTAATATAATTGAAAATGGCAAATCTAGTTTAGAAATAACAGACACAAGCAAATATATATTTAAAAGAATGTAATTATTGATAAGGTGAACTTAAAGAATTTTATAATATATTATTTTGAAATACCACGTAAGCGACCAAACGAACGCATGTGAGTGCGATTGGAGCGGGCAACGCACTAGTATTTTTAAATGGAAGGCCGCAACACACAAGGTATGAAAAATAATATATTATAAAATCTTTAATGAATTATCAAAAAATAACAAAAAAAGCTTGATAAAACTATAAAAAGTATAATATAATATACATGGTATAAGAAACGATAGTTTTTGTATGGAGGACATTCAATGTAAGCCTATGAATCTTGTCAGGTCCGGAAGGAAGCAGCAATAAGTAGATACTTTACGTGTGAAATGTCTTCCATAGAAAAACTATGGTACAATCTTGTACCATTTTTTAAAGAAAATGGGGTGAAAAAATTGATATATACAGCTCTATATAGAAAATTTAGACCAACTAACTTTTCCGAAATGGTAGGACAAGAACATATTACAAGAACATTAAAAAATCAAATCATGGCTGGAAGAGTTGGACATGCATATTTATTTAATGGTGGACGTGGAACTGGAAAAACATCTGCAGCAAAGGTACTTGCAAGAGCAGTTAACTGTTTAAACCCACAAGATGGAGAACCATGCAATGAATGTGAAATTTGCAAAGAGGCACTTTCTGGAAGTCTTACAGATATTGTAGAAATGGATGCGGCCTCTAATAACAGTGTAGAAGATATTAGACAGATAAGAGAAGAAGTTAATTTTTTACCAACAAAAGCAAAATACAGAGTATATATAATAGATGAGGTTCATATGCTATCTACAGGTGCTTTTAATGCCCTTTTAAAGACTTTAGAGGAACCACCTGAACATGTAAAGTTTATACTTGCAACAACTGAACCACAAAAATTACCAGCAACAATACTTTCAAGATGTCAAAGATTTGACTTTAAACAAATTTCTAATGCTGATATAATAAAAAGATTAAAAATAGTATGTGATGAAATAAAAGTAGATGTGTCAGATGAAGCATTAAATGTTATAGCAGTTCTAGCAGAGGGAGGTATGAGAGATGCCCTTTCTATACTAGAAAGATGCTTGCAAGATGGAGAAACTAAAATAGATGAAGACAAGGTTAAAGAATTAGTAGGAATACCACCATTAACATATATAAACAATATTGTAAATGCTATTGCCAACAAAGATGTTGAAACAGCGTTAAATACAATACAAGATGTTACAAATGATGGAAAAGATATACAAAATTTTTTATGGGAAATAATTAAATATGTAAAAGATATATTAGTTTATAAAACAAGTAAAAAATTAGAGATGTATAGTCAAAAAGAAATTGAAGGTATAGAAAAATTAGCACAAGTATTTACAAAAGAAAAACTATTATCTACAATATATTCTTTATCTAATCTTGAAAATGATATGAAATATTCTTCACAAAGATTAATATTATTTCAAGTAGGAATAATTAAATTGTGTAATGACGATATTCAAACTAATGTTGCCACAGAAGGAACAGTTAATAACCAAGAATTAGATATGCTAAAAAATAGAATTAGGCAATTAGAAGCAAGATTAGATTCTGTTGGAAGCACAGTTATTAACAATTCTTCAAAAAATGTGGAAAACACATATCAAAATATTGCAAAAACAGTACCAAATAATAGACCAGTAGAAAAATTAGAACCTAAAAAGCCAATGCAAACTATAAAAGTTGGTGATAAATTAGAAAACTGGCCAAACATAATTGGTCAAATGAAAAATTCAGGTAAGATAATGCTTTATACTAATTTAATAAATTCAACAGCTAACCAGATAAATGATATGACTGTAGGAATAAGGTTTTCTAAACCATTAACACCATTTGGAAAGACGATACTAGAAAAAAGCGAAAATATACAAGAAATAGAAAAAAGAGTTTCAATGGAATGTGGAAAACCAATGAAAATAAAATATATAGATGAAAGTCAGGTAAGTGTAGAAGAAAAGAAAGAAGAAAATCCTATACAGACTTTTGCAAAAGATATGGATATACCATTTAATATAATAGACTAAAATATAGAAAAGGAGAGATTTAAGATGTCAAAAAGAGGAGGATTCCCAGGAGGTATGGGAGGATTTGGCGGAATGAATATTAATCAATTAATGAAAGAAGCAAAAAAAATACAAGCAGATATGGAAAAATCACAAGAGGAGTTAAGTATAAAAGAGTTTTCAGCAACTAGCGGAGGAGGAGCAATAGAGGTAAAAGTATCTGGAAATAAAGAAATAAAAGAAATTAAAATAAGCAAAGACGTAGTAGACCCAGATGATGTAGAAATGCTACAAGACTTAATATTATCTTGTGTAAATGAAGCTTTAAGAAAAGTAGATAGTGCACAAGCACAAAGTCTAGGAAAATATAATATCCCAGGATTAATGTAAGGATGTAAAAAGATAAGAGGTAAAAGATGTCATACTATTCACCATCAATAGAAAAATTAATAGAAAGTTTTGAAAAATTACCTAGTATAGGAAGCAAGACTGCAGCTAGACTTGCTTTTTATATGCTAGATAGATCAGAAGAAGAGATAAATGAGTTTGTATCTTCTATAGTAAATGCAAAGAAAAATTTAAAATACTGTTCTAAATGTTATAATATTTCGGATACAGATCCATGTGCAATTTGTTCAAATCCTAAAAGAGATGAGAGCATAATATGTGTAGTTGAAGATGTAAAAGATGTTATTGCAATGGAAAGAACACATGAGTTTAAAGGATTGTATCATGTACTACATGGTTCTATTTCTCCAATGAAGGGGATTGGTCCAGATGAGATAAAAATAAAAGAGCTGCTTTCTAGATTAATGGAAGGAAAGGTAAAAGAGATAATACTTGCAACGAATCCTAGAGTAGAGGGAGAAGCAACAGCTATGTATATTTCAAAATTAGTAAAACCATTAGGCATAAAGGTAACTAGAATAGCACATGGAATACCAGTTGGAGGAGATTTGGAATATACAGATGAAATTACATTAAGTAAGGCTTTAGAAGGAAGAAGAGAATTATAAAATTAAAATTATTTGCAATTATCAGAGCTAGAATTATTTATAGCCATAAGTGCTAAACTGTCACCTACGACTGTAAAAAAGCCAGCTAAAACAGCAATTTCTTCTGAGGTTAGACCTTGAGAAATAGATATAGTAAAAATATTAGCAAGAGCCAAAAGCTCGCAACCATTTAAATCATTTAAATTAAACATAAATCCACCCATTATAATATATGCGGTGGATTTTATAATGTTACAAAAATATTTTAAAATAAAGTACAAATAAAATGAACAAAACCAATTAAGCCAAACATAATAAATAAAATGCCAGAGAACTTTTGCATTACAGAGCCGGAGATTTTTGAAGATAAAAATTTACCAAAAAATATGGCAAGTAGGTCTGATGCAACCATACCTAAAATAGCACCAATTACTAAAAACAATTTAAAATGAGGGTAGCTTATGCCAAGCCCTATTGAGGCTAAAAAAGTTTTGTCGCCAAGCTCACCAACAGCTATAGAAAGAGCAATAATAAAAATATATCCTATGCTCAATTTAGATAGTTTCATCAAGAAGCTATCTTTTTTATTTGAAACTTTTTCATCATTGTCCTTTGAAGGTAAGAAGGAAATAATTCCAAAAACAATAAATGACGAGTATGTTACAATTTCTAAAATAAAATGTAAAGAACTATTTTCTACAAGACCAATAGAACTACCAAATAAAATAGCAATACCATGGCTAAAGAATGAGCCTAGGGCAACACCAATTAGAATAGTAGATGTTTGTAATTTAGAAGAGAAAGATAGTACTAGTAATTGAGTCTTGTCACCTAATTCTGATACAAAAACCAATAAAAAAGCGATTAGTAAAGGATATAAAAATATCATATAGACAGCCTCCTTGATTATTTAAATATATGAAAGAAAATTTAGGTTATTACAAATCTCAATGTAAAATGTAAATTTTGTGTGAACATACTTGATATATGTATTATTAAATGATAATATAGTTGAGAAATTGATAAATGCTTAGGGAAATAGCACTTTATTAAAAATTATAAGGAGGAATAACAGTGATAGAGGTCAAAAATGTAACTAAAAAGTATGGAAATTTTACTGCAGTAGATAATATTAGTTTTGACGTTAAAGACGGAGAAATTGTAGGGCTTTTAGGACCAAATGGTGCAGGAAAAAGTACAACAATGAACATGATAACAGGATTTATTGAAGCCACAGAAGGAGAAATTATTGTAAATGGTTACGATATTTCTAAAAAGCCAAAAAAGGCAAAAAAACAAATAGGATATATGCCAGAGGGAGTACCTTCTTATCATGAACTTACTGCTAAAGAATTTGTTAAATATATGGCAGATTTAAAAGCAGTAGATAGAAAAATAAAAAAGCAAGAAGTAGAAAAAGTGCTAAAAGAAACAGGACTAGAAGAGGTACAAAATAAGCTAATTAAAAATTTATCTAGAGGATATAAACAAAGAGTAAGTATGGCAGGAGCATTGGTAGGAAACCCTGACGTACTAATTTTAGATGAACCAACAGTAGGTTTAGATCCTAAGCAAATACTAGAAATTAGAAATCTTATAAAAGAGTTAGGAAAGAACCACACAGTAATATTAAGTTCTCATATTTTGTCTGAGGTAAGCCAAGTATGTGAAAAAGTAGTAATTATTAATAAAGGAAAAATATTAGCTGTAGATACACCAGAAAATTTAGAAGAAAAAACTAGAAAGCAAAATGTTTTATTTATTACAGTCGAAGATAAAGAAAACAGAATAGAAGAAATAAAACAAGAGTTAAAAGATATAAAAGAACTTACTCTTGTAAAAGACAATGAAGACGGAACAAAACAATATAGAATTGTTACAGACGAAAATATAGATTTAAGAAAAGACTTGTTTGATGTTCTTCCTAAAAAGGAAATAACAATATTTGAATTAAAAAAAGATGAAGCAAGCCTAGAAGATGCATTTATGAAACTTATAACAAGTGACGAAGAAGCAAAAGAAGAAAATGAAAACGATGCAAAAAAAGAAAAAGAAAAGTCAAATGAAAATAAAAAGAAATCAAAAAGTAAACAAGAATCTGTAAAAGATACAGAAAATAAAGAAAAAGGAGGAGAAAAATAATGTGGGCAATTGTAAAAAAAGAAGTTAAATCATATTTTCTATCTCCAATAGGATATGTTTTTATAGGAGTATTTTTACTAGCATTTAGTATATCATTTAATTTAGAGTTACAATACTCTAATGGAGTACTAGATTTTCAAAATATATTTGTATATATTTTTACATATTTACCAACTATATTAATATTTGCATTTTTAATTCCTATGCTTACAATGAGAACATTTTCAGAAGAAAGAAAAAATGGAACAGAGCAATTATTACTTACATCACCTGTTAGCATAACAAAAATAGTAATTGCAAAATTTTTATCAGCACTTACTATAGTAGTAATAGCACTATTATGCACACTTATGTATGTTGCAATTATATGTTGCTTTGGAACACCAGATATTTCTACAGCATTAGTAACTTTATTTGGATTTTTACTATTAAATATGGCATATATTTCTTTTGGAGTATTTGCATCTAGCTTAACAGAAAATCAAATTATTGCAGCTATGATTTCTATAGTAACATTTGTAGTAACATGGGTTTTACCAGAATTTATATCAAAGGGTTCAAGCTTTTCATTACTTAACATGTTCTATAAATTTACAACAGGACAAATTAATATTGCATATGTAATAACATTTTTAGCATTTACAGTGCTTTGCATAATATTAACAATAACTGTAATGCAAAGAAGAAAAAGTGCGAGATAGGAGGTAACAGAAAGTGAAAAAATTTATAGAAAAAATCAAAAAAAGCTGGCTTATAAAAAGAACAACTACAATAATTTTTATGGCTGTATTAGTGGCACTATTTATTGCACTTACTTTATTTGTAAATAATTTAAATTTAGATCCAATTGATTTTACAAAAGAAAAATTATATACATTAACAGATACTAGTAAAGAACAAGTAAAAACTGTAAATCAAGATGTAAATATTTATTTTGTAGGATACACAGATACAGATTCAATTGTAGACTTAGCAAAGCAATATCATAATGTAAATGAAAAAATAAATGTAGAGGTAGTAGACTCAAATTCTAGACCAGATTTAGTAGAAAAATATGGAATTGAATCAGGTTCTAATGGTGTAATAGTAGAAAGTGGAAACAAGTCAAAAATACTATCTTCACAAGACTTTTACACATACAATACTGCAACATATGAACAAATAGATATAACAGAAGAAAAACTTACAAATTCAATATTATATGTTGTAGCAGAGAAAGTTCCAACAGTATATTTCCTAGAGGGATTTTCAGACTTTAGTGTTAACCAAAATTTAACATACTTAACAATGTATTTAGCAAATGAAGTTACAGAATACAAAACAGTAAATATAGTAACAACAGGTAGTGTACCAGAAGACTGTGATACTTTAATTATAAATACACCAAATGCAGATTTTGATGATATTACTACAAATGCAATTATAAATTATATTAATAATGGTGGAAATATATTATGGTTTAATATGTTAAGCACACAAAAACAAGAATTACCAAATGTAAACAAAATATTAGCAATGTATGGAGTAAAACCATTTGAACCAGGAGTTATAAACGAAACAGACTCTGCAAAGAGAATGTCAACAGCATCTAGCATAATAATACCAGATGTAAGCTATAGTACTATAACTAAAAATATATCAAACCCATTGCTTGTAAATGCAACTAAAATAAATTTTGTTTCAGATGATGAATTAGCAAATATGAATGTTACTAAAACAGTATTATTACAAGCAAGTGAAACATCATTCTTTAGAACAAACTTTTCAATAAGTTCTAATAGCAAACAAGAAGGAGAAGAAGAAGGACCATTTGTAGTAGGTGCAGAAATGCAAAAACAAATAACTGCAGCAAATGAGGAAACTGGAGAAAAAGTTTCAAAATTAGTTATATATGGAGAAAACGCATTTATATCAGACTACACATTAACATCATCTTCAAGTACACCAATTATTTTCTATCCAGATAATAAAAATATTGCAATGGATTCAATTGCATACTTAGTAGATAGAGAAGTTGATATAGTAATAAGAAAAGACACAAATACAGTAAGCTATACAGCTACAGTAGAACAAGACAACATAGTTCAAGCAGTTATATTTGGAGTGCCAGTACTAATAATATTTGCAGGAATTTTAGTATGGCAACATAGAAGAAGAAAGAAATAAGTAATAAAAATAAAAACCTTTCATAGTTTTAAATGAGAGGTTTTTTATTTATGAAAAATATAGGAAAAATAGCTTTTGTAATAATAGGAACTCTAATTGGAGCTGGATTTGCTTCTGGTAAAGAAATTTATTTGTTTTTTGGACAATATTCGAACTATGGAAAAATAGGAATAGTTATATCTGGAATATTGACAGGCGTAATAATAAATAAGGTTCTAATATTAGTAAAGGAAAATAATATAAATAGCTATGATGAACTTTTAAGAGAAGTAAATTCTAAATATAAAGTGATAAACAAAATGGTAAATGTAATAGTAAATATGTTTTTGTTAATTTCTTTCTATATTATGATAGCTGGATTTAGTGCATATATTAAACAAACATATAGCATACCAATATACATATCTAGTGCTGTTTTTGTAACAATATGTTATTTAGTATTTATAAAAAGTATAAAAGGAGTAATAAAAGCAAATGAAATATTAGTTCCAATTCTAGTCATTTTAATTGCTTATTTAGGATTAAAAAATATTCCATATTTATTTGAAACAGGTAGGGTAAATACAGATGTAAAAAGTGGATGGCTTATAAGTAGCATACTATATGCAAGTTATAATAGTATAATTTTAATACCAGTTTTAACAAGCTTAAAAAATTGTATAGATAGTAGAAAATCAATTGCAAAAATTGCAATATTCAGTAGTGCGGCTATTATAATATTAGCTTTTCTTATATATGGATTGCTATTAAGAGGCAGTTTTTATATAGCAGAATTAGAAATGCCACTTATAGAAGTAACTTTGCAGTTTGGAAATGTGTTTAGATATATGTATGGGTTTATTATAATATTATCTATTTTCACCTCGGCTATTTCTGCAGGTTATAGTTTTTTGCAAAATGTTAGTAAAAATAAAAAGCAGTATAATTGTATTTTAATTGTTATGTGCATAATTGGAATTCTAGTTTCTAACATTGGTTTTTCTAAGTTAGTAGAAGCATTATATCCTATTTTTGGAATGTTGGGATTAGTACAGGTGGCTATGTTATTAAGAAAATAAATTTTTTACAATTTTCGTTACAATTTGCAGACATCTAATCTTTAATAAAAAAGTTTGATAATATATTGCTTTGAAATACCGTGTAAGCGACCAAACGAGCTTGCGAGTGCGATGAGAACGACCAGCCATACTAGTTTTTTTTTAATGAAGGCCGTGACACACAAGGTATGAAGAAACAATATATTATTAAACTTTTAAAGAAAAAATTTTATAAACTGTAAATTGTAATATCATTTCTAATAGTTGTTTATAAATTATTGTAAAATGCTTGAAAAAAACTCTTAAAACTGATATAAATTATGTAGTAAATATAAAGACTCTTAAGAAAAAACACAAATTTAATTTGTGCATAAGGAGGAAATAAAGCAAAAAATGAAAATAATTGGTATAGATAATAATGAAGAAATAAAAAAGAAAATAAATAAAAAGAAGTTGACTATAGCAGTTGTGATAGGAATAGTAATAGCTATAGCAATAATATTATTTACAGTGTATGTACTAAATAAGAATTTTAGAGACGTTGTAGACAAGTATGTACTAATGAAAAATATTGTAGAAGACAGCACAGCATCAATCTCAATAGATGAAAATGAATCTAATTATGTGTATGCATATGATAAATACATAACAGTGTTAAACAAAAATATACTTTCAAGCTATAATTCATCTGGAAAGTTAGAGTCAGAATTAACAATAGAGATATCATCTCCTGTAACAGCAACTAATGGAAAATATTTATTAATTGCAGAAAAAGATAAAAATAAAATCTATTTAATCTCTGGCAGTGAAAAGATTTGGGAAAAAGACCTGGAAGGAAATATAACTCAAATATCTGTAAATAAAAATGGATACGTAGCAGTAATTTTATCTGGAACAACACATAAATCTGTTATACAAACTTTTGATACTGCAGGCAATGAACTATTTAAAACATATTTATCAAATACCATTGCTCTAGATACAGACATTTCTATGGATAATTTATATTTAGCTTTTGCAGAGATAAACACAAGTGGAACGGCAATACAATCTACAATAAAACTAGTTTCAATACAAAAAACAAAAACTAATCCTACAGAAGCAATAACATATACTTATACTGCAAATAGTGGAAGCTTAATTACAAACATAAAATATCAAGATGGAAATAAGCTTGTTTGTATGTATGACGATTCTATACATGTAATAAAAAATGAACAAGATGAAGAAATAATGAAATTAAATGAAGAAAATACCAAAATAAGTTTTGCAGATATAAATTTAACAAATTATATATATAGAATTGTAGAAAAATCATCTTTGCTAAGTACAGAAACTAGCGTAGAAATACTTAATACTAGTAGCAAAAAAACCAGTGTATATACACTAAATGGAACAACAAAGGAAGTATATAGTTATGGCGGAACAATAGCCGTAAACTTAGGTTCAGAGGTACACTTTATAGGAACTAATGGCTGGCTTTTGAAAAAATATATATCAAATCAAGAAATAAACAAAATAGTAATATGCAATAATTTTGCAGGTGTGGTATATAGAAATAAAATTGAAATAGTCAATTTATAACAAATAAATAGAAGGGAATGTGGTTAGAAATGTCATTAATTATTGATGGAATTATTTTAGGATTATTATTATTATGCATATTAATTGGATACAAAAAAGGATTAACTAAATGTGTAATAAAAATATTATCATTTGTAGTAGCAGTGGTAATAGCTGCAATACTATTTAAACCTATAAGCAATATAATTATAGAAAAAACAGAAATAGACGACAATATAAAAAGTGCAATTGTAGAAATAGTAGAAAAAGATGTAGAGGAAAATGGAAAAGTAGGGGAAGAGACTAATTTGCCACAATCTATGGTAAATTATATAAATGAATCTATAGACCAAAATATAAATGAAACAAAAGTTACAATAGTAAATAAAGTGGCAGAGCAAATATCTAAAACAATAATAAATGTAGGTGTTGCAATAATATTATTTATTTTAGCAAGAATAGCATTAATGCTTGTAAGTGCTTTATCTTCAATAATTACAGACCTTCCAATAATAAAACAATTTGATAAGCTTGGAGGAGTACTATATGGCTTGGTAGAAGCTTTAATAATAATATTTGTAGTATTTGCTATAATATCATTTATCAGCCCTATGATAGAAGACTCTGGACTTGTAAGTGCAATTAATAAATCTGTTTTAGGAGCAGCATTATATAATAATAATTTACTATTGAAGATAGTATTTTAAAATATTTGAATACAAGCTATAACTTATAATTTGTTCTAAAAATTATAAAGTTATAGCTTGCTTTTTTATAACCGTAAAGGCTTTATCATAGTTAAATTTTCTATACTAGATAAATATTGAAAGCATTAATTTTTTTTAATATACATTAAATAGTATATCCTAAATTCGCATTACTAGACAAAATATTAATTTAAAAGTTTTCTAATAAGTATAAAATTTAGGTGCACTTCAAAATTATCAATAATAAAAAAACAAGGAATGTTAAATTCCTTGTTAAATGTGGTTGCGGGGGATAGACTCGAACTACCGACCTTTGGGTTATGAGCCCAACGAGCTGCCAACTGCTCCACCCCGCGATGTATAAATTATGTTACTTAGGTTAACTTGCTTTTTTAGTATAAACCCAAAAAGTATATTTGTCAAGCTTTTGCCAAAAAAATTTTGAAAGAGCAGGAAAATAATTGTAACAATTTACACTTTATAAAATTATTTCTTTAAAAGTTTGGCAATATAATTTTTATTAAAGATTAGAAATTTGTAATTTGTAACAATGAATAACTTTATATATAGTATATTCCAAAAGAAGGAAAAATATGCTAAAAAAATATAGGGATTAAGAATTTTTATAATTAAACAAAATTCTTAATTCCATTTATTATTTTACATATATATAGTTTTTAATATTATTAAACTTGGCATCGCCGATTCCACTTACATTTTTTATATCTTCAACGGTAGAAAATTTTCCATTTTCTTTTCTATATTCAACTATTCTACTTGCTATAGAAGAGCCTATTCCAGGAATTTTTGAAAAGTCGTCAACACTAGCAGTATTTATATTAATTTTTAAAGTTTGAGTTGCATTGTTAGAATTAGAGCTAACACCACTACTGCCAGTTGTTACATAATTATTTTCGTCATCATCTGCTATACTTGGAATATATACTTTCATTCCGTCTTCTAATACATATGCTAAATTTATTTTTTCTAAATTTGCATCAGAGGTAACTCCACCTGCTGCCTCTATAGCTTCTACAATTCTGGCTCCATCTTTTAATTCTACTATTCCTGGGTTTGCCACTTGACCTGCAATATGTATTACGATTTTTTCTTCTAAAACATTAGATACTTCCGAATTTACTGTACTTTCTGAAATTTCTAAAAATGAGTAATCAGTAGAATGATTTTGATATAAATATATGAAAATTCCTGCTATTATTACTACTAATAATACAGAGATTATAATAATTTGTTTATAATTTGTTTTTATCATAAAACCTCCTTTTTGTCTTGAAATTTATCCTATTTTAATATAAAATATCTATACTTATTTATAAGGAGAAATTAATGAAGACTTTGAAAAATTTATTTAATATTTTTATATTGTTTATAATAATTTTATTTAATATAATGACAACAAGCTTTGGAGCTACAGAGGAAGTATCTACATATTCATCTACGTGTTTACTAATGGAAGCTTCTACAGGAAAGGTAATATACGAGAAAAATGGTTATGAAAAGGCATATCCTGCAAGTACCACTAAAATAATGACGGCAATACTTACACTAGAGCATTGCAATTTGACTGATGTAGCTACAGCAAGTTATGAAGCAGTATATTCAGTACCAGTAGGCTATTCAAATGCAAACATTCAAGTAGGAGAAGAGCTTACAATAAATCAATTGCTTAATGTACTTTTAATAAATTCTGCCAATGAAGCTGCTAATGTTTTAGCAGAACATATTGCCGGTTCGGTAGATAGTTTTGCGACAATGATGAACGCAAAAGCAGAAGAAATTGGATGCTTAAATACGCATTTTGTTAATCCAAATGGTGTTCATAATGAAAATCATTATTCAACAGCATATGATTTAGCATTAATGGGAAGATATGCAATGAAAAATGATATTTTTAGGGAATTTGTAAACACTAAATTTTACACTCTTCCAGCAACAAATAAATATTTAACAAATGATAGAGTATTTGGAACAACAAATGAACTACTAAAAAAAGATACAAGGGACAGTGTAGACAACTATTATTATGAGTACTGTACAGGAATAAAGACTGGATATACAAATGCTGCTAAAAGCTGTATAGTGGCAAGTGCAAAAAAAGATGATATAGAATATATAGTAGTCATTTTAGGTGCAGGAACGACGGATAATGGGCTTTCTGCTAGATATTTGGATTGCAAAACATTGTTTAATTATGCATTTGAAAATTATACAGTAAAGAAATTAAACGATGAGCAAGCAGACTTAAAAACAATTAATATTCCTAATGGTACATTATCTACTAAACATTTAAAAGTGAAAATTCAAGATGAAATAAATGTACTCTTAAAAAAATCTACAGATACAACGAACTTAACGCCAACAGTCGAAATAAACAAAGACTTATCTGTTCCTATTATAAAAAATTCAATTGTAGGGAAGATAACGTATACTATTGATGGAAATGAATATACCTCGAATTTAATTGCAGGAAACAATGTATACGAATCTAACACTGTTACAAATATATTAACAATAGTTTCTATTATAATTGTTTTATATTTATTGTTTAAATTATTAAATTTAAATAATAAAAAGAAAGTCAAAAAAAATAAGAAAAATAAATATTTATATTGGTAAAAAAATGGGAGCATAAATAATATGCCCCCGTTTTTAATTATTTGTTATAATCACTACCAATTATAATAGTAAAGTCTACATTTGAATTGCTAGAACTTGAATTTACAGTTCCGACTCCTATAATTTCTTTAATGTCTTCTTCTGTAATTTTAGATTGTCTAGTTCTATTTATTATTACAGTTTTTGTTGTTGCTGAAGTTGAACCAGTTTTGCTTACTGTATAGCCCGCTTTAGTAAGCTTACTTTTCAAATCTTCTAAATTAGTTTTATCACTAGAACCGTTTAAAATTTCTATTTTTATTTTTTCAGATGTTGAAGTATCGTTGTTAGTATCTACTACGCTATTAGTAATAGTATTTGTAGCAGTGTCATCTTCTATAATTATATCTGAAAATAAATTGTCTACAACGTTTTTAGTTTCTTTTTTATTTGAAACATAAATCCATATATCATTACATTTTTCAGATGTTCCAGGTAAAGTATCTGTCTTTATATTAGCCATATTAAATTTAAAAATATAAGGTATGTAATATTTAGCTTCAGCCATTGTTAAATCTGTTTTTATATTATTAAATACAATATCCATAATATTAAGTACCTTTGTAACATTTTCAAATTTAATTAATTGCTTTAAAGTTTCTTCAATGAATTCTCTTTGAGTTCTCATTCTTCCTAGATCGTTATCTCCATATTCTACAGGATAACTTGTCCCATCACTATTATGTCTAAAACGTAATAGTTGTTCAGCTTTGTCACCATCAATTAATTGTTCCCCAGCTTTTAAATGAATATGTAAATCTTGATTAAAATCATCATAATCCATATCTATTGGAACATTAAAAGTTACACCACCAATAGCATCTACAATATCTATAACTGCGTCTGTATCAATTAAAACGTAATAGTCTATATCTACTCCAGTAATATCACTTACTCTTTGAACAGTTTCTTCAATATTAGTACCATTTCTATATACTGCGTTCATTTTATAGCTAGCTAGATAGTTTGCTGTAGCTGAGTTTTTATCTTTTTTACCTACATAAGTATCTCTTGGAATTGATAAAATTGATGCTTGTTGAGTTTGTGGATTATATGAAGCAAGCATTATACTATCTGTTAATTTATAACCGTCACCAATACCACTTTCACCTAAAATTAAAACGTTAATTCTGCCAATAGATTTTAACTTTTCGGGGTCTATACCTAAAGCTGTAGCAGAAAGTGGGTCATATTCGATATTATCTCCACTACTTGCGTGTTTATAATATCTATATGCAAACCAACACGCATATGCAATTATAGCTATCAATATTAAAAGTAATATTATTTTTAATATTATTTTAGCAATGCTCCTTTTTTTCTTGTTTTGCTTTTTATCTTTCTTTTGAATTTCTTTGTTTTCATTTTTCTTTTGTTTTAATTCTATATTTTTTTTCACTCTAATTTCACTCCTAAAACCTAAGTACAAAAAGTATATCAAAATTTAGAAGAAAATACAATAAAATGAGCAAAAAAAGTATGTGTCGAAGTTATTTTTTTATTTAAAGCTATAATGGACAGATAAAAATTTTGAATGTTATAATACAAAATAAAGATTTAAACAAATTAATTATAGTTGAATAAAAGCCATAAAGGAGAAAAGGATATTAAGAAATGTTATTAAAAGAAAATAAAGAGAGTACCGAAATAGAATAAAAAAATACCATAAAAATATATTATAATATTTTATTCCAATTTTCATTTACTTTTAAACCAAAAGATGATACAATTCACATAAAGTTTAGCAATAGCTAATTAATT
>CAKPFO010000002.1 GCA_934153805.1 uncultured Clostridia bacterium | reverse complement strand
TATGATAGCATGGACGGGATTAAGTAGAATAATAAGAGCAACAGTCATCGAAAAAGAAAAGCGTTCTAAAGAATTTGTGTATGCAGGAATATGGGGTTTCATATTCTTAATAAATTTTTTAGAATTTGTATGTATCTGAAGTCAGACAGATTGATTTCTCAGAGGAGTTTGTTACTTCTCTGAGTTTTTTATAAATTTTGTTGCAATTTATCAAAAATATGATATACTTTAGTAAATTGATTGATATTTGTATCAATTGTTATGAGAGCCAAAAAGTTGTAAATAACTACTTCGTTGGCACCAAATAAAAAACCATGTAAGTGTTGAAATATCAACTTTTACATGGTTTATTTTACTCTTTTTTCCTGTTAAAGAAAAAGTTTATACTAACCTATTTAAACAGTAAAATGGTTGATTTTTTTTATTTAATAGTTTATAAAATTAAACTCACTTAAACAAAGAGAGTGTCCTAGAATTGGACACTCTCTCTTTTCTCTGGCTTATTGCTAGAGATGAAACGATTACAAAAACAACTCTTTAAACTCTTCTTCTGTCATTCCGACAGGTACTTTTGAATCGCTTGTAGGGTATTCTGTGATTGGATGAGCTGCCTCATTTGTATCATCTTTTGCCTGGTATAAGCGAACGATAGATACATGGAATCCAGCGTTAAGTTCAGCGTTGAATGTACTGTTCATTGCTATGGCTCCATTAATGATTTCAAAGGCAACAACCTTCTTAAGATACTCTTTTGGAATCTGCCGAATCACCTCGCCTATGCTAGGCTTAAAGAAACCATAGTAGCCCCAACTGTGAAGCATCTTTTGGTCTTCCAATACTGATAGCTTAGAAAAATCAACTTTGTCTGCATAATCCGACGGTTCATTAAGATATGTATATGCAGTACCAGTTAATTAATCATCTGACAATTCTCTGAGATAGGTATCATGTCTAACGATGGGTTTGATGGTTGCGTACCAGTGAGCAATTTCCGCATTGCTCATTTGAGAAATTTCAAATTTCCGTTCCATATTTTACCTACTTGCAATCGCAAATGTTGATTTACTACTGATATTCTTATGAACATCAATAGTAGTATACTATATTTTACATAATATTTCAACCTGTTTATATTCATAATTTACCAAAATTTTAATTTGTAGTTTAAAGAGTTGTAAATAAAAAAGATAAACATATGCTTATACATTTTTGTTTATCTCTATCTATTTGCTAATAAATTAATCATATCTATAATTAGCTTTTTATCATAGTTTGACAATCTTTGAAAATTTGTATTTATTAATTCCGCTGCAGTGTATATATTTGTATCTAAATATTTATCCAATAGATTTGAAGGTGCAATTTCACAAAAGTTACATATATCTATTAAAGCAATACATCCAGGAATACTATTACCTTTTTCAACTTCATATATATAGTTGGCTGATAAGTTTGTTTTCTCTGCAAATTGTTCTCTAGATAATTTTTTAGATTTTCTTAAACTCAAAATATTTTTCCCAATATATTGTGCAATTTCTTCTTTTCTATTATCAATTTCCATTTGTTTTCCTCCCGTATATATACATATATTATCCAATTTTTAATAATTTATCTCAACACAAAATATTGGTAATAAAATATATTTTTTCACACAATATTGTGAAAAAAGTATTTACTTTTTTCGACAAGTTTGGTATAAATATGGTAAATAACTATAAAAAAATCTAGAGTTATTATAGAAGGAGGAAAAATTATGGGCTTTATTAAAGCATTTGCAGGAGCAATCGGAGGAACACTTGCAGACCAATGGAAAGACTTTATAGTTCCTATGTCAGGAGTTCCAGCAACAGCAGGTATTTATCCAGCAGTGCCACAAGGTACAAATGCAGGTAGAGGGTCAAATACAAAAGGTTCAAACAATATTATTTCAAATGGAAGTAAAATAGTTGTACCAGAAGGGATGGCTCTTATTACAATGCAAGAAGGTGCAATCACCGGATGCATTACAGAACCAGGAGGATTCGTTTTTTCATCAGATGATCCAAATGCAAAATCAATTTTTTCAGGAGATGGAATTGTATCATCTTTAATTACTCAAAGTTGGGAAAGATTCAAATATGGTGGACAACCAGGCTCTCAACAGACAGCATTCTATGTAAATTTAAAAGAAATACCAAATAATAGATTTGGGACACAAGCTGAAATATATTGGGATGATGCGTACTTAAACGCACAGGTAGGTGCGATAACAAGAGGTACATATACATTAAGAATAACAGATCCAATATTATTTATTAAGAATTTTGTGCCAGCAACATATCTATCAGATGGGAAAATATTTGATTTTGCTGATATGGATAACGATGCAGGAGCACAATTATTCAATGAAGTTGTAAGTAGTCTATCTGCTGCATTTTCAAATTATACAAATGACCCTGATAAAGGAAATCGTATAACAAGAATACAAGGAGACCAAATAGGATTTGCAAAATCTCTATCACAGGCTGTTGAAGAAGGTTATCAATGGAAAACTGATAGAGGTATTGAAATTGTTAAAGTTGCAATACAAGCTATTGAATATGATGAAGATACAAGAAGATTATTAAGTGATGTAAAAAAAGCAGATGCTTTGTCAGGAGCAAGAGGAAATTCATTTATGCAACAATCTGTAGCTCGTGGATTTCAAGCTGCTGGTGAAAACGGTGGAGCTGCTAATATGGCATTTATGGGTATGGGAATGAATGCTGTTGGTGGAGCAATGAGCGGTTTACAACAACCAGTGCAACAATCACAAGAAGACCCAATGGAAAAATTGAAAAAATATAAAGAAATGCTTGATGAAGGACTTATTACACAAGAAGATTATGATGAACAAAAGAAAAGACTTTTGGGGGTGTAAAAAGTGTCAGTTAATCAATTATTAAAAAATAATGATGAGCCAAAGATTATAAAAACTGATGCAGATTCAAAAGATGGACAAAATAAATGTCCTCAATGTGGAGCGACAGATATATCTGTAAATGCCAAGACTGGTAAGCTAAGATGTAACTTTTGTAGGCATGAATTTGAGCCTGAAAAGATACAAGGAATGGAAACAGATATAACTAAACTTGAAGGTGAAATAATGGGGTCTGGTACACAAGATATTGTGCAAGATACTCAAAACATAATGACTTTTAAATGTAGTAGTTGTGGTGCAGAGGTAGTTATTGATACATCAGAAAGTACACAAGCAAGATGCCACTGGTGTAGAAACACTTTATCTGTTAATCAACAAATTCCAAATGGTGCTATTCCAGATGTGGTTTTGCCTTTTAATTTAACAAAAGCAGAAGCAAAAGAACAAATCGAAAACTTTGTTGGTAAAAGAAAATTTTTTGCTCATCCAAAATTTAGAGAAGAATTTACAACAAATAATATTATGGGAGTTTATTTCCCTTATATGGTAGTTGATGTTAATTCACATGCTCATTTTTCAGGACATGGGGAGCATGAGGTTAGACGATACACTCGTGGAAATGGGGAAAATAGAAAAACATATTATGATGCTGATTTATATGAGATTGAACGTGAATTTGATTTGACAATAGAAGGATTAACAGTTGAGTCAAGCTTAGATAAATTAAAAAAACAATCTAATAAGACTAACAATGTTATAAATGCTATTATGCCATTTGATATTGAAAATAGTGTTAAATACAATGCAAATTACTTGAAGGGCTATACATCAGAAAAACGAGATACTAATGTTGATGAATTAAGACCATTAGTTGATGTACAAAGCAAAGATATAGCAAGATTTGCTGCAAATGAAACATTAAAAGAATATGATCGTGGTGTTAATTGGCAAGTAGAACAATTAGACGTAAAGGGCAAACAGTGGAAAACAGCTTATTTGCCAGTGTGGCTATATAGTTACCAGCAAAAAAAAGGTGAAAATGATAGTGTAATACATTATGTGGCTGTTAACGCGAGAACAAAAGAAACAATGGGAAGTGTTCCGATACATATGCCAAAATTATTTGCAGTTTCTTGTGTGGTAGAATTATTAGGCTGGTTTGCTACTTTACTGATGGATTTTAAATACGAGTGGATATTCCTATTATCAGGATTTATATATTTCTTTGCAATGTATTTAAGATATAGAAATTCAAATGCAAGGCATCATTATGAAACAGAAACAAAGAAAAGAATTCTTAATTTAAGAAAAATTGATAACTTAATTAAACATGAAAAAGGAATTTCAAATTCAAGAATAGAAGGTGCTAATAACACTAATGTTAGTGGACAAAGCATAAGTGAAACACTAATGAATTCATTTAATAATTTTAAATAGTCTTTAATATTAAATTTTATAAAAAAGGGGGGATAACAATGAATAATGTTTTAAGCAAATTGAAAAATACAAGATTATTAGCTGGAATAGGAATTGCTGGATTGATTTTAGGAACAATGTTTCCTTATGTAAGCTATTCTATATTAGGCTACTCTTATGATATATCGTTATGGGATTATTGGGAAGGAAAAATAATATTAGTAATAGCAATTGCTAATTTGTTATTTATATTCAAAGATTTTGTTGAAAAATATATTCCTTCATTATTTAATACTGATATAGGCAAAAAGATTAAAGAAATAAATAGTCCAAAAGCATCTCTTGCTCCAACCGTAGCTGCTGCAGCTTTTGCATTATATTTGACTTTAAAACTCAAAGTAAAATTTTCAGCATATAGTTTAGGTTTTTATTTATTATGGATTGGAGTAATATGCCTAGTGGCATATGCTATGATATATAAGAATAATAATGATTTTCAAATGAAGATGTAAATTAATTTATATTAATGTATTTAATGTTCAAAAGATAATAGGAGGATAAAAAAGTGACAAAATTAAAAGTTTTATTTATGTTATTATTAGTAGGTATTGTTTTATTAATATTACCTACAATAGTTAGTGCAGTTGATACATTTACAACTAAGGATGGAGTTGTAGCAACAAAGATAATAGAAAACACAGATGGTTCAATAGATTTTAAATTAACTAATATAAATGTAACAGAAGACCATCAATATAGCTGGGGTGCTAGTAAAACGACATCTGTTAATGATGTTTCAAAATGGTATACATTATCAACATTTGATGCAAGTAAAAAGACTGCAGTAATAAACTTTAATGTAGGAGAATCTACTATAAAACAATTATTAAAAACAAATGATAATGCTTGGATATTTATTAAAGATAATAACAATACATACTTAGTTGAAGGATTAAAAGTTGATTTAAAATTACCAGTATTAAAAGCTTTTTATTTAACAGAAGATAAAACAACAACAACTTTTAGGTCGTTTTCAATTATGCCAAGAGAAATTTATGGAATACAGCAGTATTATTATAAATTTGAGAAAATTACTAATGAAAATATAATAAGTGCTTATCAAAATGCTGTAGCAAACAATCTTGATTTTAGTACAATATCTTCATTAGCAACTTTATCTAACGCGCCTACAACTGGTTGGAAAGCGATTGAAGGAAATTATGGTTTTTCTGGACAGTATATTAATCCAAAGCCTACAGAACAAGGACTATATTATATATGGATAAAGGCTAGCGATAGTGATAGTAAAACTGTTATCGGGTATAACTTGTTTTATGCTGATGCTCAAGGACCAGAGGTAAAATCAATAGAAGTTACAAGCCCTGCATCAGGTACATATAAAACAAGCCAAACTGTAAAAATTAGAGTTCGCTTTGATGAAATTATTACTGGAACTTCTGTACCAACTTTAAAAATAAAATTTGGAGATAGTGTGGAAAGAAGTGTAACAAATGGGACTATAAAAGACAATTATATAGAATATTCATACAATATTCAAGAAGGTGATAAGGGACAATTAGCAACAGTTAGTTATAGTGGAGGCACAATAAAAGATGTTTCTGGAAATGATGCGAAATTATCTTGTCCTGTAATTAAAGGAAACACAATAAAAGCGAATGTAGAAGGAACTACAAATAATAATACTGATAATAAAGACAATACAAACAATTCGGGAAATAATAAGCCAAATACTGAAAATACAAATACTGGAAATACAAATAATGGTAGTGGAAGTATTAGTTCTACAGATAAAACAAGAGATAATACAACTGCTACTGGCAAATTGCCACAAACAGGTGTAGGAATTGGCTTAATTGCTACGATAGTATCATTAATAGGTGGTACTGCAGGGGCTTATATAAAATATAATAAACTAAAAGATATATAGAAAAAAATAGACGTTGTCAAAAAGTACGACGTCTATTTTTTTCTATATATGAAAACAATATTATATGCATATGTTAGTAAAGACACTACAAAAATAAGTATAACAAGTTTTATATTGTATGAAAAATAAATAAAAGGATTGACTTTTGCAAACAATTATATTGGACCATTTTATTGATGTTAATAAAATGGTTTCAATAGCTTCAAGAGCATATGTTTGACAAACCTACAGTTAAAAAATTAAACTAAAACATATATTGTATTATATATAAAATTATACTATAATTAAAAATAACAAGTAAAATAGAAAAAATGTAAGGGGAATATAGAATGAATAATTTAATGGAGAAAAATATTTATGATGTAAAAGGAAATGTACTAATTTGTGGAACTTGCCTTCCAAGTATGCAACCAGAAGGTTATGAAAAGATAAAAAATAATTTTGATACGATTGTATATTTATGCTTAGAAAAAGAACATATAAATATGGCAATTACTAAAATTTGTGGAATTTTATCTACTAAAAATGTAACTAAATTGACATTTGCATCAGTAAATAAATCTCCACATTGTACACAACTTCATTATATAAAAAATGAGATAAAAAGAGTAATAAATAATAATGAACTCCCAGAAATAAAGAATATTGTTATTGAAAATAATCAAATATATAAAATTGAAGATGATGTATTAGCACTATCTAAAAATCTTGTTGAATTATCTATGAAAAACCGAGAATAGGAAAAGTATTCAAAAATTAGTGAAAATTGCAAACTTAGAATTCCCTAAATGAAAATAGAAAAAACAGCAAGTTTGTTACAAAAAAGTAATGAAAAAGTAAATAAAAAGAAAAAAATGTGCAGAATGTCTTTCCGTAACATGTTATGAAAAATGCCAACAAATGCCACTAAATGGGCTATTTACAAAGAATTATATATATATTAAAGTATAATTAATATATTATATAAATAAGGAGTAATAACATGAGTAGGGATAACCTAAAAAGAATTAAAATAATAGCATTTATATTTTTAATGTTAACATTAATGGTTAGCACTATTTGTATAGATATAAAGAACAATACGGAAAAACAAAAAAATAATAGTTCTAAAATGACATATTCAGAAGTTGTAGAAGGAGAAAACTCTACAGAAAGTGAATATGTTAAATTTGATGCTTACTTTCTAAAAAATGAAGGAGAAAATGCAAAGAAAGTAAGAGGCACTGCTAAAGAATTAAATGATACAGAAGAACTTTATATAGAATTAAATGTATTGACAAATGGCTACTTAGAGAATGGAAGAATTACTTTAGAGTCAGGAAACTATGGAATAGCAAGAACAATAAATGCTGACAATGAGATATCATATGTAAGTAATAGAACGATTACTTTAAAAGAAATATCAAATGGAACATATAAAACAATCCCTGTTTTAATAGAGCAAAATGTAATTAATATGGGAAATTTTACCGCTAACAAAGGAAATTTATCTAAAGAAAATGTAATTAAATTTACAGGAACACATGTTGCAGAAGATGGAACAAAAACAGAAATAAACAAGACCGTAAAATTCAATTTGGATTGGTATGGAAATAAAAATTTAGAAAGAATGGAATCAAAATTAAAAACATATATTGCAGATAAAGAAAATGACAAAGTAATAATTGCATTTCAAACAGAAATGTATGCACAAAGTCCTAATGCAAATGATTTACAACTGCCAGACAAAGCTGCTATTTTAGATGGTGTAATGCCATTATTAAATGGATATGCTCCAACAAATGTAAATGTTATAGATGTAAGTAATACAAAGAAAAACTTGACTTACAGCTATAATTCTTCTACAAGGAGATTAGAGATAAGAGATGAAATTATATACAACGAAGAAAAAGCGGAATTAAGTGTATATGATGAGAGATATAAAATAAAAGTAATGTTAGAATATCCGTATGAAGCATATAGCAGTATAAGTGCTACAACTATAAGCATGAATATAAAAGTAAGTGGTTATTTAGAAGGATATAATAATCCAAATAGTGAATATGTAAATCCTGTAAACTCACCTATAGGAACACAAGTAGTAAATGTAAATTTAAAGAATCCACAAGGAAAAGAGATTATATATGAAGCTGATGTGGATTTACTTTCTAAAGCTAATTTGCGCTTAATGTATGATAGAAATGTGAATACAAGTAATGGATATAGGGTAATTTGGAGAGGAATTGTAAATTTAGAAGACGAAATAGAAAGTTTGATTTTTAGTGAGGATTATACGAATTCACTAGAAAGTGTAACTTCAAGTTATAATTATGATGTAGACCAAATTCAAGATTCTACAGGCAATTTTTATAGTTTAGAAGGAATAAGCAAATACATAGGAGTTAAAGTACCATATTCAACTTTTAGTACTTTAGGTGAAGATGGATATATAAAAATAATTGATGAGGAGTCTCAAAATATAATTAAAACAATAACTAAAGATGATGTAGATAAATATATAAGCTATGATAAAAGCTATTCTCATATAAGAATACAGACAAGTAATCCTACTACTGCAGGAAATGTTGAAATATATAATTATAAAAATATAGATAATGATAAGTTTGTTAAAATGTATACAAAAGAGCAGTTTAACAGTATGGATAAAGTATATACTTCTTTAAATGGAAAGGTTATTAAAAATGGCATTGAAAAGCAGATAAATGGTGACGTAAAAAGTGTTGACTATGAAGAAGGAAATACAATAATGCGAGCAAATTCTGCAATGCAATTAAATAAACAGACGACAAACAATACATTATTAACAATAGATTTAATTTCATCAGGGGTTGATAGTGATAGAAACATAACGCAATGGGTTAATCCAACCATTATAGTAGAGTATCCAGAAGAAATAGAAAATATTGTGATAGAAAAAATAACTAGTACAGATGGAGAAATAGAAGTAAAAGAAGCTAAAATAGAAACAATAAACAATAAGAAAGTACTAAAAATAATAACAGAGGGAACGACAATTGATGGAAGTAACCTTAACATAAAACACAATATAACTATGAAATCAAATACTACAGAAAGTACAGGAGAGTTAAGGATATTTGCATATAATCAGTTATGTGATAACTGGCAGTATGTATACAATAACACCAAAGAGGCACCAGATATATATGACATAAATTCAAATGGAGATACTACAGAAACAAGAAAAATAACAACAGTACGATTAGTATATTCAAAACCAACAGGATTATATACAAATACAGAATTAACTAATTATGATTCTGAAAATAGTATAGTAAGAGGTCCTGATGTTGCAAGTATAGATTATAACGATTTAACCTCAAATGCAACAGTAAAATTAAATGTGTTTAATAACTATTCTACACCAGTTACAGGAATGAAAATATTAGGAAAAATACCATTTGAGGGAAATAGTTATCAAATTAATGGAAAAAATCTAGGTTCTAATTTTACAACAACAATGAGCAATGAAGGAATACAATTACCTAGTTCAATAAAAGCAAATGGAACTATATACTATAGCGAACAAGAAATTGTAAGCAATGATTTAACAGATGCAAGTAATGAATGGACAACTTCGCCAAAAGATTATAGTAAGATAAGAACATATTTAATAGATTTAAGCAAAATAACTATGGCATCAGGTGAAAGCTATGAAATTAGTTATGATGTTAATTTACCAAGTAATTTAACACCAGGAAATGTAACATATGCAACACATGCTGTTTATTTTGAAGAAAACACTGCAAGTGGAATAGTAAATAATTCTACTGAAACAAATAAAGTAGGAATAAAAGTTGTTTCTAAAAAGAGGTATAATGTTGAATTAACTAAATATAGAGCAGAAACAACAGAACCTATAGAAGATGTTATGTTTGAAATAAGTGGCTTAGGAATGGAAAATAAACAAACATACATGACAGATGCAAATGGTAAACTAACTATACAAGATTTGTATTTGGAAACAGAATATACAATAAAAGAAATTAAAACTAACGCAGACTATAAATTAAATGAAACACCAATAACTTTTAAAGTGATATATCAAGGTGGAAAAATGGTGCCACAGGTTATTAGTGGAAGCTTTAAAGATATGCCTACTATGGAAAATGAAACAACTAATTTAGGCACAATGAAAGCAGTACTAGAAAATGAACCAAAATACCAACTTAATATAGTAAAAACAGTTAAAAGAGAAAATACAAAAATAGAAGGTACTAAATTTGAGATACAAGGAGAAGGAGTAGTTGCTTCAAAAGTATATGAAACAGATAGTGAAGGTGTTACAAAAATAGACGGATTACTACTTGATACAGAATATACACTAAATGAGATATATACTCCAAATGGATATGTTTTGAACACTACGCCAATAGTATTTAAAGTAGAGAGAATAGGTGGTAAATTACAAGCTAAAGTTGTATCAGGAGAGGCAAAGCAAATTACTATAGAAGAAAATTTACCTGAAACACCAATATTAACTTTAAATATAGAAAATGAGAAAAAATATGACTTAAAGATTGTAAAAAATAAAATAGGCACAGATTACAAAGTAGAAGGAACAACATTTAATGTCAAAGGGGAAGGATTACCAAACACAGGAAGCATATTAACTACAAGTTCAGATGGAAGTGCTATACTACAAGGGCTAATACCAGAAAAAATATATACAATACACGAGGTTGAGGTGCCAGAAGACTACGAATTAAATGAAGATACAATACAAATAAGAGCTTATTATGATGATAGCAATATTTTACAAGTAGAGAAAGTAGCAGGAAGCCCAAAAAATATTGAAGTAGAGAACTCTAATACAGTAAGGGTAACTGTAGAAAATGAAGTAAAATATAGCATTCAAATAACAAAGAAAAAGAAAGATTCAGAAGATAAAATATCTGGTGTAAAGTTCGAAGTTAAAGGAAAAGATAAGGAAAACACTGTAGTAGAAACAGATGACAATGGTGTAGCAACAATTGATAAATTACATTTAGGAGAAACTTATACAATAAAAGAAATTTATGCAAAAGGATATTACGTAGATGAATCTGAAAGAACGATAACTTTAAAAAGAGAAAGTGACGTACTAGTACTAGAAAATACAGGAAATTATAAAACTATACCTGCTATAGACGAAACAGGAATATTCCCTGTGGTTAAGTTTGAACTAGAAAATGAAGAGATACCTAAATATACACTAGAATTAACGAAATTTGAAGAGGATACAACTGATGTTTTGCAAGGTGCAAACTTTACAATAGAAGGTAATGGAAGAGACTTAAAAGAAGAAATAAATTATACGACAAGTAGCACGCGGAAAAATAGTAATAACAAATTTGTATGAAAATGAAGAATATACATTAAAAGAAACATTAGCACCTGATGGATATGCATTAAATGAAGAAATAGTTAAATTTATAGTAACAAGAGATTCGACTGATAATTTGACTTTCAAATTGAATAGTGGAAGTTTAAAAGAGAATATCACCATTGACCAAACACGAAAAGTAGTAAGCGTTAAAATGGAAGATAAACCATTATTTAAATTGACTAAGGTAGACCAAGATACTAAAGAACCATTAGTAGGTGCAAAATTTATTGTACAAAGAGTTGATACAGATGGAAATGTAATAGATTATGCTAAAAATCCTAACGGAGAGTATGTTGGAAATTTAGAGGGCGGAAAATATGTTTTAAAAACTAATGAAAAAGGAGTTATTGCATGTGCTTTAGAAGGTGGATTTTATAAAGCTACAGAGATAGAGGCACCAAACGGGTATAAACTTGCTGATAATGAGTCAGACCGTATTACTAATTTTACAATAAAAGGTTATGAAGACGTTAAAATAAATTATATAGAAGATTTGGTAAATCTTTCAATAAATGCAAAAAATAGAGAAACTTATACCGGAAAATTGGTAACATTAGAAAGAACATTAGATTTTAATGATGATGCTTCATATAAAAATCCAAATGACACAAGTTTTAGTGACTACAATGGAGATGGAATAACAGAAGGAATAAAAGAAGAACTTACTAAAGTAGGTCAAACAGGCTTTTATCCAATAAATGATTTTTATGGGGTATTTAATGGTAAAGATAATGAAATACGCAACATTTATATAAATAATACAACATTGAATAATGTAGGTTTATTCCAAAAAGTTTATGGAACTGTAAATAGCTTAGGAATGACAGGAACAATAACAGGAAATAAATATGCAGGAAGTATTGCAGGAGAAAACAAAGGAACAATAAAGAATTGTTATAACAAAGGAACAATATCAGCAGATATTATTGATGTAGGAGGAATAGTAGGAAGTAACAAAGGAATGTTAGCAAATTGCTACAATGAAGGTACAGTATCAGGAAGTGCTCCAAAAGGAGGAGTAGCAGGAAGTAATGATGGAACAATAACAAATTGCTACAATATAGGTACAATTATTGGTAACTCTACTATAGGAGGAATAGTAGGGTATAATAGTAGATTAATAACAAACTGCTATAATACAGCAATAATAACTTCATCAAGTGGAAATGCAGGTGGAATTGCCGGAAATAATTCTAATACTAGTATCAATGGAGTAGAATATACTGGAACAATAGGAAATTGCTATAACACAGGAACGATAACAGGATATTGGACAGCAGGAGGAATAGCAGGAGGAAGTTATGCTGGAAAAATAGTAAAAAGCTACAATGAAGGAGCAATAACTGCTACATATTATGATGCAAATGTTGGAGGAATAGTAGGAGATAATGAAGTAATAATAAATAATTGTTACAATTCTGGTGAAGTAGTTGGTAAAAGTTATACAGGAGGAATAACAGGAAGTAATGCGGGAACAATAACAAATTGTTACAATACAACGACAGTAAAATCAGATTCAAATTCATATGATAATGAAACATTTATAGGAGGAATTACAGGTCTTAATAACAATGAAGGAAATATTAGTAATAGCTATAACATAGGAAGCATAACTAATACCAGTGAAATAGTAAAAATATATGCAGGAGGAATAGCAGGAAAGAGTGAAGGAACGGTAACTAACTGTTATAATACAGGTAAAATAACAAGAACGACAACCTCAAGTTCAACGTCATCTGATAAAAGTTATTTAGGAGGAATAATAGGATATAATACAGGAAGTGTAACTGTAAGTTATAATGAAGGAATAGTAGAGTCAGATTGTTATGCAGGAGGAATTGTAGCATATAGTAATAATACAATAGAAAATTGTTATAATGTTGGAAATATAAATGCTGAAATTCCAGGAAATGCAATTCATATTTGTTATGGAGCTGGAATTGTTGCTCAAAATGAAGGCAGTGTAACAAATTGCTATAATACTGTGCCAATAACTTCCAATCAACGTATCGGAGGAATTGCAACAGAGAATAAAGGAATAGTAATTAATTGCTATAATACTGGTAATATAACAGCATTTGTAGCTGGAGGAATAGCATTTAGCAATAGAGGAACTTTAAAAGATTGTTACAATGAAGGAAAAATAATAGGAGACGTTGATGCAGGAGGAATTACGCTATACAATTACAAAATTATAGAAAATTGCTATAATTTAGCAGAAGTTCAAATACAAGAAAATAGTGAATATAACTCTGCAGGAGGAATTACGTCTGAAAATAATACAAATGGAACTATAAAAAAATCATATAATAAAGGGAAGATAACTGCATCAGGATATTCAGGAGGTTTAACAGGTAGAAATTCAGGAACAATAGAGAACTGTTATAATGAAGCAGAAATAGCAGGTAATATTTTTGTAGGAGGATTATGTGGAGAAAATACAGGAACAATAAGTAATAGTTATAATACGGCCTATGTAAGTACAACACCAACTAACAATTTTACATATGTAGGAGGAATTACTGGAAAGAATACAGGAACAATAGCTAATACTTATAACACAGGAACAATATATAATAAAAATACTAATGCCGGCAGCTTTTTAGATTATGGGACAGGAGGAATAGCAGGAGATAATCAAGGAGTTGGAAATATAGTAAATTCATATAATACTGGAAATGTAACAGCTAATTCTGAATGTGGAGGAATAGCAGGAAAAATTAGTGGAACAGTAACTAATTGTTATAATACTGGAACAATAGCAAACGAAGAATCATATTCATTAGGTGGAGTAATAGGTGGAACGTATACAACGTCAGATGGTAGTGGAAATACTTATAGAGGAACAGTAACAAAATGCTATTATAAAACAGGTTCTGCAAGTAAAGGAATCGGTAGTGGCACTGGTGATACAGTGGCTATGTCTGATACCAACATGAAAGCACAAAGTTTTGTAAACACATTAAATAATAACCAAAGTTCTATAACATCATCAGTTACATTATTAACTTGGATAAAAACATCAACGTATCCTACAATGAATATACCTGTAGAAAAGACAAGCACAATAAGTGTTAAAAATATTGACTTTAAAAATATAGAATTTGAAAAAATAACAATAGATAAAAGTCAAATAGGAGTAATTAAAAATGACAGCACAATAGAAGACAAATTAGTAACTGTTACAAAAATTACTGTAGAAAATGAAGCAAAAGAATATACAAATCCAGCAAAAGTAATAGTACACCACTATTTACAAGGTACAACTACAAGTGTAGCAAATGACGAAATTATAAAAGGTGAAGTCGGTGATAGTTATACTACAAGTGAAAAAATACTAGATAAATATATTGTTGTAGAAAGTAGTAGACCAGCAAACGCAAGTGGAAACATGACTGCTAGTGATATAGAGGTAATATATGAGTACAAACCTATAGTAAGCAAAATAATAGTACATCACTATAAAGATTTAACAGAAGAAAAATTGATAGATGATGAAGAAAAAACAGGAAATGCAGGAGATAAATATACTACAAATTACAAAACAGATATAGAAGGATATCAAGTAGTACTAGAAAAATTGCCAGAAAATATGAATGGTGAGTATACAAAAGACACTATAGAAATAACATATTATTATTCTGCTATACCAAAGGGTAAAGTGATAGTACACCATTATGAAAAAGATACAAATCATTCTTTAGTGGAAGATGAAACTATAGAAGATTATGTAGGAAAAACATACACAACAAATCCTAAAAATAATATTGAAGGATATGAAATTGTAACAGATTTATTACCAACAAATGCAAATGGAACAATAACAGAAGATACAATAGAGGTAATATATTACTATAAATTAAAGCAATACAATATAACAACAGCTGTAGACGGTGGGCATGGTAATATATCTGGAGAAAATGAGACTCCATATGAAGTAGTAGAACATGGTAAGGAAAGTGTAAAAGAATTAAAAGTAGAACCACAACCTGGCTATAAAGTAAAAACTATAACTATAAATGGGGTAAATACATCATTTGAAGAAGATGAAAACCATATTGTTTATATAGAAAGATTTAAAAATGTAATAGAAGACAAGCATATAATAGTAACCTTTGAAAGAATAGCTTCAGCAGGTGTAACTGTAAGGTATTTAGAATTTGGAACAGATAATGAATTAGTACCAAATGGAAAGTTAACAGGCTATGTTGGAGAAGATTATAACACTACAAGAAAAGAAATAACAGACTATGAAACAATAGGCATCGAACCAGACAATGCTACAGGAAAATTTACTGAAGAAGAGCAAATAGTAATATATTATTACAAAAAATCACAAGGACAAGTAATTATAAAATATGTAGACCAAGATACTGGAGAAGAAATTGCAGAAAGAGTAGAACTAAATGGAAATTGTGGAGATAGTTATAATTCAAAAGATTATATAAAAGATATAAAAAATTATTCTAGAGTGGATAGAGTTACAGGAAACGAAGAAGGAAAATTCGAAAAAACAGTTCAAGAAATAATTTACTATTATAGTAAAGACCATGGAAAAGTTATAATAAAATATGTTGAAAAAGATACTGGAAAAGAAATTTCAAATAGGGAAGAAATAAACGGAAATGCAGGAGATATTTACGATACAACTGATTTAGAAAAAACAATAAACGGTTACGTAAGAACAGCTGATATTCCAACAAATAAACAAGGAATAATAAATGATGATACAATAGAAGTAATTTATTATTATGAACTTGCAACACCTATTATAACAAATTCTATTGTAAAAACGGCTGCTGCAAATAAAATAGTAGAGCAAACAATAGACAATGGTGATGGAACTACTAGAAAAGTTGACATACCAGTACTTACTAAAGAAGATGGAATAATAACATATAATATTGACTATAAAGTTGTAATAAAAGACTACATAGGAAAAGCAACAATAGAAATAAAAGATACTTTACCAGCAGAGATAGATGTTAGCAAAAGTAATCTATCAGGAGGAAGTTATGATGCTTTAAATAATACAATAACATGGTTAGAAACAATAGACAACATAGATACATATATAAATGGAGCTTATGAAAATACTTTTACAAAGCAAATAGAAATATCATATATAAATCAAGATGTAATAAGTGATTTATTAAATACAGTTAAAGGAAAGGTAAGCGTATTTTATCCAGAAGATTATGTATTAAAACCAGGCGAAGAAAGAGCACAGCAAGAAGCAGAAACTGAGGCAATTGTAAAACAAGAATATAAGGTAAATGTAGAAATAGAAAAACAATGGCTAGATAATGATAATTTAAAAGGTAAAAGGCCAGACAGTGTAACTATAACTGTAAAAGATTCATATTTAAATGAAACAACAATACTTTTAAATGAAGCAAATAACTGGAAATATGAATTAAAAGATTTACCAAAATATGATGAAATTACAAAAGCAAAAATAGAGTATGATATTACAGAAAGTGAAACAAACAAAAATGATTTAGAGTATTATGAAGATGCAGAAATGACAAAAACAGAAGCTCAAACAGAAGAAGTTACAACATATTTATACAATATAAAGAATGAATACAAATTATTAAACACAGATTTAAGTTCAAAAATAACAAAAGAAGGAACAAAAGAATTAACAGCTTCTTCACAAAATGTGGATTATACTATTAAATTTACAGCAAGTGTTGCGGATTATATTGGAAAAGGAAAAGTAATTATAATAGATTATTTACCATTTGCTATTGATGAAGAAAAATCTGAATTAAATGGTGGAAAATATGATGAAGCAACAAAGACAATAACTTGGAAAGAGGAATTACCACATATTAACACTCAAGTTCTAGGTGAAAATTATGAAATTAATATGGAAAAACAAATATCTATTTTATATAAAAACATAGATTTAACTTTAACAGAAATAGAAAATAGAGTAATAGGACAAGTACAATTATACGAAACAGACCAAAAAGATGAGGTAGAAGAAAGCTACAAAACAGCTATTAATGTTAAAGGTAAGGTTATTGTTAAATATGTAGATAAAACTACAAGTCAAGACATAGAAAGATACGAAATAGAAGAGAAAGTAGGAACTTCATATAATACTGATAGAAAAGAATTTGAAAACTATAATTATATAGAAAGTACAGATAATACAAGTGGAACAGTAATTGATGGAATTATAGAAGTAATTTATTATTACGAGAAAATGGATTCATCTGTATTAGTAAAATATGAAGATATGGATGGTAATAAACTAGCAGAAGATGAAGTGATAGTAGGAAAAGTAGGAGACAAATATACAACTACTAGTAAAGAAATAGAAAATTATATGTTGGTAAGCACAACTAATAATACAGAAGGAAACATGACTAAAGAACAAATAATAGTAGTGTATAAATACAAAAAAATACCAAGTAAAGTTATAGTAAAATATTTAGAGGCTGGTACTGATAAAGAAATTATGTATAAGGAAACTTTAGAAGATGGAACTGTAGGAAAAAAATCATATTCATACGAAATTGATGGATATGTAGGAGAAAACTATAGTACACAAGAAAAAGAAATTCCATATTATGATTTAATAGAAATGCCAGACAATAAAGAAGGAATAATTACTAAAGATGAGATTACGGTAATTTATTATTATAAAAAGCAGACATTCAACATAGCTATAGATAAAGAAATACAAAAAATAATATTAGATGGAGAAGAAAAGCAAATAACTAATAATAAATTAGTTAAACTAGAAATACCGGAGTCTAAACTAAAAGATACGTCACTACAAGTAAAATATAGTATAATAGTAACTAATACTGAAAAAATAGACGGAATGGTAAATATACAAGATTTAATCCCTACAGGATTTGAATTAATTGAAGATGGACAGAATGTATGGACAAAAGATGAAAAAGGAAAAATAACCTCTCAAATAGAATTAAAAGCAGGAGAAACAAGAGTATTAGAGATAACATTAAAATGGAATAGTAGTGAAGAAAATTTAGGAACAAAAGAAAATACTGTTAGAATAGTATCAACAAGTAATAAAGCAAATTATGCAGAAACAACTAAAGAGGACAACATAGGAAGTGCTACTATTGTAATTAGTATAAAAACAGGTAAAGAAAACTCAAAAATAATAGGAATATATACTTCAATAATATTATTAGTAATGTTAGGTTGGTATATTTATGACAGAAAAAATAAATCTTTACGTTAAAACATTAAAAATGGATTGAGATTGACTCAATCCATTTTTTAATCAGCTTTAGTTCCGACTGCAACAACTTTGTTATGAGGACTATATGTGTCAGAAGAAAGAAGTGTTTTAGAAATTACCTCTCCATTTTGTTTTAAAATTCTATAGCAAACAGATCTGCATCCATTTGAACCACTTTGAAGAACTTTAGTTGTGCCAGAGGGTAATGAATTATCATTTTGTGTAATTGTTCTATACTGTATGTAACTTGTTATATAAGAAGAAATTTCAACATCATATTCATTTTCTTCTTTTAAACCGAAGATTTTTGTAACAATAGTTCCACCAGTACCAGAACATATAATTTTTACAGGATAGTTTCTGTTATTTTTAAATTTAAAATCTGGTCCACCCCATGAAACAGTAGCATCTCTACCAGCAGGTACATAGCCAGGGTTAAAACCATGATTTGTACGTTCTACAATTTCTAAATTTGCAAGTAAAACAGAATTGTACAATGTAGAAGACACTTGACAAATTCCACCACCTATACCTGTAGTTACTTGACCACCAGAATATACAGCAGCAGATTTAAAACCAGCTGCGGCAGTTCTTTTACCTACTGTAGTATTATAAGAAAAAGTTTCACCAGGCATAAGTACAGTTCCATCTATTTTGCTAGAAGCAAGCCTTATATTTGTGCTTCTATTAACATTTTTTGTGCTATAAGTTGTAGAATAAGTTGCTAGTAAATCAGGAAATGCTTCAGTACCTATATCATTAGTAGTTACAGAAGGAGTTACAAATTTTAAAGGTATGATATACGATTCTTTACTTTCTTGTAACATAGCTTTTGCTTCATCAACACTAATTTCAAAGTCTACACCTTCAGTATGAGGATATACACAAAATGGATTTTGCGTATAATATGCGTCTTTAGCTTCTTTATATATTTCAGAGTGAATAGCATCTATATCAATAGCATCGGCACCTTTGTGTATAATGCATACATCAATTACATTATTAGTTTCTGGTTTTAAGTTGTTAATACAATAAATTATTTCAAACTTTAATCTATCACGGTCAATCAAAACACCATCTTTACCACTTGTTATTACAAGATTTTGGCCATCTATGTAGTAACTAGGTTCTATTAATTTGTTAGGCAATGTATTTTCAAATTCTGTTAAATATGTATTTATAGAATCTTCGTTATAAGTAAAACTAGGTGATATATTTGTTTTATAAAATAAAGAAGATAGTATATCAAAATTATTTTTAAAAATGTTAGACTTTCTGCCGATAGAGTATGCTAAATCTACACTAGAGTCTATATCAAACGAAATACTAAGCTGTTCTGGAAATATTTCTATTTGTTGTTCACCATATTTTAGTGTAATAGCTGAAGATAGTTTTTCATTAAAAATACTAGATATTTTTTTTGTTGCTTGCTCTTTAGTAAGATTTGAAACATCAATTCCTTTTATAGAAACTCCAGAAATTATAGTTTTATTATTAATGTTTACTAATGCAAAAATGGTAGATAAAAATAGCACTAGTAAAAGCACAATTATAGATATAATCATAATAATTGGCCATCTTTTTGTTTTTATTGGACTTGCTATATTTTCTATGCTATTTTCAGTGGTAACTGTCTTTTTTTCTTCACTAGAAGAACTATCTATATTAAAAGAGGTGCTTGTAGAATCTTCGTTAGAAGAGGCTATTTCAGCATCATTATCTATATTTTTATCATCATATAAATTATTTTTTTCAGTAGTTATTTCTTTTAAATCGTCATTCATTTTTATTAATATTCCTTTCGTCATGGGCAATATTTTTTGCTTTTGTAAAATCCTAAAAATCAACAAAATTCTTACTATATATTAAACAATAAGCGAACTAATTTGTAAATAGTATTTGTAAATTATATTAATATTTTTGTGTAGTATACATCTATAAAAATATTATTCAAATTAATAATAAAAAGTATAGAAAAAGGGATATAATAGTGATATAATCATAAAAAACAAAAGAAAGGTAGGTAGAAAAATGACAGAAGCAGAAAAATTAAAAGAAGAATTGTTTAGAAAGACTAAGTCGGGATGGGAATGTACAGAAGATGATAAGAAAATGAAAATTTTCGAATTTTGTGATTCTTATATAGAGTTTTTAAATAATTCAAAAACAGAAAGGGAAATTGTAAAAAGTACCAAAAAATTAATAGAACAAAATGGTTTTAAAAACATAGTAGAGTACGAAAAATTAGTTCCAGGGGATAAAGTATACTATATAAACAGAAATAAAAGTATATACCTAGCAGTAATTGGAGAAGACAGTATAGAAAAAGGAATAAATATTATAGGTGCACATGCAGATTCTCCAAGATTGGATTTAAAGCCAAACCCATTATACGAAGAAGCAGGACTAGCATTCTTAAAAACACATTATTATGGTGGAATAAAAAAATATCAATGGACTACAATTCCACTTGCAATACATGGAGTTATATCAAAACCAAATGGAGAAAATATAGAAGTATGTATAGGAGAAGATGAGTCAGATCCAATATTTACAATAACAGATTTACTTCCTCATTTAGCATCTGAACAAATGGAAAGAAAACTAAAAGAAGGAGTAAAAGGAGAAGAACTAAACCTATTAGTTGGAAGTATTCCATATGGAGCAAATATTGCAGAGGCTGTTAAATTAAATATTTTAAAAATATTAAATGAAAAATATGGAATTACAGAAATGGATTTTGTAAGTTCAGAAATAGAATTAGTGCCAGCATTTAAAAGCAGAAGCATGGGACTAGATAGAAGCATGGTAGCAGGATATGGACAAGATGATAAAGTTTGCGTGTACACATCATTAAGAGCTATCTTAAATATAGAAAAACCAAAAACAACAGCAGTATGTATTATTTCAGATAAAGAAGAAATTGGAAGCATGGGAAATACAGGAATGGAATCACATGTATTTGACACATTTGTATCAGAAATATTAAATAAATTAAATGTAAATAGACCAAATCTATTAGATCAAGTATTTTGCAATTCAAAAATGCTATCAGCAGATGTAGATGCAGCATATGACCCTATATATAGTAGTGCATACGAAAAAAATAATTCAGGTTATTTAGGAGGTGGTGTTGGCTTAAACAAATATACAGGAGCAAGAGGAAAATCAGGAGCATCTGATGCAAATGCAGAATTTGTAGCAAGAATAAGAGGTATATTTGAAGAAAACAATATCAAATATGAGGTTGCTGAATTAGGAAAAATAGACATTGGTGGAGGAGGAACAATAGCCTACATTTTAGCTAATAAAGGTGTAGATGTAATAGACTGTGGAGTTCCTGTATTATCAATGCATGCACCATATGAAGTAACATCTAAATTTGATATTTACGAAGCTTACAGAGGATACGAGGCTTTCTATAAATCATAGTAATTTAAATAGTGAGGAAGGTGTATAAAATGGAATATTTTAAAAATTTATTAAAGAAAACAGGATGGGTATCTATAGTAGAATCATTAATGTTTGCAATACTTGGTATAATATTAGTATGGAAACCAGAAGGAGTAATGGCAGTTATTTGTTACTTACTAGGAGCAATATTAATTGCAGTAGGAATTATAAAAGTAATAAATTATGTTCAAACAAATGGAAAAAGCGATTTATTCAATTATGAATTATTATATGGAATAATGTCAGCAGTAATAGGAATAGTAGTAATATTTCATGCAGATATACTAAGTACAATATTTGGAATAATAGTAGGTGTATGGATAGTATATAGCAGTATAATAAGAGGATTTACAGCATTAAAATTAAGAGCAATAAAATCTAATATATGGATATATAGCTTAGTAATAGCTACAATAATGTTATTATGTGGTTTATATGTAATATTTGATGCAGGTGCAATTATACAAACAATAGGAGCTATAATGATAGCATATGCAATTATGGATATAATTGAAAATATTATATTTATAAACAATGTAAAGAAAATATAGTCCAATTAGGGACGCCCCTTTTTCGAAAAAATTTTTGAATAGGGACGCCCTTTTTTCAAAAAAATTTTCGAAAAAGGGGCGTCCCTATTATATTCTATATAACTTGTTTAGGTATAGGAACGTCCCTTTGATATTTATTTAAATTTAAAGATTTCTTTTAATTTCATAAAAAATCTTTTATAAAATGGAAGATGATTATATACTACCATATCTGTTGAAGTAGTATTTTCATATTTTTGTTGATTTTTACGGTTATTAAAAATTCTATTTATATCAACTTTTTCTTCAAGTTCTTTTTTATATAAGTTTTCGTTTTGATTATATACAGACTTTAATCTTTCAATTTCATTGGTGTCTGTACACCAGTATTTTAAATTTAAAAGTGCTATTAATGCAAGAGTATCAGACATTAAATTTTGTTCTTTAATAGGAACATTCGGATTTATATGTGGTGTATAATCATTACTTCTATTAGTTTCAAATAATTCTAATAATTTTGTAGGAATCTTAGACTTATATTGATTTCCTAAAAGGTCTAGGAATTCACACAATTCACTATATGTTTGTTTTGCATACGTAGTCAATATTTCAACCTCCTATTCTTAACTTTTTTCTAAATCTAATTGCTGAGATTTTTGTTGTCTTTGTAATTCGACTAGAGTATCAATGTTAGAATTTATTTGGCCAGTTCTAGTAGATTCTTCGGTAGCGCTAATTGCGCTTGCAAGTAAAGTGTTGCTTATAGAATCTTTAGATTTATAATTTTTCATATTAGCATAAATGTTTTCGAGCCTTTTATTTTGATTGCTATACTCTTCAGCAGTTAATTGTCCATTCATGTTTAAGAAATCTGTTTTATTTATAACATCATTTAATTCTTCAAAATTTTCCTTTCCAATAACATTAAATAGCTCTTCATAATTTCCATCAATTATTGCATCCATAATGCAATCACGATATGTACTTAAAAATGGAGATAACATATCTTTGGTAATAGAAAAAGTATTATGATTACTAACATCAAGGTCACATATTTCTTCGGGCTCCATAAAATAAATTCCTTTATTATGCATAATATTCATAGCCTCAATGCAGAGAATATCTGTAAAGTTCTCGTTTAATCTTTCATATTTTCTATATTGATTATTATATGGACTTACATCGGTAGTGTCGCCCAATGGCATAGATGGTTCAAATCCAGACCTATCATCTAAGTCAGATGAATCAGCTCCTTCTGCGCCACAAACATGACAAAATTCATGAAGATAAAGATAATCTAACCCGCCACTAGCATATGGAGAGGTAACGGTTAGATAAAGAACTGGAGTAAATCTGTAATCAGTATAGCCATTGTTAGTAACACATGTTTTATTATTTTTAATATTTTTAAAATATATTGTAGTGTCAGGATATTTCGTAGCGTTGTTGCGAATATTTTCAGCATTTTTTATAATGTTTGGACTATTTATATTAAAGTCTTCTTCTGCTTTTTCAAAAAATTCGTGTTTTAGTTTTGATATATTTTCTACAGTTTCGTAGGTAGGAATATATTTTTTTATATCTTCTCTAGCAACAATCCCTTCGTAAGTTTCTTTATAATTATCATTTCCAAGCTCAAAATTTTGGTCAATGACACCAATACCTTTTAGATAGTTTAACCTATCGTTATAAGTAAAATAGTCTAAAAGAATCTCATCATTTAACAATTTTTTATCAACTTCACGAGAAAAGCATTCTAAATTTGATTCTGTGCCAAGAGTGCCAAACATAACATTAGCTTTAGTGGTATCATCTGAATATAGTTTATCCAAAGCGGCTTTTGTTTCGTCAGGAATAAGTCCTTCTTCTACAGTTTTTTCATACATACTAGATAAATACTTTTTTTCTAGTTGCTCTTTACGAGCATTTTCAGTATCTACATATTCTTGATATGGAGACAATTCTTTAAGATAATCGTCATATTCTTTTTCTAAAGGTTCATATATTTTTAAATATTCATCAACCTTAGAATGTATTTCTTTATATTTGTCGGTTTTACAAAATTCTTCAAAGTTATCTTTAGTAATAGTAAAACTTTTATCATCATTAAAAAAGTTTAAGAATTTAATTTCATAAAATAATGATTTTTTACTATCACCATTAAATGATTTTATTCCTTCATTATTGTGTTCAAAATTATCAATGCCGAGGTAATCCATTAAAAGAGAGGACAAGTCATCATTTAATGGATCTGTGTACTTTTTATTTTTTTCTTCGCTTACATCTACGCCTATTTTTTCTAAAAATTTAATTCCAAGGTTTCTTCGCTTAAATTCTTTCAATCTATTTAAATAACCTTGCATATTTTCTGGCTTATTGTATGGAAAATATATAATATTATTAAGTCTTTTTTCTATTACGTCTCTGTGTTTTTCTCCAAATACTTCTACATAGGCTTCAGTAATGTCTGGAATATACTCATGTATATCTAATTCTAAAAGATTCATATTTAGTGTTTCTCCTTTGTATTTATATATTTGAATCTACCATAGAATTTTTTAATAGTTCATATTTAAATCTATCTAAATATTCAAAATTACTAGGAAAATCATTTCTTCCTGTATAACATTTTTCTGTATTATTTTTTAATAAAATTTTTAATTTCCATTCAGTACCATCAATAATATTTCTTTGATAATATTCAGTATTCCATTTTGCAGTTGTTCTTAATAGTTTATCAATAAAATCAATAAGTAATTCATCACTAATAGTTACACATATAGGCCTATTAAAAGAAGAAGGATACATATTATCAACAAACTCTAATATATTTTCTTCATCTAATAATTCAATTTTTATATATTCTATAAGACCTGGTGATGAAATTTTTTCATAAATTATACTTTTTATAAGTTTAAGCACTTTGGTTAGCCTCCTAAAAATATTATATTTGAATTTAGTATATACTAACAAAAGTATAATTGCAATATCAATTAATTGTTTATTTGGAGTTCTCTCAAAAATTGCTGGAATGGACAATTTTTGAGTGGAAATAAGATAGATAAGATATAATAGGAGTGTCCCTTTTTGCAAATTTTTTCGAAAAAGGGGCGTCCCCCTATTAACTAAATAGGAAAAAAGTGGTATAATATAAGTATTGAAGGAATAATTAAAGGGGTGATTATAGTGATAAGAATGTATAAAACAGATATAGAAACAAATAAAACTACAGAAACAAGAAATTTTGAAAAAGGTATATGGATTAATATGGTTGCCCCGACAGAAGATGAGATAAAATTAGTTTGTAAAAAAATAAATATGCAAGAAGAATTTATAAGATATTCTTTAGACTATGAAGAAAAAGCCAGAATTGATTATGAAGAAGAAGACAACACTATTCTTTTTATAATAGATGTACCTATTCTAGAAAAAGAAAATAACGAGCAAGTATATAGCACAATGCCTTTAGGTCTGATTGTTGTTAGAGATGATTATTTTATAACAGTGTCATTAAAATCAAATAAAATTATTCAGGAAATAGAAAGTAATAAAATGAAAAGTACATTAATAACATACAAAAAGAGTAGAATGATATTACAGATATTTTATAAAAATGCTGAAATGTATTTAAAATACTTAAAAAGAATAAATAAAGAAACGGAAATTGCAGAGAATGTACTAAAAACATCACAAAAAAATAAGGAATTATTAAAAATGCTTTCTTTAGAGAAAAGCTTAGTATATTTTACAACGTCATTAAAATCAAATGAGGTTGTTATGGAAAAGACTTTAAGAGGTAAAATTATAAAACTGTATGCAGAAGATGAAGATATTTTAGAGGATGCAATCATTGAAAATAAGCAAGCTATAGAGATGGCTAAAATATACAGTGATATTTTAAATGGAACAATGGATGCATATGCATCTATAATATCAAATAACTTAAATGGTGTGATGAAATTTTTAACTTCTATAACAATTATACTTGCAATACCAACAATGATAGCAAGCTATTGGGGAATGAATGTACAAGTACCAATGCAATATGTAGAAAGTAAATGGCCATTTTTTATTGTAGTTGCTGCTTCAATTATATTAGGGATTATAGCTATGATATGGTTAAAGAAGAGAGATATGTTAGATTAAAAGGAAAATAAGATTTAATATAGAAATGAAGTGAACTCAATTATTGGACCAAAAGTCTAATAATTTGAGTTCACTTCGATATGTTAGGTCTTATTTTTGTCGAAAAAAGGAAGGACTTTCTAAAATGAAAATCCTTTGCTACTTTTTTTAATAAGATTAAGATATATTAATCTTTAAAAATAAAAATATCATTAGGTGTACATTCTAAAATTCTGCAAAGCTTTTCAATAGTTTCAAATCTAATACTAATGGTTTTAGTTTCCATCATATCTGTAACAGATTGAAAATCGCTTTCCATTTGCTGTACAAGCCAATATTTAGATTTATTCTTTTTTGCTAATATATCTTTTACATTTAGATAGATTATATTAACACCTCTCGTACATTTTAATGGATAATAAGTTATAAATTAACTCATCTTAAGCTTGAAAATGCTATAACTATATAGTAGAATATAAATGAATAATATTACAAAAGAAAATAAGGAGAGGGGATTATGAAAAATATTTTAAAATCAAATAATGGAATAACATTAATAACACTTGTGATAACAATAATTGTGTTAATTATATTATCTGCAATAGTAATAAATTTAACAGTAGGAGAAAATGGAATATTTGGTAAGGCAAAAAGGGCACAACAAGAAACACTAATAGCACAAGCTAAAGAAAAGTTAGAATTAAAAGCTAGTGAAATACAAATAGAAAAAGAGGGACAAGCAACATTAAAAGATTTTGCAGAATATTTGGATAAAGATAATGCAATATATGCAATAGCTTTAAATAAATCTGCAAGCGTAACAGGAGGAATACCTAATCTAGAAAATGCAGAAGAAATGTATATTACATACAATGGAATGGAATTTAAGGTAGATAAAAGCTTAAAAATAACATATGTAGGAGGAACAGCAAAAGTAACAGAAGGTACAGGAGGAACATCTACTGGAGGAGAAACAACAGGAGGTTCGACAGGAGAAAATGGTAGTTCAAGTGGTTTAACAGGCTGTAGAAGATACATAGAGGTTGATGTAAAAGACGCAATAATGGGGCAAATGACATTAAGTGTAGAAATACCAGACAGAGATAAAGTAAAAGCAATAGAGTATTATATAGATGGAAAGTTAGTACATACAGGAACTGAAAAGATATATACAGTAACAGGGTTACAAGCAGAAGTTGATTATAAGGTTACAGCAATAGTAGAATACGAGCCAGATTCAATAGTAACAACAGCTAAAATACAGAATATAGGAATTGTATCTGTAAATTCAACGCACACAGCAAGTGAACAAACTTTAGAATGGGGAACGCTAGAAGCTGTTGCAAAGTTAATATCGGACAATGAAGGAACAGGAGAAAAACAGGTAAATTCAGACACTGCAGGAGTTACTTTTGCAATGGGAAAAGAACAATACACAATAGGAATAGGAGATACTTTTACCCTAGACGGTAAAAAAGTGAGATTATTAGGATTTAATCATGATGAGTTAGTAGACAAAACAGTATATGGTGGCAATAATACATATGCTGGAATAAGCTTTGAGTATATGGATCCGTTAATAGAAAGAGAAAAGATGAGAGATAGTAATGTTAATGAAGGAGGTTGGAAAGAAAGTAATGTATATACACTACTAAATGGTTCGGCGGAATCAACTGCTGGCTCGCAATATGAAAATTTAAGAAAGATTATTAATATAAAAAAGGTAAAGAAAGCATATTGCAAATTATATTCAAGTACAGAACTCTCATATTCGGAAGATTACATATGGCTCCTTTCATTTAATGAAATATATGGCGAAGGTTATTATAATACTTATGCTTATGCTTCAGCTGGGAATGAAGGAATAAGATACAAATATTATAAATTTTTAAACCCTAACGTAGATAGCCACAAAAATGGATTTGGCTATACTGGGAGAAAATCGATGTGGTTGAGGTCAATGCCTTTTGTATATTCAGGTGCTTTTTGTGATGTGGATGGTTATTACGAATCAGGCTACAATTCTGCTAGTGGAACAAGAGCAGTTATACCTGGTTTTGCAATTTAGATATCTGGCCAAAAAGATAAGCAAGGTGGTTGATATGAAAGAAAATGCAAAAGTAAGAATTGTTAAAAAGTACTAGAAGAATAACAAATCCAAAATAAAAAAATATATGTGTGGAAATAAGATTTAATATAGAAATATGTTAGGTCTTATTTTGTTATAAGAAAGTGTCAATGGGATTACATGTAAATGTCAAAAATCTCTGTTTATATTGGCACTCTTTGATATTTATTAATGCAAAAGTGTGATAAAAATACGAAAAAAGCTTGCAAAAGTGTGATACAAACACAGAAAAAATTTGCAAAAGTGTGATAAATACATAAAAAAATGTTGCAAAAGTGTGATATCTTTACGGAGGAAAGAAAAGACAATTTGACTAATAAAATATTAATAAAGTAACAATAAACTTGAAAAAAGTAGTTTTATCGTATATAATATGCACAGGTTAGTTAAATAAAATGAGAAAGGAATGTGAATAAATATGCTAAACGCAGTTGGTGTAACTGTACGTTTTGGAAAGAGAACTCTTTTTGAAGATGTAAATATAAAATTTAATAAAGGTTGTTGCTATGGTATTATTGGTGCCAATGGTGCAGGAAAATCTACTTTTTTAAAGGTTTTATCAGGAGATATAGAGCCAAGCAAGGGTGAGGTTACAAAAGAAAAAGGAGAAAGACTTTCTGTTTTAAAGCAAGACCACTTTGCTTATGAAGAATATACTGTAATGGATACAGTAATAATGGGGAATGAAGAATTATATAAAATAATGAAAGAAAAAGATGCAATCTATATGAAACCAGATTTTAATGAAGAAGATGGTATGAAGGCTGCAAAACTAGAAGAAAGATTTGCAGAACTTGATGGATGGAATGCAGAATCTGATGCGGCAGTACTTTTAAATGATTTAGGAATTGACACAGAAAGCCATTATAAGCTAATGAGTGAATTAGAGGCTAAAGACAAAGTTAAGGTGCTTTTAGCACAAGCTCTTTTTGGAAATCCAGATATTTTATTATTGGATGAGCCTACAAACGATTTAGACTTAAAAAGTATAGAATGGCTTGAAGAATTTTTAATTAATTTTGAAAATACTGTAATTGTAGTATCACATGATAGATACTTTTTAAATAAAGTATGTACACACATTGCAGATGTTGACTTTGGACAAATAAAAGTATTCCCTGGAAACTATGATTTCTGGTATGAATCTAGCCAACTTTTATTAAAACAAATGAAGGAACAAAACAAGAAGAAAGAAGAAAAGATAAAAGAATTACAAGCATTTATTGCAAGATTTAGTGCTAATGCTTCTAAATCTAAACAAGCTACATCAAGAAAGAAATCATTAGAAAAGATTGAGCTAGACGAAATAAAACCTTCTAATAGAAGATATCCATATATAGATTTTAAACCAGATAGAGAGCCAGGAAAAGAAATTTTAAAAGTTAAGAATATATCTAAAACAATAAATGGGGAAAAATTACTTGACAATGTTTCTTTTGTAGTAAAACAAGGAGATAAAATAGCATTTTTAGCAGATAATGAAAATGCAAAAACTGTTTTATTCCAAATTATAGCAGGAGAATTAGAGCCAGACGAGGGAGAGATAGAGTGGGGAACTACTATTAGTTCAACATATTTCCCTAAAGATAATAACTATTTATTTGAAGATGATATGACAATAACAGATTGGTTAAGACAATATTCAAAAGATCCAGATGAAACTTATGTAAGAAGCTTTTTAGGAAGAATGCTATTTTCTGGAGAAGAAGCTTTAAAATATGTAAAAGTATTGTCTGGAGGAGAGAAGGTAAGATGTGTATTATCTAAAATGATGCTATCTGGAGCTAATATGCTAATAATGGATGAACCAACAAATCATTTAGATATGGAAAGTATAACAGCATTAAATGAAGGAATGAAAAAATTTGTTGGAAACATAATATTTACATCTCATGATCATCAATTAACACAAACTGTTGCAAATAGAATAATTGATATTAAATTAGACAAAGTTATTGACAGAGAAGTAACTTATGATGAGTATTTAGGAATAGAGTAATACAATAAAAAGTATTTAAGCTATTATAAGAATAAATACCACTTTTTAAAAATAAACTAATAAAAAAGTTTGTTTTTAAGGAGTGGTTTTATTTGAGTGAATTATTAAAAACTACGCTAGTGGGCTTGTTTTTTGGTACTTTTGGAACTACTATAGGAGGAATTATAGGAGTTACTTTTAAAAGAACCTCTAATAAATTCTTAAGTTTTGTCTTATCGTTTGCATCAGGACTTATGCTTGCAATTATATGTTTTGACTTAATACCAGAGGCCATGGAAATTTCTAATATAATTAGTATATTAGCCGGAATTATTTTAGGTATAGTATCTATGATTATATGTGATATATTGGTGCAGAAAAAGTTTAACACGAAAAATAAAATGAGTATAGATACAAATAGTTTATTAAAAACAGGAATTATTGTTAGTATAGGTTTAGCATTACACAATTTGCCAGAAGGTTTAGCAATTGGTTCTGGGTTTGGTGCATCTATTTCTTTAGGATATTCACTGGCTATAGCTATTTGCCTACATGATATACCAGAAGGAATATCTATGGCAGTTCCTATGAAAAACGGAGGAATGGGAAAGTTAAAAGTAGTATTTTATGTGTTAATGTCTGGAGTAACTACAGGGATAGGGGCATTTTTTGGAGCATTAGTAGGTGGAATATCTAAAGATGTGATTAGTGTATGCTTAAGTTTTGCAGCAGGTGCGATGTTATATATTGTTTCTGGAGAACTTGTTCCAGAGTCTAACAAACTATATCAAGGTAGAATGACAGCAGTTGGAAATATGTTAGGTTTTTTAATAGGATTACTAGCATTGCAATTAACATAAAAAGTAATACACACAACAACATGCTATTATGTCAATTGAAAAAGCAAACCAAAATTGTTGATATTAAAAGGTTTTATACAAATTTTATTTTTAATATTAGAAAAATATGCAAAAAAACCAGCGTGTAAAAAAATATTTTTAACATGCTGGTTTTTAACAATTTGAGTAAAAAACTCAATCAATATTTAGTTGTAATATAGAATTTTAAGAATAACATTATTCTGCAAATAATTCATCAAGTTCCTCTGCTGACAGCATTTTCCGTTCTAATAAAGTGTCTACTAAAAGATTAAGCTCCTTTCTATGATGTTTAAAGATATATTTAGCACACATTTCTGCTTTATTAAGAAGGTTGTCTATTTCATTATCAATGCGATAGACATTTTCTCTAATTAAAGGAGCGCTATCTTTGTCGTTTAAATAAACTCTTTTATCACTAAAGGTATCAACTAAAGCATACTGGGTTACTACCACTTTAGCCAAATCAGTTGCTTTCTTTAAGTCCGCACTAGCACCTGCCGAAAGCTCAGAAGAGAATAATTTCTCTGCAATTCTACCACCTAAAGAACAAGCAATATACTGAATGTAGTAGTTTAATGTTCTAGAAGGTATTACATTGTTGTCAATTTCATATACATGAGCTCCATAGTAATCTTCAGCGGGCATAATAGAAAGTGCTGTAGTTTTAAAATTAGACAATTCACTGGAAAAATGATGAACTAAAAAATGACCTGCTTCATGCGCTGCCAAGGCAATTTTAACATTTTCAGGTGTGTTATTTAATATTTCATTATTAACACTGAAATTATCTAAAACATCATTACGGTCTACAGCATTTTTACCAGCAAGTTCTGCCGTTGCCATTGCTCTGTCAAGCAAATCAAGTGTACGGTCAGGATTTTTGGTTTCTTTATTAAAGCAAGAAGCATAGAATATAATCATATGAACAATTTCATCAGAAACGGCAACATTATGAACGCTAGATAGCCATTTTATCTGATTTCTTATCATAGGGAGTACTTCTGCAATTTTGGGTTCTTTTACATCAATTTTTTCAAATCTACGTTTAAGAGCACCATCTTTAGAAAAGTACTTTGTGTACTCATCACTTGTAGTTGCTCCAATGACCTGTGTAGAACTTCTAGCTAAAATAGGCTTTAAAGCATTTGCTAAATCCAAATCACCTTCACGGCAAGCTCCGGCTCCAAGAAGAGTATGTATTTCATCAATAAATAAAATACATTTTGGGTTATCTTCCAGAAAACCGATAAGAGCATTAAAACGTGCTTCTGCGCTTCCTCTAAACTGTGTATCTGCTATAATCGCATTTACATCCAAAGAGACTACACTGTAGTCTTTAAATTTACTAGGGCAATTGCCTGTTACAATAAGCCATGTAAATTTTTCGACAATGGCAGTTTTTCCTACACCGGGTTCGCCAATTAATACGGCATTTCTCTTTTTTGCTTTAGCTAAAATCCGAAGTAAGGACAAAGTTTCTTTTTCACGCCCTAAAATAGTACATTCACTTTCATTAGGTGAAAATTTTGAATTTAAAACGGTTAAGCAACCAGATAAACCAACGGGTATTTTCATAGTAATATCCTCCTTTTGCAAATTGTTGGGAGCTGGATAGATTCCAGCCTTTTTCAAAAAACATTCATAAGGTATAGGTAAGAACTCACAGCAAGCCGAAATAATCTCGTTACAACCTATATAATTTTTTGAATAATAATTTTTAGCTATATTATCTGCTGTATTTAGAATACTAAAAGCTTCTTCAGATAGAGCAAATACATTACTATTAAGGTTTATTACACAAAAAGGTTTTTGAGTGCTGTAAGCTAAGTATGTTTCTTGTAACATGTCTGAACAAATTTGAGATATTTGATCTTTTTCAATTCCTAAGTCTATTAGCCTCTTATAAAGTGGAGACTGAGAAATAGAAATTGCTGCAACAAGCAAGTGAATACCAGTCAAACATTCTAGTTGATAATATAGCCGTAAACGTTGAGCTAATGTAAGAACTAATAAGCCAGATTGCTCAAAAGAAAATCTATTATTTTCATTCATAAGCTATTCCTCCTATATATTTAAATTTCAAAGTACAAGTTACATAAACATTTTACTACCGGTTATTAAAAAAGTCAATTATTTTTTTAATGTTCGCTAGACAAGTTATAAAAAATGGTATATGCTATGCAAAGAAATTAAAACAATATGGGAAGGAATGTTAAAGCAAATGCAAGATTTGATAGAAGGATTAAATGATAAACAAAGAGAAGCAGTTTTACAAACAGAAGGACCATGCCTTGTTATAGCTGGGGCAGGAAGTGGAAAAACAAAAGTATTAACACATAAAATAGCATATTTAATGAGTGAAAAAAATGTAGCTCCATGGAATATACTTGCTATAACATTTACAAATAAAGCTGCTAAAGAAATGAAAGATAGAATAGAAAATTTAGTTGGAGATGCTGTAAAAGATATGTGGATAGGAACATTCCACTCTATTTGCGTGCGAATTTTACGTAAGTTCATAGATAGAATTGGTTTTGAATCTTCATTTATAATATTTGATACATCTGACCAAAAGACATTAATAAAGGAATGTTTAAAATCATTAAATATAGATGACAAAATGTTTAATGACAGAAGTGTTTTATCTGAAATTAGCAATGGAAAAAATGAAATGTTAGAACCATCTAGCTATGCTACAAAATATGCAGGAGATTATAGAAAATCTAAAATAGCAGAAATTTATGCTTTATATCAAAAAAGATTAAAAGAAAATAATGCTATAGATTTTGATGATATAATAAACTATACTATAAAAATATTAACAGAAAATCCAGATGTATTAGAATATTATGCAAATAAATTTAAATATGTATTAGTAGACGAGTACCAAGATACTAATAAAGCACAATTTACATTAGTTAGCATTTTAGCATCTTATCATGGAAACATAACAGTTGTTGGAGATAATGACCAAGGAATTTACTCTTTTAGAGGTGCTGATATTTCTAATATTTTAAACTTTGAAAAAGATTTTCCTGGAACAACTATTATAAAATTGGAACAAAATTATCGTTGTACAGGAAATATATTAAAAGCAGCAAATGCAGTAATTAAAAATAATGAAAACAAATACGATAAGAAATTATGGACAGAAAACGAAGAGGGACATCTACCTAATATTTATCAAGGTGATGACGAATATGATGAAGCAAGATATATAGTAGAACAAATAAATCATTTGAAAACAGAAGAATATTATAATTACTCTGACTTTGCGGTATTGTACAGAATGAACTCTCAATCAAGAGCAATAGAAGATATACTAAATAGAGAAGCAATTCCATACAAAGTAATTGGGGGGCTTAAATTCTACGAAAGAAAAGAAATAAAAGATGCACTTTGTTATTTAAGATTAATTGCAAATACATCAGATAACTTATCTTTAAGAAGAATTATAAATGAACCAAAACGTGGAATAGGAAAAACAAGTTTAGATAGTATACAAGAGATTTCAGAAAGAACAGGAGTATCTGCATATGAAATAATAAAAAATGCAGAACAATATGGACTAAACAGAGTGTTTGCAAATTCTAGAGAATTTGTAGCACTTATAGAAGAACTAAAAGCAAAAAAGGATGAGCTTACTATATCTGAATTATTAAAAGAAGTTTTAAATAAATCTGGATATACAAAAGCGCTAGAATTAGAAAATTCTGTAGAAGCAGAAAGTAGGATTCAAAACTTGGAAGAACTAGTTACAGTAGCCGTAGAGTTTGAAGAACAAGAAGCAGATAATACTTTGAATGATTTCCTAGAAGGAATTACATTATCTAGTGATGTAGATAATCTAGAAGAAACAGATGACATGGTTACTTTAATGACATTACATAGTGCAAAAGGACTAGAGTTCCCTGTAGTATTTCTAGTAGGAATGGAAGAAGGAATATTCCCTGGATATAAATCAATAGGAGAGCCAAAAGAGTTAGAAGAAGAAAGACGTTTATTTTATGTAGGAATAACAAGGGCAAAACAATATTTACATTTGACTTGTGCAAAACATAGAACAATATTCGGCTCTACAAGCTATAATTCAATATCAAGATTTGTAAGTGAAATACCATCAGATTTATTAGAAGGTTATGAAGAACTAAACAATTCTAAGAATGAGAGCTTTGAGGACAGTAATTATGGATGGAGCTATGGAACAAATTATGCAGGAAAAGTAAAAACATATAAATTTAATGAAGATTCTGGAAATTATGCAGTTGCTGCAGCAAGTACAAGTAAGTTATCAACAGCAAATGCACAAACTGTGGATACAAAAAGTGGCTTTGCTTTTAGAACTGCAGAAAATTTCTTAAAAACATTAAATACAGCATCAAAAGATAATGTAGATATATCTAAATATCAGGCTGGCCAAAGGGTATACCATAAAAAGTTTGGGGAAGGAACAATCAATTATGTAGAACAAGAAGGAGAAGATGCAAAAGTAGATATAAACTTTGATAAAGTAGGTCATAAACGTTTGATGGCTAAGTTTGCAGGATTGGAGATTTTGTAGGAGAAAGAAATTAAAAAGTATCATTAAGATATTCTCTTGTATAAGTGAATTCTAATGATACTTTTTTTGAATGAAAGAAAAATGAAGAAAGTGGCAAATGCGTAGAAAAAAGTATAAAAATAATGATAAATGTAATAAAAATGATAAAAAAAAGTAAAAATAGAATAATTAAATATGCAATCATAAAAAACCGTAAGTAAAAATGAAATTTTAATAATGTAATATAGAAAATAGCTTTATTGAGTTAATAAAAAACATATGTTAAACTATCAAAGAATATATAATAAAGGAGTAGAAACATATGAAAAGATTGGAAAAGAGAGCAATAATTAAGATAATTTGCACAAGTATAGTTTTGATACTTGCATGTATTAGTGCTTATGTTTTTGCAACACAAGAAGTAAAAATTCAAATATCTCAAACACCAAATGTAGATATAATTTTAACTAAATCAAAGACTCAAGCGAATGTTGCAAATTTTGAGGAAGACTTGAAAGCAGAACTTATCAGGCAAAATATCATGACACAGGCTGATATAGATGCTGGAAAACTAAATATTGATGCAATAGAAACTAAAAATGTAGAAAGCCAAGAAACATTGAAGTGGACAGAAAGCAAGACATCTAGCATAGGAACAATAACACCAACCAATAATGGTAAAAATATTTCTATGCAAGGTAATACAAGCAATGCAGGAAAGCAAGCAATGTGGATTATACCAGAAGGAAATGAAGAACAAAATTTTAATTTTGGATATTCTATAAACTTTGGTGATAGCTTTAATGCTGCAGGAATGCTTGTAAGAGTTCAACAAAATGCAAATGGATATATAGAAGGTTATATGATAAGCTTTAACAATTCAGGAGCATTCAACATTGGGGCTAATGCAGGTTTATGGCACTTTATATATAATAAAAATAATTATGCATCTTTCCAAAGAAATACTGATATATGGCTTGTTCAAAGCCTTAGTATAGCTCAAAGCGGAGACTTATCTGTAAAGGTAACAGACACAGAAATCAGAATTAATGGTGGAGGACTTACTAGCGAATACGTATACACAATGCCAAAAGGTCAAACATATGGAAGTGGATATGGATTCTTTTCAGACCACTATTCTCATGGATGTAACAATATAGGACAATTTACATTAACTAATATAGACTTAAAAGTAGAAGTAACAAAGAAATTTACAGAAGTATTGCAAGCTCCAACTTGGAGAAATGGGTCAACTAGAATATTAATAAATGTAGAAGATGAAGAAAATGAAGAGTTTTCAGATTCTAGTGAATTAACAGAAGTTATTACTAAATTAATGAACAATAATGTATATTATATAGGTTGGGGAACTAGTGCTAATAATGATCAAATAAATAACATAATTCAACAAAATAATAATAATGGTATATTTATTGAAAATTCATCTAGTGATGCTGTAGAAGCTACAGCAAATTATTTGAAAAAGATAGTTAAGGGGAAAGTATCTAATACAATAATAGCAGGGGAAGCTGTTAATGTAAAAATAACACAACCAATTTCAGGAGTTGTAACAACTCCTACTACACAATATCCAAACGGAGTATGGAAAGTAGAACATGACTATAACTATTATGAAAATCCACAAGGACAATATCCTCAAGATAGTATGTATAGTAATGATTTAATAAATTCATTTGATAATGTTGGAAAATATAGCATTTACTGTGAGGGAAAACTAGTAACAGAAGTTTATGCACATAGAAGACCAATATCTTCATTTAATATGAATTTAAGTGGACAAAATTTAACATTAAATAGTACCTCATATGACTTAGATATAGAAAAGACATCTAGCGAATATGCAAATCAAGTTGCAAATAATGGTATAAAAGCCGAAAAATGGGAATACAAAAAAGTAGGAGATTCAAGCTGGGTAGAAATACCAAGTACAGGAATAGGACAACAAGTAGATGTTACTTTGGATGCAAATACAGACTATTATATTAAATTAACTGTAACAGATTATCAAGGAGTTCAAACTGAAGCAATTAAAAATGTAACAACAGGAGTTACTAGCGCAAAACCAATAGCACAATTTAAAGTTCTAGAAAAAGAAATATCTATATATGATAGATTAAACATAGTTGATGAGTCTTATGATCCATCTGGAGCAAGTTTAACATATGAATGGAAGGTTACAAAAACAAATGCTGGAGGAGTAAAAACAGATGTATATACAGGAAGTACTCCTATAGTAGATTTTTCAACAAGTGCAAATCCAGCATATGGAGTAGGAAAATACGATATTCAGTTAATTGTTTCAAAAAATGTTTCAGGAACAGTAATATCTTCTAATGCATTTAAACAAACCATAACTGTAACCGATGATACTACAGCACCAATAATAATAATAGACCCTACAAGTAAGAAAACATATAATGAAGATATAAATATAGATGTAAAAATTTTAGACAATGAGAGCGGATTGAAGAAATACAAATATGCATTTACAACAAGTGAAGCACCAGCACAAGCAAGTGATTTTACAGAAGTAACAATAAATAGTGGAAAAATATTTAATACTACATTAACAATACCAGCTAGAGATTGGGACAAAAAAATATATTTACATGTAATTGCTGAAAATAATTCTGGAATAGAAACAGAAGAAAGAATAGTTGGCGAATACTATATAGAACCAACTTATGAGTTAATTATTCAAGCAGTAGATAGTAATACGAATGCAACAGTAAAAGATGTAAAATATGATGTAATAGGTGAATATGCAGATGGAACAACTGTTGAAATTGCAAAAAATAAAACAACAGATAAGAATGGAAAAATAACAATAGAAAAAGCAAGACTAAAAGATGTAAAGAAGATAAAAATAGATAATATTTCTGCTGCAGTTGGCTATGATGTAGCACCATATAAAAATGTAAGTATAGATACTAGTGCATATAGTATAGTAGTAGATACAACATCATCATCTAGTGATGTGGTAACTAACTTGAGTAATGGAAATCAAACATTAACTGTTAAGGTTCCAGTTGAAAGAAAAAAATTCGATTTAAAGATTGTTAATAAAGATGCAATATCTTCTAATTTAATATCAAATACAGAGTTTGTTTTAAAACAAGGTGGAATAGAACTTACAAGAGGAACTACTGTAAATGGAGAAGTAACCTTGACTAGTGTAATAGGAGGAGTAAATACATCTAAAGAATATGTGCTTACACAAGAAACTGTAAATTCAATGTACTCAAATGTTGGCTCTATAAACTTAAAAGTAACATTTGACGCTGATGGAAATGTAAGTAAGATAGAACAAAAATTATTTGCCGCTAATAGCAATGTGACTATTCCAGATACTTCAAAACCTGAAATAACAGTAAAAAACGCGAGAATAGACAATACAAGCTTTAGTGTTAGCGTAAATGTAAAAGATATAGCAACAAAGGCAGATTTACAAGATAGTGAATACCAAATAGAAGTTGATGATGGAAAAGGTTTACAATATACAACTGCAAGTGCAAAAACAGATGCATCTGGAAACTTAAAAATTGATGGATTATATGGAAAAGGATTATTAAAGTTAACATTTAAACACATAAATGCACCTGCTGGATATGCTGTAGAAAAATTAGATAGATATATTACTATAGAAAGAAAAGATGATGAAACTATAACATATAATATGGCATCAATGTCAGGAGTATTTAGTAAATTTGATTTAGCTACAAAAACTTTATATGCAACTTTAACTAATGAAGAAAAACAATCTACAAATGCAATAAAAATAAGAACAATGTTAAGCAATAGCAGTCTAACAAAAGTAGATAATATAGGATTAAAAGTATATAATTTATATACAGGACAAGTTATAGGAGGAGGAAAGACTGATAGCAATGGACTTCTTGAGATTACAGGAGTAACAACAGATGCAGAAGGTGATGTTTTATATAAAATTGTCCCAGATGATGCAAATATCATTACTTCAAATATAATCTTTTCTATAAGCTATGACAGAAATAAAAAAATAATTGAAGCAAATGAAACATCTTCAGATGATAAGATAAATATTTACAAAACAGAAGATAATGATGCTGATTATTATAAATACACTGCAAATGTAGATATAAAAATAAAACCTTCTACATTTGCGGGAGCAAATAAATTAGTTTTAAACACTATAAGCTCATTAGATAATACTGGATTAGCAAATGTACAATATAAAGTAAAGATAGTAGGATCTATGGTATCTATAGATACTTATAAAACAGATTCTAATGGAAAAATAGAAATTACTTTACCAAATGATGATACAATAGAAGTAGAAATTCAACAAACAGATTCAATAAATGGATATAAGATAGATTCAACAGTAAAAACTGTAAAATTAACAAGAAATACAGATGGAGATTTAGTAAAAACATATTTAAATAATATAGATACATTAAATGTTAATGTAGATTCAACCGGAGATGTACAAGTAAAAGATGTACTTCAATCAATAGAATATACAAATGTTATATTTAAAATGGCTGCAACTAATAAAGATGGAACTCTAAACTTAGCTGGTGTTGAATTTGAAATAACAGAGCCTAGCACTAATTATAAACAAACAGTCGTAACAGACACTAATGGATATGTTGCAGTAAAAGCACCATTTAGTGCGACTGAAGGAAAAAGCTATGAATATACAATTACAGAAAAGGCAACTGTTTCACCATATGAATTACCAAGTAATCCAATAAAAATGGAAATAAGATTTGATAAAACATCAGGAATAGTAAGATATTTGGGAGAATCATATTTACAAGGAAATGAGATATTAGAGCAAAAATTAGTAAATTATGATACAACAAATAATGAAGTTACAGTAGAATTAAAGGTAACAAACTATATAGATACTAATATATCAGCATCTGCAGGAAGCGTATATGATATTGATATAACAAAAGTAGATAAAGATGGAAATGTAGTATCAGGTTCTAAATATGATATAGAAATAAGACCATATGCTGAACAAAGTATAAGTTCATTAAACACTGTAATTGATTCAAGAACAGAAATTACAGATTTAATATTAAAGAAAGACAAAACAACTGTAATATTAACAGAAAAGGAAGCAGCTATAGGATGTAATTTAGACAGTGATACAAAGATATTAACATTAACATTAGATGCATCTGGCAATATTATATATGATCCAGAAACAACATCTACTAAAAATATAGAGATAAATATAGAAGTAACGACAGATGCAAGTGGAAATAAAAGAACAATAGTAAAAGTTAAAATTACAGCAGAAGACCCTACACCAATTGTAGTACCTGGTGGAAGCACGAGTGGAGGAAGCACAGGTGGAGGAAGTACAGGCGGAGGAAGTACTGGTGGGGATACCCCAGCACCTGCAGAACCAACAGTAAGCTTTAATATATATAATAGAAGATATGGAAGTTGGGATTACTCATATAACTATTATAAAAATGAATATTGGCATTATCATACTGATATTTGTAACTGTAGTTCAACTTATGAAAACAAGACTATAAATACAACATATACTGGTGCAGAAAGATTTTTAAGATTCTTTAATATAGATGGAACATCTATATCAAATGGATTTAAACTTATAAGTGCATTAGATATAGATATAGAAGCAAGATTGGTTAATGGTGGAGTGGCAGATACAGAGATATATGAAACTGCAAAAGCAACATTAATAGATTCTCCAAATGACACAGATGGAACACATAAAGTAGCATTATATAAAGATTATAAAAATAAAACAGTAGAGTTTACTATAAAAGAGAATGTAGCAGAATTAAATTACAAAAGAAATTCAAACGATGCTAAAGTGATAGTAGAATTTGATGCTGATGGAAATGTAGCAACTGGAACTATAGGAGCAGGGCTAGACATGGATGAAATTGCAGTAGGAGGAATTAGTGCAGATGGAGTAGCAACAGGTATACAAACTATAAAAAGGTATTATTCATACTATTATAGATGGTTTTGGTATGTTGAAGACCAAAGAATAGGTTATGAATATAACACTTATGACATTGGAAAATATAACAGCATAGGTGGAAACACATTATATGTAGGTTTATTAAATAAAGAGTTACATAATCCATTAAGTGTAACTGTAAACTTAAAAGACTCAGATACAGATGAAAATCTAGATGGTCCAATATCACTTACAATTACAGATGTAACAAATTCAAATAAAATAGTAGAAACTAAATCTACAAATGTAACTAATGGAAAAGTAACAATAACAATGCAAGACACATATACAAATAGAGAGTTATTATTTACATTATTCCAAACATCAGGGGCAACAAATGGAAGCAAAAATTATATAGATAATTCTGCAAATCAAATACAATTTAAAGCAAAATTAGATGATGAAGGTAACATTATAGAATTTACAGAAGTAAGTACACCATCAAATGCTATTTGTGATGGAGCTAGCAATACAGACATTGAATATACAATATACAATGATATGAAATATAATTTTGCAATAAATTTAACAAAACAAGATGAAGCAGGAGCAGGTTTAAAAGGCGTAAGAGTAAAAGAAACAACATCAATAATAGATAATGCAACAACAGGAGCAATGACACAAGTATTTACAGGTGGTTCAGCTCTTACAGATAATAATGGTAATGTGAAAATAAAAATAGATTTACCAGAAACACCAACATATAATTATTATAGTAAAGCAATAGAAATAAAATTAGATGAATATTATGTGCCAGATAACTATATAGCACAAAAGGATTTAAAAGTAAGAGTATTATTTGATAAATCTGGAAAAGTAAAAGATGCAAGTTTAGTTTCAGGTGCAGGAGATAAAGTTTTATTAATTACAAAACAAAATAATGTATCTTCAACAGATGTTGAAAAAAGTTCTATAGATTTAACAATGGTTAATAAATTGATTGAAGATAAGCCATATATTGACATTGTAAATGAAGATGTTGATGATGAAAATGTAAAACTAGAAGGAACAAAATACAAAGTAACAGTATGGGATGAAGATGATTATGTAAAAAATACTCTTGTTACAAATGAAATTAAATATTCAGCAGTAACAGACACAAATGGAAATACAAGCATTCTATTTGATAATGCACATGCTCTAAGAACGATGATATTCCAAATACAAGAGATACAATCGTCAAATTCTTATAAAAAGAATGATGATATTATACTAAAAGTAGTATATGACGAAGAAGGAAAAATGGTATCATTACCACAAATAATTAATCCACAAACATTAATTAATGCTAAAGGAAATACTATAAATGTTGTAACAATTGTTGGAAATCCAGTAGGAAGCGAACAATTACAATTAAAAATAGTAAATGAGCTAGAACCTAAATTTAATATAAACATAAATAGAAAAGATTCAGATGGAAATATATTAACTGGAAAATCATTTAAAGCAGTTGTAAAAGAAGATGATGGTAGTGGAGTAGAAACTATAGTAGAGACGAGAATGTCTAAAGTAACTTCAACAGGATATACAATAGGAATAAAAACAGATACTACATCTAAGAATTTAACATTTGCAATTTATGAGGAAACAGGAGATGAATTTACATTAAGAGGAACAGCAAAAATTGAGTTTGATAGATATGCAAAAGTAAAAACAGCAGATATAGAAGGAAAATATATAGAAGAGTCAAATTCTAGTGCAAATGCTGGAAATGATTATATGAATCTTACAATAGTAGCAGAAATATTTAGAATAAAAATAAAAGTAGAAGATACTACGTTATCAGGTTTAGATTTATCCGGATATAAATTTGAAGTTCTAAATAGTAAAAATGAAAGAAATGATACTACAACAGGAACAAATTCTACAGGAAGCGTTATAAACTTTTCAGGAGAAGTATACAAAGGAGAAACAATTACATATGCAATAAAACAAGAGCAATCTCCTATAAACTATAATGATGTTTCAGCAGTTAGTTTAACAGTAGAATTTGATGATAATGGAGATATAGCATCATGTACTCCAGCTACAATACCAGATGTGTATGATTTAATAACAACAGTAAGAGATACATCAGATAAATCTAATATGGAAATAAAAATGTATACAACATCGGCACTAAGAAATTTAGTACAAGTAGAAGTTACAGATGAAGCAGATGATACACAAAAAATAGGAACAGCAGTTTACAATGTAAGTATTGACGGTGCAAGTAAGGGCTTGTTAGCAGTAGCAGACGGAGATGGAGAAATTGACTTAGGTTCATATAAGAACTATAAAGAAAAAACAGTATTGTTTAATATTGAGCAAACTAATGTAGATAGTACATATATGATTAATGATAAGCCAATTCAAATTTCTGTAACATATGATGATGAGGGATTAATAACAGATGCTAGAATTATTGCTACAAATGGATATGTTGAGATAGATACAGCAAATACCATAGGAACAGGAACTCTTACACTTAAAGATGCCAACAAGAAAAAGACAGAAATGAAAATAATTGCGCACAATTCAGAGTCTGATACAGTATTAATTGATGGAGCAACATTTAAAATAGAAGAAGTTGGAAAAACAACAATATATTCTGATACAAAAACTACTGGAACAAATGGAGAAGCAACATTATATGTAGGACCATATTATAATGACCTTGATGTAACATATAAAATATCTAACAGCACAATGAATAGAGAATATGATAAAGTTGCAGATGCACAATTTACAGTTCATTATGATTCAAATGGTAAAATTGTATCTGTAAATATGTCTGAAGATGTTAAAAAATATATAAACATAACTATACCAACAACAGATACACCAGACTTAGAAATAAAAATAAAAGTACGTCCATTATTTACAATAGGAGTGGATGCAGTAGATAAAGACAGTGGAACAAGATTAATTGGAGCTAGGTATGAAATAAGCCAAGTAACAAATACTACAAATAAAGATACTGTAATAACTCAAACAATTGGAACAGTACATGCTGCAATAGGTAAACCAGAAGCTGGAAAGGCAATAGAATATCAAATTGTTGAAAAAGGAGCACCTTTAGGATATAAGGAAATTAATAAAAATAATGTAATTGGAAAAATAAAAGTAACATATGATACAGATGGACAAATAGTACCAGGAAGTCAAACTGTTACAGCAGGATATGATTATATTGACATAAATAGTACATCAGATAAAGAAGCTAAATTTGATTTAGATATAAAAGTAAAATATGAAGAAGTAGAGGAATTTAAAGTTATAATTGAAAATTATAATATATTAAATAATTCTCAAAAAATTCAAGCAGACTTTAATGCATATTTAACTTCTGGACAAAGTGCATCAATGACAACAGATTCAACAGATGGAATAGGAGTACTAAATTTTGGAAAACTAACAAAATCTAATCCAATATTAACAATTTCTCAATCTAATGTACAAGGAAATTACTTGACAATAGGACAAATAAAAATAAGACTAAATATAGATGTAAATGGTAAAATAACAGCAATAACTACTTTAGGAGGAAGTGGTGTTGCAACTGAAAATGTTGCTTACACTATAGATTCTACAGGAAGTTATACAATAAAAATAACTGTAAAGAATAACCCATTAACAACTATAAAATTAAGAAATATATCAGATGGAAACAGTGAAGATAAATTGCAAAGTACACATGAACTTTCAGCAAATAATATATCTACAATGCAATTAGTAACTACAGATGGTGAGGCAACTGCAACATTAGAATCGGTTCCTAAGAGTCAAACAATAAGATATACTTTAACACAAACAAGTGTGGATAGAGGATATAAATTAAACAAAAATATTGTACTTGTTGTACATTATGATTCAAATGGAATAATTGATAGTGCACCATATACACTAACTGGTTCTAGTTATGCTGACAGCAGTGTTGTTTCAGTAAAATCTTGGAATGCATATCAAGTAGAGCTAGAAATAAAAAATAAACAGATTTTTGAAATTTATTTAAAAGCAGAAGATGCTTATGATAGTAGTATTCCATTAACTGGAGTAGCAGTTAGAATAAAAGAAACAACATATAGTAATACACAATTAACCCTAACAACAGATTCAACTGGTGTAGCATATTCTCCATTAGGAACGACATATGCTGGAAATACACTTATTTATGATATCGATGTACAAAATAATTTAACTGGATATGATAAAGATTCTAGAAATATAAGTTCATTAATAAGAATACCTTTTGACTCTAACGGAAATATAAATGCATCAGGAATAAGTTCTTCAAATAGCCAAGTAGAAGTTGAATATAAAACAGGCTTAGCTATAGAAATAAAAGTAAAATATATACCTGTTATACAAATGGAAGTAACAAGAAGAAATACAGCAACAAATGCTCCAATAACAGGCAGACGTATGCAAATTACATCTACAGCTATGAGAAATAATGTAAACCAATCAACAGATGGTAATGGTAAGATTAGTGTAACTGATGCGGGAAGAATAAATGTGGCTACACCAGTAGTATACAATATTTCAGAAAATAGCCTATCAGGATATAATGCAATAGAAGCATTAGACCCATTTACTGTTACAGTTATGTATGATGCTAATGGTTATATATCAGGATATACATCAAGCTTGACAGAAAATATAACTTTAGGTGGAATAGGAACAAGAAAGTTAGACATAGAGCTAGGAAGTGGAGCAAAATCAAGTGTAGGAATAGTAAACAGTGATAGCTATATCGGAACAGAGCGAATAACAGGAACTTACGAAATAACATCTTCTAAAGGCGAAAAGATAACAATTAATGCAATAAAAGGAACTACTAGTGCAATAGAAAAACTAGGTAAGTACTATCCAGGAGAAGAAATAGAATATACAATACATCAAACAACAGCTCAAATAGGATACCAAAAGATAAATGATGTTAAATTTAAAGTAGAATACAAAGCAGATGGAACAATAGGAAATGTAACATCTACAAACACAGACATATTAACCATAGGAACAACAAACCAAACAGCTTCAAAAACTATAGCAAATATTAATTTGGAAATACATAGTAAACCAATATTAATGGTAAAAATAAATGCTATAGACAAACAATATAACAGTGGAGTAGAAGGATTACAGTTTAAAATAAAAGATGAAAAGTCAGGAGTAGAAACAACATTACCATACAAGACAGATGATAATGGAAGTGTTACAATACCTGTATATGAAGCATATGAAAATACTCATGTAACATACACTGTAACTCAAATTGAAACAAAAGGCGGATATAAAGCAATGTCTTCATTTAGTGTTATAGTAGAATATGGAGCATATGGTACTATTGTTGAAACTGGAACATATGTAATAAATACATCAGATGTAACTTTAACTGAGCAATATAGTGAAAAATTATATACTAATACTAAATTAAGAGGTATAGAATTAAACACTAAAGTAGAATCTGAGATGGGAATAGGAATTGAGAAGAAAGATGTAAATGGCAACATAATAAAAGGTGTTGAATATACAATATCTTCTAAAGATATATCTACATCAGATGTAAATGGAATTACAAAAGCTACAAATGATGCTGGAGAAATTGTTCAATACTTTGGAAATTTACCAATAAATAAAGTAATGGAATATACAATATCAGAAGTTCAAGCACCAGCCGGATACAGAAAAGTAGAAGATACAGTAATAAGAGTATACTTTGACAATAGTGGAAGAGTTATATCATATACTCCAGTAAAAGTTCCAAGTAATGTTAATGTAGAAGTTGCAACAAGTGATTTATTAAAAATGGAAGCTACAAAGGAAGTTGTACATATAAAACTAAATATTGTAAATGACGATAGAGTGACATTTAAAATTGTAAACTTACAAAATAATACTAAAGAACCAATAAAAGACTCTGAAATTACAATGTCAGTAGAAGATGTAAGCGGAATAATAAAAAATGCGACAGTTAATACAAACATAGATGGTATTGCAACAATAGAGAATGTTGATGCAAGTGGTACAATAAAATTCTACTTTAATCAAACGAATGTACCAACTGGCATATCTAGAAATACAGTAAACTCTGGTTATATATCAATAAACAAGAGAACAGACGTATATCAAATAACATTTAATGATAGTACAGATAATTTAGAATATGAAATAGATAGCGAAACTGGTATAGTAACTGTATATTTATACAATGATAATAATTTGACACTTAATATAATAGATGTAGATGCAGAAACATTTGATCCAGCACTTAATGCTACACATATTGTAAAAGCTCAATATGGAGAAAAAACAGATGATGAAGATACAATATTAGCATCAACTACTAATGAAATCAGCTATAATGGTGGAAATGAATATACAAGTATAGATGGAATTACAACAATAGATTTAGGAAAAACCTATGACTTTGCGGGCAAGAAAGTAATATATACAATAACAACACCAACTTCTGCAACAGGATTCAACCAAATAGGAAAAGTTCGTTTAGTTGTAGAATTTGATAGTAAGGGTAATATTACTAGCCTAAATGGAATATCATCAAGACTATTAACAGGAACAGGATATACAGGATTAACAATGAATGCAATTATAGGATATGGAAATAATGATTTCTATACAATTAAAGTTGCAAAAGAAGATTCTAATACAGGCTTAAGAGTTAACGGAGCAATATTTGATATAAACATTGAAAATAATTCAAATAACGTAGAATCGTTAACAAATTTAACAACACAAGATGATGTAGTAGGAACACATATAGTTGATAGTGGTGTAATAGACTTTAAAAAGTTAAAATATGAAGGAAATGTCAAACTAAGTATAACAGAAACTGCTGTACCAAGTGGATATAAAGAAGATAAGCTAAATTCACCAATTGAAGTTGCATTTGATGTAACTTTAGATAAAACAGATCCAGATGATATTCTTTTAAAAGTAGAAAATGTAGATTCTAATGGTGTAAAGGTAACTTATAATAAATACACAAAAGAAATTGAAATAACGATAACTAACGATCCTGTACTTTATCTAAATGTGGACAAAGTAGATGAAAGTGGTAATGCTATTTTAGGAATGGAATTTACAGTCAAAATTCAAGAAAAAGGAACAGCAAATGTTGAAGAATTAGGAAAATTTAAAACAGACGATGCAGGTAGAATAGAATTAAAACTAGATAATAAATATGCCGATAAGAGTGTATTGTTAATGCTTGAAGAAACTAAAATATATGAATATCAAGCAATCGATCCTATAATTATAGATGCATACATTAATGAACAAGGAAAAATCCAAACTATTGTCATGACAAGTGGAGAAAAAAATGCAGAAATAATAGACTCAACAGAAAATAGTATGCATATTAAAGTTACAAACAAATTAGAAGAGTATGTAAAACCATATTCAATTACAATAACAAAAGTTGATGAAAACGACCATAATATAAAATTAAAAGATGTATTATTCCAAGTAAAAGTTGTACCTGAAGTAGGAAATGCAATATATAAAACAGGTAAAACAGACACAAATGGAAAAATAGTAATAAATAATTTGGTTGGTAGTGGAACGATAAAAATTGATGTAATAGAAGCACTAACACCAAGTGGATATGAAATAAGTGCTAATAATGGTAAGTACACATATGAAGTAACAAAATTAAATGATTCACTACAAAAGGTTGTAAGTAACAATGATGACTCATTATGGAATATTGATAATAATACCAAATCTATTGATATAACTATAGAAAATAGATTAGAAAAAATAGGACTTGCATTTGAAAAAGTTGATGAAAACAATGAAAAAATAAAAATACAAGGTGCAGAATACAAACTAACAAATACAGCAACAGGAGAAGAAATGCTTAAAGAATCTGATAACAATGGTATTGTATACTTTGCATTAGATAAGGTATTTAGTAGTTCGCCTATTGCGTATACTTTAGAGGAAACAAAAGCACCAAGTGGATATGAATTAGATAGCACAGTAAGAACAATATATGTACAATCAGATACATCAACTGGAAATATAAAAAATATAATGGAAAGTACAGGACTACAAGTAATGGAACAAAAAGAAAAATATGCAAAAATAAAAATTACAGACAAACAAAAAGATATAGGAGTACCTCCATATAGAATAGAACTAATCAATGTTGATAGAGATGATACATCTATACCAATAGAAAATGCAATGTTTGATATAAACATAACACAAACTATAGGAGCATCAGCATTAGCAATAACAGATCAAAGTACAGATGCTACTGGATATATACCAACAATAACACCAGTAAATGGTGCAGGAGATATAAGAATAGATATAAGCAATACTCTAGCAGGAAGTGGTTATGAAATAAACAATAATACTACATATGTAGAATTAAGTAGAGACACTAATAGTGGAACTATAACAATAACAAATGCGTATGGAGTAGGAGCAGTCTATGATCCAGCTACAGATACAGTAAGAATTACTTTTGAAAGTAAGAAAGAAAAGAATAAATATTCTTTGAAGATTAATGTAATGGACAATGATACAGGAAATATGATTACTGATACAAATGCTAAATATAAAGTTACAATAAATGGATATGCAATTAGTAAGAATATAGATGCTAATGGGCAGATAGTTTTAAGAGGATTAGATATTCCAAATGTAACAGACTTTGTAATTTCAATACAAGAAGAACAAGTTCCAAGTGGAAAAAATAGCATAAAAGATACACAAGAAGTAAAAGTTGATGTAGCAACTATTTATGGAGATAAATATGTTAAAGATGCAACTGTAATTGCTGGAAGTAATCTAGTAAAACAAACAACATCGTCAACATCGTTGGAATTATGCTTACTATATGCAGCAGCAAGTAGCTCTGGAGACATAAGCACACCATTATACCTAAAATCTGATACATATAGAGTTTCAGATGACTATGTAGAAAGAGTTAATAGTAATACAACGGTTGCAGACTTCTTAGCAAATATGGAATCTAACGGAACAATGGTTGTATACGACAAAAATGGAAATGCAGTAAGTAATACAAGCCTTGTTGGAACTGGTATGAAGATTGTAGCAACAAAGGGAACAGAGCAAATAGAAAAAGAAATATCAGTAATAGGTGACATAACAGGAAATGGACAAGTAAAGACATTAGATATAAATAAAATTAAACAACATAGAATAGGTACTAATATCTTAACAGGAGCATATTATTTGGCAGCAGATATAAATGATGACGGTGAAATAAAGACATTGGATGTAAATAAAGCAAAACAAATTTATGTTAGCAGCACCATAAACTAGACAATAAAAGATGAAAGGTTATCGAAAAAATTAATTTTCGGTAGCCTTTTAAATTAAATGTTTTAATATAATTGTATCCATATAATAAAAAACACAAAAAGTGACAAAAATGTTAAAAATTTCACTTGCATAATTATAAATAAACATGTATAATTTATATAGATTTATGCGAGGAGGAAAACAAATGAGAAATGTATTTAAAATAGTAATGGTTAGCGTATTAATGTTATTAATATTAACAGTAACAAATATTAGTAATGCAGTAGATCCAACAGGAACAATGAAATTAGAACAAGTAGATTCTACTACAAAATATAATATAGGAGACACAGTAACTGTTAAATTAAGTCTAACATCAATTAATGGTAGCACAGGAATTAATATAGCTGCAGGGCAATTAGTATATGATGAAAATATATTTGAATATATAGCTATAGATAATTTAAATTCTTGGGGAAACCCAATGTACGATGTAACTACTAAAAAGTTTATAGTAGATAGATTAACAGATATGCCTTCAGGAGATGTTTTACAAGTAAGATTTAAATTAAAAGCAATACCAAGCAGTAATAAATCTAATTTTAAAATTAGAGATATAGATTGTTCAGATGCATATAATGCAATAGAAATGAATGGGACAAATGAATTATCAATAGACCTTACCATTGAAAATGCAAGTACAGGTGGAGGTACAGTACCAGATACAAACACAATACCAGGAACAAATACAACACCAGATACAAACACAGTACCGGGAACAAATACAACACCAGATACAAATACAGTACCGGGAACAAATACAACACCAGATACAAACACAGTGCCAGGAACAAATACAATGCCAGATACAAACACAGTACCAGGAACAAATACAACACCAAATACAAACACAGTACCAGGAGCAAATAAAGTAAATGGAACAAATACTACATCAAATACAAACAATAACGGAAAAAAAGAAAATACCCAAAGCACAGGAAGATTACCACAAACAGGAGGGGAAGCCTTTGGAATGATAATAGCAATTATATTTGTAATGTCTGTTGCCGTAGTAACATTTATAAAATATAGAAATTTGAATATAAAATAATAAAAGAAAATATAATATTTACAAAAAACACATCAATTAAGATGTGTTTTTTTGTAATATAAATTTAATATTAAAGAAAAAAGAGAAACTTCCGTAAATACAAAGAGCAAAACCGTATAAGTCAGTAGAAAATAGACATTGACGAAATATATTTTCTTTAATTATAATATATAATATAAGGATAAAAAGGGAAAATGAAGGGGTTGCAAAAATGAAAATAAAAAGAATATTAGCTAACATCATAATACTAATAATGTTATGTACAACAGTTTTAGGAAGTATACCAATAAATGCACAAACAGAAGAATCAACACAAAAAAATGAGTATGCTATAAAACAAACAGGCAGTGTAGAACAGAATAACCAAGATGAGAATGAAAAAGAATATAGTGAAGCGTATAAAGCATATTTAGCTTTAAGTGATGAAGAAAAAGCAAAAGTAGAGGTTATACCAAGAAAGTATGACATACCTTTAGACAGCTTGTATGAAGAAACCAATAAAAATACATCAAGAAAATCTAGAACAATTGTAAGTGCTACTAATAATGAAAGAAGTACAAGCAGTATTCCAAGTTCATATGATTTACGTGATGTGATAAATATTCCAATTAGAGATCAAAAAAGTTATGGAAATTGTTGGAATTTTGCAAGCTTAAAAACTATAGAAACAAATTTAGCATTAAAAGGCATAGAGAAGGATCTTTCAGAATTACATGTAGATTATGTAATGTCAGATGAGTTTATACAAGATGGAAGAAAGCTTCATTCAGGAGGGTCTTTTCAACGTGTTGCAAGATATCTTATGAAAAATTATGGACCGGTATTAGAAAGTGAAGTACCATATGATGAGGTATATGAAGATGAACAATATGAATATTTGATGTCGCGCAATATAGAGGCATATGTAGAAGATGTAATAGATTTCCCTACAATTGATAAGGAAAAGAAACAATATACACAAGAAGAATTATCTCTTTTCCGTAATAAAGTGAAGAAACAAATAATGGAAAATGGAGCTTTGTATGCAGTAGTAGAAAATCCAGGTCATGCAGATGTATATGACAGTAAAACACATACTTTGTTTTCTACTAAAAAATATGAGGATATACCAGGGGATAAACTGCATGCTATAGATATTATTGGCTGGGATGACAATTATTCTAAAGAAAATTTTCCTGAAAATAATAGACCTAAAAGTGATGGAGCATATATATGTGTAAACTCATGGGGAGAAAGTTGGGGAGATAAAGGATTTTTCTATGTTTCATATGAAGATTATTATATAGAAACAGAAATTTCAGGAGTAATAAATGCAACAGAAGAAAAGAATACCAAAAATATAAAATTCGAAGATGAAAACTTGTATTTGGCACTAAAGGAAATTTTTAGAAATGAAATAATCTCATATAATGACAACTCACATATGCTAGAATTATCAAAAATAGTATTAAACCAATGGGAGGAACTAGATTTATCAAACAAAGGAATATCTAGTATTTCAGGTTTAGAAAATTTTGTAGGATTGACAGAGTTAAAGTTAAACAATAATAGCATAACAGATGTTAGTGCAATAGCAACGATGACAAAGTTAAGAGAATTGGAATTAGAACATAATAATATTACAGATGCAACAGCTATAATAAATTTAGAAAAAATATATATGTTAAATTTGGGATATAATAATATATCTAGTGTAGAATGTGCAAAAAATAAAACAGGATTGTTATTATTAAAATTAAATAATAATAGTCTAACTGATGTATCAGAGTTAAAAAATATAAAAACTAAATATGGATATGAATTAGATTTATCAGGAAATACTAATCTAACAGGATTAGAAAAATTAGAGCCAGGAGAAATAGATTTAATAAATTTAAGTGATTGTAACTTGGATGATACTATTATACCAATATTACAAAAGCTAAAAATTGGTAATATCGAATTAAGAAATAATAATATAGTAGATGCTTGGAATTTATGTACTATACCTAATTTGGATTTAGATTTATCAGGCAATAAAAATATAGATCCTATATTGATACCTACAAATGGAACTTCACTAAAAGTTGCAAATTGTAATATTTCAAATTTAGAGAATTTTGCAGAAGATTTTAATGGATATAATTTGGATTTATCTGATAACCCAATAGATGATTCACAACTTCAGTATATAAAGAATAATAGTATTAGATATTTATATATAAATAATACTAATATAAAAGATGTAAGTGAACTTACAAATATAGAAGGCTTATATATTGACGGAAATAAAAATGTTACAGGAGTAGAAAATTTAACACAATTAAAATATTTATCAATGAATGATTGTGGATTGACAGATTTGAATTTTATGCAAAATTTAACAAATTTAAGCATTGTTTATATGAACAGTAATAAATTAACGAATACAGACGGAATAAAAGAATTATCTAATATTACAAAATTGTATATGGAAAAATGTGAATTAGAAGATATAAACTTTTTAGAAAAACTAATTAATGTGTCAGAATTGTACTTAGATAATAATAATATAGCTAATATCGAAGTATTAAGTAATTTGAAAAAATTATGGATATTATATATGAATAACAATAAAATACAAGATATATCTAGTTTATCTAATCTTGAAAGTTTAAGTATACTATCAATTAATAAAAATAAAATAAATAATCTAGCCCTATCACATAAAGGAAGATTGTATGAAGTTTATGCAGATGACAACGGAATAACAAATATAGATAATAAGTATTTAAAATATACAGAGTCAGCAAAAAATCAAAAAATAGAGATAAATAAACAAATACAACTAAATGTAAAAACTGAATTTGAACTTCCAAATTTATTTAAAACATTAAATAAAAATAGGTATGTAGATAAAACAAGTATAACTACTAAAAATTGTACAATTGATTATAATAATGGATTAATAGAGATAGAGCCACATACACTAGGAACTTTAGAAGCCGTAATAACAATAGAAAATGGAATATTTAAAGGAACTGAATACAAAATAAATTGCAATGTAGTAAGTAAGTTAGATATTTTAGGATTGAAAGTGTTAAGTGACGAGATATATACAGAAGGAGATAAATTCAATAAAGATACATTAAAAGTTTATTATCAATATTTAGATGGAGGACTTCAAGAGATAACTGACTATACAAAAGTAAAAGTGCAAGATGTACAAAATTTAACTAAAGGACAAACTATAGCAATTGAATACAAAGGTTATACATTAAATTATGAACCACAAATATATGGAAAAGATGAAACTGTAACTATACTATGCAAGGAAGATAGATTTTATGATACTGTATATGCTAGAACAGCACAAGCTGATTTAGAGTATAAAGATTCAATTTTGTATAAAAGCAAAGATTTATTAAAAATGGTTGTAAACATAAATAGAATTGATGAAATAGAAGATATTACCATAGGAGAAAAAGTGGTAGACATAACTGGAATATCAAAGCTATATAATTTAAATGAAGTGAATATCAATTATTCAGATGTAGAAGATATTACAGAAATAGGAAATTTACAAAATTTAAAAAGTTTATATGTATACAATTCGAAAAAAATAGCTGATATACAGGCACTAAAAAACAACTCTAATTTGGCAGAAGTATTTTTAAATGGTTGCTCTGTACGAGATATTTCACCGTTAAAAGATTTGCCAAAATTAGAAAGTGTAGATATAGGAAATACTGAAATTACAGACATAAGCTGTTTAGAAAATAATAAAAATATAAAAATGCTAGACATATGGGATATATCAAAAATTGCCAATATAGGTAAGCTATTAGATAATAGAAATTTAGAAACGCAAATAATATGTCAGTTTGATGTAAATGACTTAACTGTTATAGATGAAAAAATAATGTTGCCACAATATATGCAAGTAGCAATGGAACAAGATGATATAGATGACAAAAGACTAGGTATATATGAAATAGATGAAAATGGAAATATAGACTATTCAACAGGAAAAAATGGAACAATACTACAAGATAGTGAAGGGCAACGATACATATCTAAACAAATTTTTGATGGAGATAATATAAAAATAGCTAAATTGTATGCTAGTAGTGGAGATTATAGATACAATATGTACTGTACAATAAAAAGTGAAGCAAGTGAAGTATATACAAATATGCCTATAAAACAAATAGACGGCAAAGAATGTATAACAACATTAAACGGTCAAAACAACAAAGTGGGAGATGTATTAGTACAAGCTAATTTCCCAAATACCAAATATAGTACAGTAGCTAAAGATAAAAATGGAAAAACATTAGCTAATACAGATAAACTTGGAACAGGAAGCACTATAGAATTAAAAGATAATGCTAATAATATAGTAAAAACATATTATATTGTAATTTCAGGTGATATAGATGGAGATGGAAGAGTAAGGTCAAAAGACTTAATGTTACTAATAAACCACTTGTCAGGAAAAAATGAAATAACTGATAAACTACAAAGAAAAGCAGCCGATGTATTAGACGAAGGCAATGATAGAATAAGAAGCAATGACTTAAATGAATTGTACAAAATACTATCTAGATAATATAATAAAAAAACAAGAAACCAAGCAATTTAGCAGTATGCACTGCATAAATGCTTGGTTTTTTGTTTATTGCAACTCGTTTTTTACTGTTTGAATTTCTGTTACTGTTGCTGGTTGAGCAGGTTTATAATAACCTTTAGATTGAGCTACTTTAAATAACTCGTATTGAAAACTTTCATCACTATTTCTAATTTGTTGAATAGTTTGTCTTAAATTTATGTTTTCAGCTTCAGAAATTACACCTTGATACGTAGTAAGACTAGCTTTTACACCATCTAATATATCATTAACCATTGTTTTTTCATCCATTTTAAATCACATTCCTTTCATAGATTATAAAGATAATTGAAAAACCTAATTATCTAAAAATGACATTAATTTTTGTTTAGTGTTTAATGCATCTTGAGCAGATTTTGTAAACATTTGCTTAATTTGTGGGTCTACTGCTTGTGAAGCATATGTGTTTAATTTTTGATAAGATGTTTCGTGAGCACCTATTAGATGTCTTAAATTTTGCAATTCTACTTGTGATAAATTTGCCATATAAATCATTCCTTCCTTATTTTTAATATGATTAGAAATATCATATAGATAAAACTAAATATAGTATGGACAAATCAATACTTTTTATACATACAATAAAAACGAAAAATGCACAATTATTAATAAAATGAGAATTCCCTAGCAAAAGTCGATTTAAAGCGATTTTTGTAAAATAAATTTAATATAAATATAAAAAAAGATAATTTGTAAAAACAAAGCAGTATTTCCGTAAAAATAGACACGAAAAATGTTTGTAATATTTGAAACATTGAAAAAAACAGTAATTGAAATGTTTTAGATTTTCCTATATATTAAAGTTACTATAATTATGCAAAAAAGAGAGGGAAAGAAAATGTCAAAAGAAAAAATGAGGGAGATTGTGATTGATAATCAAAAAAAATTAGTTATTGTAGCAATGATTATAATGGCTATAATTTTATTAATTACAAGCATGGCAGTATTTGCGGACGATAATAGTGATTATGTTGTAGAGGTAAAGGACTATGGGGAGAAAAACTTAGTTCAAGATGGCCATGCAAGTTTAACTAAAAAGATAGTAGGAGAAACTTCTAAAAGCTTAACTTACGAACTAAATGTTAGTAACATGAAGGATAAATCACAAGTGCCAGAAATAGCTGTTGTGATGGACAACTCTAGAAGTATGAACATAAATGATACTAACAAAGAGGTAAAAGGTAAAGTAAAATCTTTAATAACAGAATTATTAAACAATTCTTCAACTGCCAAAGTTTCTTTATCAGATAATACTGGTATAAAACAAGTTATGGGAAGAGCTGAAGTATCTACATATACAACTGCAGTAGATAATATTTCATACAATAATGGAGAAAGTGTTGTTGATGGAGTTACTAGAGCTATAAGTTCATTTAGTGGTAGTACAACTGCTAAGTATTTAGTTGTATTTACAGATGCAACAGATACAATTAAAGATAAATTACAAGAAGCGGTTAGTAACGGAATACAGGTTTATTCTGTATTAACAGACATGACCAATGATGAATATGAAGCAGCAACTGACAAATCACTTGGTGATATAAAAATGATAGCAGACATTGAAAACTTCTCTTATATATATGATAATGTAAATTTAAGCATGATAAATGTAAAAGTTCAAGAAGTATTTACAGAAGAAACTAAAAAATACTTTGATTTAACAATCGATTCAAAACCAGCAGGAGTAACGGCAACAGATACTACAGATGGATACACGTTTGAGTGCAGAGATATAAAAGCAGGAGAAACGAAAACTATAAAATATACTCTAACATTAAAAAATAGTGTAGCAATAGATGCCGGAAAAATATACAGAGAATTAAAGAGCAATCAAAACATTAAAATTACATATGATGCATACAAAGATTACGAAACAGAGGCTAAGACAGTAGAAACAGACGAATCACCAACATACGTTATTTGTAGAAAATATAGTATGACAATACAAGCTGTTAGTGAAAAGAGTGATAAAATTCCAGTAACAGGATTAGATGTAAAAGTTATAGGAACTGTTGTGACAGGCACAGATTCAGATGGAAAAGATATTACAAAAGAAGTATATAATCAAACATTAACAACAGATTCAAATGGAAAAATATTAATAGATGAATTAAAGACGTTAGGTGATATTACATTTGAAATTTCACCAGATGTAAATCAATTTGGATATTCAGATACATCTGCAACACAAATAATTGTACATAATGATCCAACAGGAGTAGGAGCTATTTGGGCAGAGTCTGATGTTACAGAACCAATAGTAGATAATGTTAAGAGAAATGTAACTGTTAAATTACCAATAAGTGTAGATACATATACATTAGAAGTTGAAACAGTAGACGCAAATAATAGTAATGTAAAAATCGGAAATGTTGAATACAGATTAATTCAACCTAAATTAAACAGTAAATATGACATGGAAGCATTATATGCTACAACAGATTCAGATGGAAAATTAATATTTAAACCAGCTGTTATGACTAAAGATGGAACATATCAATATGTGCTTACTCAAATGACAGAGCAAGAAGGATACGATTCTATGGGAAATGTTAGTTTGTTTGTAACATTTGAAAATGGAAAAGTATTAAGTAACTTTACACATAAATTTAATGACCAAGTAGAATCAGAATGGATAAACGACAGTAGTGTAAAAGTTATCGCAAAAAATGCTGCACAAGAAGACGAAATGTTTAATCTACAAATTAATTTAATGGACAAGATAAATAACGACATAAAAATAGAAGGAGCAGTATATGACATAGATGTAGCAAGGGTTACATCTGCCGGAGAAGAAGTAGAAACATCATTTAAAAACAATATGACAGATAGCAATGGACAAATAAACTTAGAAATTCCAGGAACTGGATATGTAAGAGTAAGAATAAAAGAAGTTGCTACTAAACCAGGATATGTAGAAGATACTGTAACAAAAGAAATAGTTGTATATAGAACAAAAGGAACTGTTCAATATGTATCTGCAACAACACCAAATGGAATAAGAGCTAATGCAGATTCTGGAACAAACACGCTTATTGTTAACTTAGAAACACAAGAAGGAACAGAACAAAATAGAATAAGAGTAAAATTAATAGATGAAGAAGAAAGAGACGTAAATATAATTGGTGTTACTGTACAATTAACTAAAGTAGGTAGTACAGAGACATATACAGCAAGAACAGATAGAGATGGATATGCTACATTTATAATAGCAAATGAACCACTAGGAGAAGCACAATATTCAATAGATATACTAGAAGCACCAGCAGGATATGTTGTAGGAAACTTAAATTTAGCAACAATAAAAGCATCATTTAATAGTAAGAAATTTATATATGCAGGAAATACAGTATCATATACAACACCATATGCAAAAACTACATATGAACAATTAACAGAAGATGCTAGTATATTTGATACATTAACAACAGAAGTATCATTAACACCAGATGTAGCTAATACATATTATTTCAAGATAAATGTTGTAGATGCTATAACAGGGGCTAATCCTTTAGCAGGAGCAAAATATAGTGTTGTTATGGAATCTGAAAATGGAATAAAAGAGCTTATAGGAAGATTAACAAATGCTGATGGACAAATTAGCACAAGAATGTTAACAGGTGAAGACGTAACTATAACAATTAGAGAAACAGCTACTCCAACAGGATACAAAATAAACAAAGAAGAGCAAGTAATAAAATTACATTATGATGCGGTTACAGGCTATACAATTGTAAGTCAAAATCCATATGAATATGATGTAGCAAATGGACAATATATAGGTACAGAAATTTCTGGTAAAGATATTGTTTACCATGATGTAAATGAGAAAAAATCTGGAGCAGATACAATATTAAACTTATATATCAACAAAAAAGATACAAATAACTATTTAGTAGCAGGGGTAAGAAATATAATCTCATCAAGTACATTAAAAATGTCAGATGGAACTTCTTTAGATAGCAATCGTAGTACAGTAGATGCAAGTGGAAATCCTGTAACAATAAATTATTGGGAAACAGACAATAATGGATATTTCGAAATATTAGGAATAAGAGTAAAAGGTAATGAATTGAAAAATGGTGAAAGAGTAGACTATTTACAATTACACGAAGTAGATAAAGATGGAAAAGCTATTCCTAATACTGAAATAACAATAAAATTAACATTTAGATATAATACATACAAAAATATTGTAGCAGTAACAAATGTTGAAGCAACATGGGGTAACAGATTAGTTATAAAGAAAGAATTTAGTGGATATGAATCAGACATTGCATATGAAAGTAACGTATATTTAGATTTATATACAGATTATGATGATGTTGGAAACTTTGCACTAGATTTGCAAAAAGTTAATAAACAAGGGGATTTATTACCAGGAGCCAAGTATGATGTTGTAGTAACAAGACCAGATGGTTCAAGACTAACAAGAAAAGGAATAGATGTAACAGATAGAGTAGAACTAGAAGGATTTATGGTATCTGCAGGAACAACAATTGAAGTTACTGAATCTGCTGCACCAATAGGATATGAAAAGAATGAATATACAGAAATATTAACAGTAAAATCAATAGATGCAATAACAGGCGAAATGGAATTAGTGTTAGAAGAAAGTAATTATTCAACACCAAGAGCAAGTGTAAAAACAAATACACGAACAATGTCAGATGGAACACTAAAAACTGAAGCAATATTAACCTTAACGGATTTAGAAATTGATACATTTAAATTTGGTATAGAAGTAAAAGATAGTGTAACACAAGACCCAGTAAGTGAGTACAAATTTAGGGTAACTTCTGACCATGGTCCACAAAAAGATTTAAATCCAACAAATGCAGAAGGAAAAGCAAATGCATTAGTAGGAGCAAACTATCATGCAAGTGATTATGGAGTAACAGGATATGAAGTTGAATACACAATAGACAATTTAGTTGCAGCAAATTATTATAAAAAATTAGCACAACCAATTGTTGTAAAAGTAGTATTCGATATGGATGGATATATAGATGCAACAGCAACTTATAATGCAAATGCTAGTTTAGATGGATATGGAACTATATGGAGTATAAATGCTGTAAATACAGCAGATGGAAACGATATAGACATACGTATTAATGTAGACCCACAAGACAAATTAATAGTAAATGTACAAACACAAGATGTTACAAATAGTTCTTCATTAACAAATGTAGAATATGCAATAACACCAACACATAATATACCAGGTACAGGGACTACTAAAATAGAAGTAGGATATGTTCTTCCAAATGGAATAGAAACATATGTAATAAGACAAACAAATGAATTTAACAACTATATGCCAATACAAGATCAACAATTTAGAATAAAATATGATGCAGATGGAAACATTTCAGAAATGCCAGAAAGTCTAACAGATGGTTTAACAGTGATATCTTATACAGGAAAAGAAATAACTATAAAAATAGATATTGAACCAAAAGTACCATTTACTATAAAGAATATAGGATATTTTGACAACAATAATCTTGTAAATGGAGACTTTACAATAGTAGCACAAGACGGAGAAACAAAGAACTTAGTAACAGATATAAATGGTGATGCTTATAATTATTTACCTAAATTTGAAACAGATGAAACAGTAACAAGAAGATATAAAGTAAGCCAAAACAAAGCAGCATATGGATATGCAACTATAGAAGATTTTGAAATAGAAGTAAAATTTGATGCAAATAGAAATATAGTAGACACAAAAATAGTAGGAGACGTAAACAAATATGTTAACTTTGTAGAAGTTACACATAAAGTACCTTCTACAAGTGCAGATGTAGGATATAACGGAAATGATAAAGGAATAGTAAATATTACAGTTAAGAGTTATCCAGACGTTAAATTTGAAATTAAAAACGTTGACAGACAAACAGGAACAGTACTTGCAGGTACAAGCTATAAAATGACATCTTCAATAAATACAGAGTCACAAGTAGCTACAACAGGTACTGATGGAATAGCAATTGCTAATATAGATAAAAGCGGATATTCACAAACTGTAACATATACTATTACAGAATTAAGCCCAAGTGCAAGATATCAAAAATTAACAATTCCTGTAAAGGTAGAAGTTGACTTTGATAATTTAGGATATGTAATAAATACACCAAGAGTTGTTCAATCTTCAAACATAGCAACAGCAAGCGTACCTGTACAAGTTACAGATGAAGATAAGTTTAAGGTAAATGTAGAAATACAAAGTAACCCACAACTTGCAATAAATATTAATAAAGTAGATGAAGAAACAGGTAAGGCTGTTCCAAGAGTTGACTTTGAATTAACAGCAAGAATTAAAGAAAACAATTTATCAAATTATAGTGATGAAGAGAAAAAATATTTAACATTGAATACAGCTACACTTACAGAAGAAAACTATTTATCACAAGTAATTGATAGATTAAAAATCAATCCAGAAGATGTTGAATTAATAAAACAAGACTTGGGAATAGAAAAACTATTGCAAGAGTTAAAAGATGCAGGTAATTTATCTGCTGATGAAGAAAACGAAATAAGAAATGAAATAGTATTTAGTGCTAAAGTTAATAAAATTGCTGAATTAGGAAAGGCAACAAAAACACAAGTAAATCAAAAAGTAAATGCTATAACATATAAAGAAGTAGTTGATAAATTAATATCTAATGAAACTACAACTAAAGATAGAGTAGATGATTTACTAGCAATAGTTAAAGAATCTGTAAGACTAGATGTTGACAATGTTACAACAGATACTGATGGTCATGCTACAGCATATATGAATAATACTTTGGAAAATAAAACAATAGAGTACACATTAAAGGAAACAAAGAAAGCAGATGGCTATGATTGGCTAGATGAAGTAGTAATATTTGAAGTAACATATGATGCTACAGGAAAAATGATTGACTCAGATCCAGTAAAACTAGTTTCTGGAGATATAGATATAGAAAATATAAATCAAGATGGATTTACATTTGATATAACTGTAAGAAATAAACCAAGTGATGAAGTAAGAGTACACTTAACAGTAGAAGATGTATATGATAATGATAAAAAGCTTGAAACAGCAACATTTGATGCATTCCTTGTAGACACACAATATACAACATCATTTACTGAAGATCCAAAATATAAAATAAGATTAGAAACAGGCTCAGACTCAGCACATGGAGAAGACACAGCAAGCTTTGGAATATACGAAGATGGAACTAGCAAGCCTAATAGAATATTAAGATTTGTACAAAAGAATGTACCAAATAAATATTATATTGGAGAAGAAAAGGGCAATGCAACATATCAATCAATAGCTTATGCATTATTAGTAAATGTACAATTTAATGATGAAGGAAAAATAGTATCAACAAGTGTATATAACCCAGGTGGAGACTCAAACTCTATAGGATTTATAGCAGATGGAAGATATATACAAGTATCTAATACAAGAAATACAATAAATGTAACTATTAAATATTATCCAATGCTAAATATTAAAATGCAAGCTGTAGATATGTATACAGAAGATAGCTTAGAAGGAAACTTCTCTGTAGATACAAGAAAATGGGGAAACGGAGCAGCAGCGCAAGATGAATATGTTACTTCAGGATATATAAACCCATATTGGGGAACATATTATTCATATGGAAGAACATATAATATAAAATATGTAACAGACAATACTGTTGAAAGTGTAGAAAAAGCTGAAGCAAAGGCAATTTCACCAACAGAGGCAGATGTATTCCCACAAAATAGGGAACCTGACACAAAAGAAAGAATATTTTACATTTATGAAAATGCAGAGCCAAACTCTCCATTACAATATCAAACATACTTAGATAGATATATAACAAACTCTATACAATATTTGATGGCGGAAATAAAAGTAACATATACAGATATAGGAGAAGTAAAATCTGTAGAAGTATTAAAAGAATATTCAAGAAACAATATTACAAGTGGATTTATGGAAGTTAAAAAATCTACAGATAATCCTTATGAAATAACAATAAAAGTAAAATATGCACCTATTACAAAAGTATCTGCAACAGTAGTAGACGATGTAAGTGGAGCTCCATTATCTGGAATAAACATTAATCCATATGTAAACAGAACAAATACATCAAGTACATCATATGAATATAGAACAACTCTATATTATACAACAGGAAGCGGTGGCTCAACATCATGGACATATTGGGGAGCAAGTGTAGCAAATGGAAGTACAAGATATACATTAGACACATATACTACAGGTTCAGGATATGAAGGATACATAGACCCACAAAATATTATATTAGATGTTTCTTATGGTGATAATGGAAGAATTTCTAATGTAGAACTAAAGAGTACAGATAGTTATGGAGACGCAAATGCTTTTGATATAACTTGGGATAATGATAATAACATTAAACTAAAAATAAGATATTGTAGAAAATTTAATGTAAAACTAAATAAAATAGACTATTATGATAGTAATACTAGGTTAAATGCAAACTTTAGAGTAGTATCTAGCCAAGGTGTAATTGCAAATTTAACAGCAGGAAAGAGCGGATTTGTAGGAAAAATCTATCCAGGAAAAACAATTACATATACATTATCAGAAACGTCAGTACCAACTGGTTATATTCCAATTGAAAATTTAGTATACACAGTTAAATTTAATATAAATGGAACTATAGCAGAAGCTAACTCTACAAGTGAATACTATGAAAATGTAAAATTTGCAGAATTAGATGCTACTACAAGTAAAGTAGGAAAAGTAGACTTAGAAGCAAATATCAAAAATAGACCTAGATTTGATGTGTCTATAGATTTACGAGATAAATTCTATCCAGACCTTAAATTACAAGGTGCAAAATATGAAATTACAAATAGTAAAGGTGAGATAGCAACAGGAAATGTAGAAACAGATGCAAGAGGTGTATTAACAACATATGTAGGTTCTATATATCCAAATGAAACTGTAACATATACTGTAAAACAGATAAATACAGTACCAGGATATTATGAAAATACTACAGTAGCTCAATTTGAAGTAGAGTTTAATGCAAATGGTAAAATCAAAAATTACAAGCTATTACAAGGAAATGAAATTGTAACAATAGATCCAGCAAAACATGTTGGAACAAAAGCTATAACTTTAAATATGGTAAATATGCCAAAAGACGTAAAAATAGGAATTAAAAAATATGACAAATTAACAAATGAAGCTATGGACAAAATAGAATTTACTGTAAAAGCAGAGGTAGTAGGTGGACCAACAAATGAAATAACGCCAATAGTTACAAACGAAGATGGAACAGTAACAGCTGTAATAGATAATTTTAAAGAGACAACATCAAATAGAGTAGTAATATACACAATATCAGAAATAAAAGCAGCTGAAACTTATAGAAAAATACAAGATGTAGTAATAAAAGTTACTTATAATCAAGATGGTAGCATGTATTTATATGACGTAATAAGTAATGAAAGTGGAGTAGGAGTAGAAGCAGCAACAAGTCAAAAGATAAAATATTGTGGAACAAATCCAGTACACATCAACTTAAATGTTCCAAATGATAATGCGTACGATTTAATAGTAAAAGATGAGGATAAAGACTATTCAGGATTAGGAATAGAAGGAACAAAATATGATATTACAATAAATGGTGTACGTTTAGGAGATTCTAAAACAGACGAAAATGGACAAATAAAATATCTAGATAGAACAGAAAATGGAATTATGGAGATAGCTGTTTCAGAAAATACTGTAGGAGAAGGCTATAGAGGAAACTTAAACAACAAAATACTATTAGAAGTAGAAAAAGGAATAACAGAATATACATTAGTATTAAATGAAGCAAGAATAACAGCAGAAGGATATACATTATTAAATAAAACTGAAGATGCCGTAACAGGTACAATAACTTATGAAATAGAAGTAGACAGTTCTACAAATACAATTGCAATAGTAGAAGTAAATGAAGGAAAAGGATTAATAAATATTACCTTTAAAAATGAAACAAAATTAGAATTAACATTAAGCAACATAGACATAAATACAAAAGATAAACTAGAAGGATCTGTATTCGAAGTTGTAGAAAATGAATTAGACTCTAGTGGAAATGTTATAGCAGGAACTAATAAAACTATAACAACAGCTGCAAATAATACAGTAGATGTTAATGGACAATTGTACTTTGATTTAGGAAAAGCATATCAAAGCAAAATAATTGAATATACATTTACTCAAATTACAGCACCTAGTGGATACACAGAAATATTACCAATAAAAGTAGTAGTAACATTTGATGCATATGGTAAGGTAATTTCCATGACAGATAACTCATTTAGAGCACAAGAAGCTTTAGCAACAAACTCTGGAAAATCACGTCATATAGTAGTTGTTATTGGAAATGGTACAGTAGATCCAACTTATACAATAAAAATAATTTCTGAAGATGCTGTATTAGGAAGAAGAATAAATGGTTCTATATTCCAAGTTGAAGCAATAGAGCAACCTAGTGGAGTAACAAATGTTAGCAAAACAGGTCCAACTACAGAAAAAACAGGAGAATTCTTAGGAAGTACAACAGTACTTGAAAGAGGTATATTAGATATACCAGATGTAAGTGCCGAAAATGAAGTAGATATAAAATTTAGTCAAACAGAGACAGCAACAGGATATATTTATGGAGACAATGTAACATCAGGAACTGTAAAAATCAAAACAACATTTACTGTCAATGCATCTAACTTAGAGACAGATTTATCAATAGACTTAGTAGATGATGGTGGATTTGAAGTTTACACAAGTGATGAAAACAGAACGGTAACAATAATTGTAAAGAATGATCCAATTGTAGAATTTGACATAACAAAGGTAGACTCAAATTCAGGAGAAAAACTTGAAGGGGTTAACTTTAATATAACATCAGCTATATACAATGCAGGAACATTAACAAATACAACTCTTAATAATACTACAAAAGCTACAAATGCAAATGGTTATACAGAAGCAACAGCAGGATATCCATATGAATCAAAAACTATAATTTATACTATAACTGAACCAACTATAGATGGATATAAAGATTTAGAGCCTATAAATGTAAAAGTTACTTATGATGCAGAAGGTAACATAATAGACTATGAAGTTATAAGTAATTTAGATGATGTAGACATAAAAGACGGTACAAAGTCAATAGAAAAGAGAATAATGAATGAAATAAAACCAGGAGTATTAGAAATCGAGAAACAATCTATAGTAGTTCCAACTGGAAAAGGTTCTAGAATACTTCAAATGACAATAAAGAATGAGAAAAATACAGAACCACCAACAGATAATGAATTTGGATTTAAAATTACAAAGGTAGATTCAGAATTATTCCAAGTAACAACAGGTACAACAGAATTTGTTTTAACAGATAAACAAACTGGAGCAGAAAGAACTATAGTTACAGACGAGTTTGGCGTAGCAGCAATAGAAAAATTTGATTTACCAACAGAAGCTGGAAACTATAAATATACATTAAAAGAAACAAAAGCACCTACTGGTTATACACTAAATCCAAATGAAATGTATATATATCTAACATTTGACAAAGATGCAGGCACAGGAAAAATTTACTTAAAAACTGTAAATGTAGAAGGAAAAATTGTTTATGAACAGCCAGAAGAAGGAAGCTTACCAGACAGAATAATAAGATTAAAAGCTATAGATGAGGATGAATCATATAGAGTAGTAATTGAAAAACACCATGAATTAGACCCAGATTATCCAAATTATATTTCAAATGTAGTGTTTGACATAACAGTTGAAGAAGAATATGGAGAGACAAGAACATGGGAAGCTACAACAGATGAAAACGGACTTATCACTAGTGACAAATTTAATGGATATGGAACAATAACAGTAACAATACAAGAAAAATCTACACCAGGAAACTATAAGTTAAAAACTGAAAAGGAAACATTAGTATTTACAAGAAATAAAGAAACAAAATTACTAGAAGAGATACGTGCTGATGTAGGACATGAATTAGATAGTGAAAATCAAATTGCATACTTAAAACCAGTAAATGAAATAGCTTCAGGAATTTATGATGTAGTAATAAATAAGGTAGATGATACTAACAAGCTTATAATAAATAATCCAGCTAAATTTGGACTATATATGTTAAGAGACTATTATGAAACAAAAGATGAAGTAGATGAAACTACAGGTACAACAACTCCAGTAGTAGAAGTAACACAAATAAAAGAGCCTGTAGTAGAAGGAATGACAAGTGCAAAAGGTTCATTAGTAGTAGATGCAATACCAATGCCTACAGAAGCAGGAACATATAAATATGTTTTAGCAGAATTAAGTGCTCCAGCAGGATATAGTAAGTTAAAAGAAGAAGCACAAATTGAAATAACATTTGCTGAAAATTCAATTGGAGATTTAGTAATTACAGATGTTAATGTAGTAAGTGGAAGCGGAGTTAAAGTATTAAGACATGAAAAACAATTTATAAGTTTTGCAGTTGTAAATACTGAGACAGAAGAAGGACAAATAAATATTGACATAACAAAAGTGGATAAAGACGGAAATGCAATAACAACAGATACGGCAATATTTAAAGTAGAAGACTTATCAACAAATGAAGTACAATATGTGGAAACTGATTCACTTGCAAACGCAACTAAGAGCATAGCAATGCCAACTGCTCAAGGAACATATGAATATAAAGTAACAGAGGTAAAAGCACCAGAAGGTTATGTTCTAGATAGAAATAGTATAGATATAACAATTACTACTCAAAAAATTGATGATGAAATAGTTATATCAGACATTCAAGTAACAGGAGACAATGTAAAATATGCTAATAAAGTAGCAGATGGAGAAACACCAAGCTCTACAATTAAACTAGAAGTTACTAATATAGAAGGAACGAATGGTGGAGATGCAAACGACAAACCATACACAGTTATTATAAACAAGATTGATTCTGTAACTAGAGAATTAATAAAAGAAAATGCTACATTTAACGTATCATTAGTAAATGGAGAAATAGTAAATGCCGCAACAAATGGTGAAGGTAAAATAATAATAGAAAACGTATTTATGCCATCAAAAGAAGGAGAATACGAAATTACACTAAAAGAAATAATTGCACCAAACGGATACTACTTAGATCCAGATACGAAGATAGCAAAAGTAACATTTAGTGGTACGGGTGACAGCATGGTAATTTCAGACATACAATTAGACGATGCACATAATAGCAACATAGAAATAGTTACAGCAGAATGTACCGAAGATAAGATAGTATTAAATGTACTAAACGAAAAAGAAGATGATGACTTATATGTAATATCTAAGAAAGATTCTGCAGGAGAAGATATCTATGATGTAATGAAAGAGTATGCAGGAAAACAATATAAAATAGACAAACCATTTATAGATACAAGAGTTGCAAAATCAGGAAACAATATTAAAGTACAAGAATTTATGGATAACTTAGAGTCAAATGGTGTAATGACAGTATGGGATAAAGATGGAAATCAAATAGACCCAGCCTCTAAAGTAAAAACAGGATATATCTTAAAATCAACAAAAGGAAGCAAAGAATTAACATTTGAAATAGTTGTAAAAGGAGATATAGATGGAGACGGAAGAGTAAGGTCAAAAGACTTAGACATGTTAATAAAACACTTAGCAGGAGGAGCAAACACATTTACAGCTGACCCTATCAAGATGAGAGCAGCAGATATAGTAGATGACGGAAATGGTAGAGTAAGAAGTAACGACTTAAATGAATTCTATAAAGTACTTGCAAAATAGTAAATAAAAAAATAATTTCGGTAGCAAAAACTGCCGGAATTATTTTTTTACCAATTGTGCAAAAACGTGAATTCCCTAGCAAAAGTCGATTTAAAGCGACTTTTGTAAAATAAATTTAATATAAATATAAAAAAAGAAAAATAAAAAGAAAAGATGCTTATTTCCGTATAAAAAAGTATAAATATTTTTTGTAATAATGAATAAACGAAGCCAAGACCTCAATTGACTTTTAAGCATTTTCAACTTATAGTAAAGTTACTAGAAATATGTAATAAAGAAGAATCTAGGGGGGAATTAAAACCATGACAAAAGAGAAATTGAAGAATTTTATAGTTACAAACAAAAAAATACTTGTAATACTTGTAGCAATATTAGCTATTTTTGCAGTTGTTAGTTTAGTAGCATATGCAGATAACAATGACGAGTATGCAGTAGAAATTAAAGACGATGGTAGTGCAAACATTGCACAAGATGGTATGTCTAGCATAACTAAAAAGATAGTGGAGGATACTAGCAAAAGTTTAACTTATGAAGTAAAAGTAAATAACTTAAATGATGCAACAGTAGTTCCAGAAGTTGCTGTAGTTGTAGACACATCTAGAAGTGTTGAAACAAACGATGTTGACAACAAAGTAAAAGAAAAAGCTACACAATTAGTAACAGAGTTATTAAATGAAGCACCAAGAGCTAAAATATCATTAGTAGACAATACTGGTGTTAAAGTTGCAATGAATAAAACATCATTAAGTACATATACGACTGCAATAAATAATTTAACATATACTAACGGAAAGAGTGTAGAAAAAGCAATTGAATACGCAAATAGTACATATACAGGTGCTGCAAACACTAAAAAATATTTAGTGCTTATTTCTGATGCCACAGACTCTGTAAAGACAATATTAGAAGACAATGTTAACAATGGCGTAAAAGTATATTCTATTTTAGCTAACATAACTAATAGCGAATACAAAAACGGTGGTGCAAGCTTAGGAAAAGTAACTATGATAAAAGATGTTACAGATTTCTCTTCTATATACAATAGTGTAAATGATAGTTTAGTAAATGTAAAAGTTACAGATGTATTTAGTGCAGAAACTTTAAACTATTTTGATTTTAGCATTATATCTAATGACAGTGATTTAACAGTAACTACAAATAGTCAAGGTTATACTTTAGATTGTGCAGCTATAAAAGCTGGTGAGTCTAAAACACTTAAATTTAAATTAGACTTAAAAACGACAGCAGCCATAGATGCAGGAAAAATTTATAGAACATTAAATACAAGTGATAATATGAAGTTAGAGTACAAAGATGCAGAAGAACAAGCTCAAGGATATGACATGGTAGTTTCTCCTACATATGTAATCTGTAAAAAATATAGCTTAACAATAGAAGCTGTAAGTGAAAAGAGTGATAAGCTTCCAATAAAGGATTTATCAGTTAGAGTTGTTGGAACAATAGTAACAGGTAAAGACATAAATGGAGATGATATTACAAAAACTATATATGATGAAACTTTAATAACAGACTCTAATGGAAAGATAAAAATAGATGAATTAAAAACTTTAGGAGATATAACATTTGAAATAATACCAAATGTAAATCAATTTGGATATGTTGCAACACCAGCAACTAAGGTTGTAGTACACAATGATCCAACAGGAGTAGGTAGTATTTGGGCAGAAGCTGATAGATCTACTCCAGAGGTAGATGTAGTAACAAGAAATATCAATGTTAAATTACCTATTTCTGTTCAAACATTTGCATTAGAGGTTGAAACAATAGACTTAAATAATACAAATATAAAATTAGGAAATATTGAATACAGATTAATTCAACCAAAATTGAACAGCAAATATGACATGGAAGCATTATTTGCAACTACAGCAGGAAATGGAAAACTTACATTTAATCCAACTGTTATGACAAAAGATGGAACATATCAATATATACTTTCACAAATGACAGAGCAAACAGGATATGACCCAATGGGAAATGTTACTTTATTGATAACTTTTGAAGGTGGAAAAGTAACTAAAATAGTGGACAAATACAATGACAAAGTAACTTCAGAATGGATAGATGAACAAAAAGTAAAAGTAACAGTAGGAAATGTTGCACAAAAAGATGAAACATTCTTTGTAGAAGTAACTGTTTCAGACAAAGAAAATAATTCAATAAAAATCCAAGATGCAATATATGATATAGAATGGACAAGAGTAGACTCATCTGGAACACAAGTAACTTCACAAGCATTAGGACAAATAACAGATAAAAATGGAAAGATTACTTTAGAGTTACCAGGAACAGGAAATATAAAATTAACAATAACAGAAGTAAAACAAAGAGCAGGTTATGTAGAAGATAAAGATACAAAAGAAGTAATATTCTTTAGAAACAATGGAACTGTACAATATATAACAAAAACAACACCTCTTACATTAGACGCAGTTGCAGATAAAGATAATAATGCAGTTATTGTTAACTTAGAAAGCCAACCAGCAAATGAACAAAATAGAATACAAGTTCATTTAGTAGACAATGGTGAAAGGGATGTTAACATTCCAAATGTATTATTAGCATTAACAAATACAACAACAAATAAAGTTTATACAGCTATGACAGGTGCAGATGGAATTGCAAACTTTATAGTAGAAGATGAAGACCAAGGAACATATGAATATAAAGTAGAATTACTAAGCTCAACACCATATGGATATTCTGTAGTAGATACAAATTTAGCAACTATAGAAGCAAAATTTGATACACAAAAACATATATGTGAAGCAAAACAAAAAAGTTATACTGTTCCATATATAGATGTAAACTATAAACAAATGCCAGAGGATAAATATGTATATGATACTGCAGTAACAGTATTAGGTTTAACACCAGATACTACTAACTCATACAACTTAAAGATAAATCTTTTGGATGGTTCAGATTTAAAAACACCAATACAAGATGCACAATATAGCATAGATATAATATCTGATACAGCAACAAAAGAAATAAGAGGAAGAAAAACAGATTCAAATGGTAACATAGAAACTAGAATTATAGGTGGAGATAAAGTTACTATAAAGATTACTCAAACATATGCTATAATGGGATACATAATAAACGACCAAACACAAACAATAGAATTACGTAAAACAGTATCAGGATATGTAATTGACAATCAAGAGCCAAATACATATGATCCAGCAAATGGAAACAATATAGGAGCAGAAATTGTTGGTAGAGATGTAATATACCATGATGTAAATGCTAAAAAGACAGGTGCAAATACAATATTAAATCTATATATTAATAAAGTAGATACAAATGACTATTTAGTAGCAGGAGTAAAAGTAGTATTAAGTTCACCAACACTAGTAGATTCAGCAGGAAAGAAATTAGACGAACCATACGATTATGTTGATCCCGCAACAGGAGCAACAAAACAAATAAACTATAGAGAAACAGACAATAATGGATATCTAGAATTATTAGGAATACAAGTAGATGGAGAAGACTTAAATAATGGAGAAAGAGTAGATTACTTATATACTTATGAAGTAGATGATAACGGTGTAAAAAAAGCAAATACAGATATGACATTTAAGCTAACATTTAGATATAACCCAGAAAAAGCAATAATAGAAATAACAAACGTTGAAGCTACATGGGGAAATAGATTAATGAAGAAGAAAGACTTTAGTGGATATGAATCTTCAAAAGCATATGAAAGCAATGTATACTTAGATTTATATACAAATTATGACGATGTAGGTAACTTCTCATTAGACTTAAAGAAAGTAAATAAAGATGGCACTGTACTTCCAGGTTCTAAATATGATGTTACAGTAACAAGATTAGATGGAACAAGATTAGTAAGAAGAGATATAGAAGTAGGCGACAATGTTGAATTTGAAGGATTTACAGTTGCTGTAGGAACAAATATAGAAATTACAGAAAAAGTAGCTCCTATAGGATATGATGTAAACGAATATACAGAAATATTAACAGTAGAAGCTATAGACGAATTAACAGGAGATGTAACTGTAAAGCTAGAAAAGAGTTCATATAAAACACCAAGAGCAAGCATAGCAAGTAAACAAACATTAGTAATGTCTGATGGTACTTATAAAACATGTATCACATTAGAGTTAACAGACTATGAGACAAATACATTTAAATTTGGAATACAAACATTAGACGCAACAACATCAAATCCAGTAAGTAATTATACATTTAAAGTAACTTCTGACCAAGGAGCTCAAACTACGACAAATGCAACAAATAAAGACGGAAAAACAACAACTAAGGTTGGAGCAAACTATTCAATAGAAGGTTATGAAGTTGAATATACAATAGACACAATACAAGCAGCTAATTATTATAAAAAGCTTGCTTCTCCAATAAAAGTAAAAGTAGTATTTGACATGAATGGAAAAGTAAATGCAGCAGCTACAAACTTAGCAAACACAGGAACTACTGGCTATGGTAGCGTATGGAGTATAGGAGCTACAAATACAGTTGGTGGAAATGACATAGACATTATAATTAATGTAGATCCACAAGATCCATTAGTAGTAAATATCCAATCAGTAGATATAGCAAGTGGAACACAATTAACAAATGTACAATATAAAGTAGAACCATCACTTAATTTACCAGCTGAAGGAACAACAAAACTTGAAGTTGGTTATGTAGTACCAAATGGAATACAAACATATACACTAAAACAAACAAATTCATTTGATAATTATATGCCTTTAGACATAATGAAATTTAAAGTAACTTATGACAAAGATGGAAATGTTTCTGACCTTCCAGAATGTTTAACAGAAGGACTTACAGCAGTATCATATACTGGAAAAGAAATTACATTAAAAGTAGATATGATGCCAGAATTACCATTTGTAATAAAAAATACAGGATATTTTGATGGATTAAATATAGCAAATGCTAAATTTGAAATAACATCAGCTCAAAATTTAACAAAGGAAAAATTAACAGATAAAGACGGACAAGCAGTATTATATGTAGATAAATTAGAACAAGATACAACAGTAAGATATACTGTAAAACAATTAGAAGCAGGCTATGGCTATGCAACTGTAGAAGACTTCCAAATAGATGTTACATTTGACGCAAACAGAAATGTAACAAATGCTCAAATAGTTGGAGATGTAAATAAATACGTTAACTTTGTAGAAGTAACAGTTAAAGCACCATCAACAACAGCAGATGAAGGATATAATGGAAATGACAAAGGTATAATAAATATATCTGTAAAGAACTATCCAGATGTTCAAATGCAAATTGAGAATGTGGATTTAAGAGATGAAAGTATAAAATTAGCTGGAGCTACATATAAAATTGTATCTTCAATAAATACAAAAGCAGATGCTGTTACAACAGACTCTAACGGTATTGGAACAGGAAGATTAGATAAGAGTGGTTACCAAGAGACTGTTACATACACAATAACACAAGTAAACCCAAGTGCAAGATATCAATCTTTAGCAATACCAGTTGTAATAGAAGTAGATTTTGATAATACAGGATACATTATAAATACACCAAGAGTAATTAAGAGGGCAGATATAGCAACAGCAAGTATACCAACATATAGTACAATAACAGATAAATTTAAAGTAAATGTACAAATAAAAAGTAATCCTGAACTTGCAATAACTATAAACAAAGTAGATACAGATACAGGAGAAGCACTGGGAAAAGTAGACTTTGAAGTAACTGCAAGAATAGCAAAAAGTAATTTAGCAAATTATACAGAAGATGAAATAAAATTATTAACATTAAATACTAAGGATGTAACAGAAGAAGAATATCTATCACAAGTACTAGATAGATTAAAGATAAATCCAGAAGATGTAGAAACTATAAAACAAGATATAGGAATACAAAATTTAATTAATGAGCTAAAAGCAACAGGTAAATTAACAGCAGATGAAGAAGATCAAATTAATGCATGTGTAAATAATAGCCAAAAAATAAATAAAATAGTAGAACTAAATAAAGCTACAAAAACACAAGTAAATGCAAAAATAAAAGAAGTAACAAACCAAAATGTTGTAGACAAACTAATTGCAAAAGGAACTACTTCACAAGATAGAGTAGATGATTTACTTGCACTAGTAAAAGACCTAGTAAGATTAGATGTAGACAATATTACAACAGATTCAACAGGTATAGCTATAGCATACATGGACAAAACATTAGCAAATAAAACTATAGAGTATACAATAAAAGAAACTAAGAAAGCAGATGGATATGATTGGTTAGATGAAGTTGTAATAATAGAAATAACATATGATGCACAAGGGAAAATGGTTTCTAGCAATCCAATTAGAGTAGTTTCTGGAGATATAGATGTTACTAACTATAATGCAGATGACTTTACAGTAGAAGCAACAATAAAAAATAAACCAAGTGATGAAGTACGTATACACTTATCAGTAGAAGATGTATATGACTCAAATAAAAAGCTAGAAACAGCTATATTTGATACATATTTAGTAGATACAAGAAATTCTATAACATTTAGCCCAGATGACAAGTATAGATTAACTTTAGAATCAGGTTCTACAACAACAACTACAGGATTAGTCACAGCACATGGTGAAGATACAGAAACAATGGGAGTATATGAAGAAGGTGCAGGAACTAGAATATTAAGATTAGTTCAAAAACAAACACCAGACACATATTATATAGGAAACGATGAATATAAATCAGCATATCAATCAATTCAATATGCATTACTTGTAAGTGTAACATTTAACGATGAAGGAAGTGTTACAGGGGTAAGCGTATATAATCCAGGAGGAGATACTCATGCAATAGGATATGCAGCAGATAATAGATACCTTCAAGTAACACATACAAGAAATACTATAAACGTAACAGTTAGATATTATCCAATGTTACAAGTACAAATGCAAGCGGTAGATATGTACACAGGTGATAGCTTAAAAGGACAATATACAATAAGTACTACTAAATGGGGAATGGGAGCACAACCAGAAGCAGTAGTAAGCTCTGGATATATAGATCCAAGTTATAGTTCACCATATATTGGTGGTGGATATGAATGGTTTGGAAGAACATATTCAGCAGGTTATAAAACAGATAATACAATAACAACAATAAATGATGCAGCAAGAGTATCAGTATTACCAACAGAATCAGACACATTCCCAGAAAATAAGAAACCAGCAACAAAAGAGAGAATACTATATATTTATGAGAATGCAGAACCAAATAGTCCTATTCAATATCAAACATATTTACCAAGATATATAGGTCATTCATATAGCTACTTACTAGCAAGAATAAAAGTAAAATATGATGATATAGGACAAGTAAAAGATGTGGAAATATTAGAAAAAGTTTCTAATAACAACATTAAAGATGGATTCTTTACAAGTGTAAAAGCAACTGTAAATGAACATACAATACAAATAAAAGTAGAATATGCACCAATTACAACTGTAACAGCAACAGTTATAGATGAGGTAAGTGGAGCAGGATTATCTGGAATAAGAATTGACCCATACCTAGATGGAAACTTCTGTACAAACACTTCTTATGAATATAGAACAACACTATATTATACAACAGGAAGTAATGGAAAAACAGGATGGACATATTGGGGAGCAAGTGTGCCAGACTCACTAAATAGATATGTATTAGATACATATACTACAGGTTCTGGATATGATGGATACTTTGATCCACAAAATGTAATACTAGATGTTGCATACGATAGCAACGGAAGAATAGCAAGTGTAACGCCAAAGAGTACAGACCAATTCGGTGATGTAAATGCAATAGATATAAGTTGGGAAAATAACCATATAAATGTTACAATAAGATATTCTAGAAAATTTAATGTAAAATTAAATAAAGTAGATTACTATGATAGCAATACAAGATTAAATGCAGGATTTAAGATTATATCTAATGAAGGAACAATAGCAACAGCTGCATCAAATAGCAGTGCTACTATAGGTAAAGTATATGCTGGAAAGAAGGTAAAATATACTCTTTCTGAAACAGCAGTACCAAGCGGATATATTCCAATAACAAATCTAGAATTCTTAGTAGAATTTAATAATAATGGTAGTATCAGAAGTGCAACTTCTACAAGTGAATATTATGAATTCTTAAAAGTAGCACCAGTAGACTCAACTACAAATAGTTTAAGAAAAATAGACTTAGAGGCTAATATTAAGAACAAACCAAGATTTGATGTTAATATTAATTTAACAGATGAGTTCTATTCAACACTTAAATTAGAAGGTGGATTGTTTACAATTACTAATAGTAAAGGTGATGTGGATTCAGGCGGAGTACAAACAGATGTAAATGGAACATTAACAACATATGTTGGAACAGTATATCCAAATGAAGAAGTAACATACACAGTAAAACAAACAAATACGATAGCAGGCTATTACGACAATACAACTGTAATGGAATTTAAAGTTAAATTTAATGAAAACGGTAAAATAGAAACATATACTGTAACTTCTGGTGGAGAAGTAATGCAAATAAACCCAACAAAACATGTTGGAACTAAAGCTATAACATTAAATATAACTAATAAACCAAAAGATGTAAAATTAGGAATTTATAAATATGACGAATTAACTAATTCGGCAATGGAAAATGTAAAATTTAAATTAAAGACAGAAGTAGTAGGCGGAGCAACTTCAGAAATTGCAAGTACAGTTACTAATGCAGATGGAACAGTAACTAATGTTGTAGACAACTTTGTAGAACAATCTACAAATAGAGTAGTAAAATATACAATTTCAGAAATTGAAGCAGCTAAATCATATAGAAAAATACAAGACGTAGTCCTTCAAGTTACATACAAAGAAGATGGAACATTATATTTATATGATGTATTAAGTAATCCAAGTAATGTAAAAGTAGAAGTAGCTGTAAATAAACAAATTAAATATGTAGGCGATACGCCAGTACATATAAAATTATCAATACCTAATGATAATGCATATGACTTAATTATAAAAGATGAAGACAAAAATTATCCAGGATTAGGAATTGAAGGAACAATATATGATGTTTCAATAAATGGAGCAGCACAAACTCTACCTGAAACAGATGCAAATGGTATTACACAATTAACAAAACAAACACAAAATGGTGATATAGAATTTGTAATAACAGAAAGAAGCATAGGAGAAGGTTATAGAGAAGATAACAATAACACAGCAACAATAAGAGTAAATAAAGGTGTAGATGTTTATTCATTAACACTAAATGACAATAGTAATCCTACATATGCTGATGTAGAAGTAGATGAGGAACACGGAACAATAACAGTAACATTTAAAAATGAAACAAAATTAGAAATGACAATGTTAAAGAATGATATAAACACTGGAAAAGTATTACCAAATGCCGTATTCGAAATAACATCAGAAGAAGTAGACTCTACTGGAAATGCAGTAGCAGGAACACTAAACACAATAACGACAAGCGCAACAAATACAACAGATGCAAATGGATTATTGTACTTTGACTTAGGACTTTCTCATCAAAATAAGACAATAAAATATACATTTACAGAAACAACACCACCTAGTGGATATGATCAAATATTACCAATAGAAGTAACTGTAAAATTCGATGCATATGGAAACATTATAAGTATGACAGATGACTCATTTAGAGCAGAAGAATTCTTAGCAACTACAACAGGTAAATCACATCATATGGTAGTACAAATAGGTAACGGTACACTAGATCCAAAATACACTGTAAAAGTAGTAACAGAAGATTCTCAATCTGGAAAGAGAATAAATGGATCTATATTCCAAGTAGAAGCTTTAGAAAAAGATACAGGTGCAACAAATAAAAGCGTAACAGGAGCAACTAAAAATGAGAGTGTAGTATTAGCAGGAAACAAATATGTATTCGAAAAAGGAGCACTAAGAGTTAGAGGAATAACAGCAGAAAATAATGTAAAAATTAACATATCTCAAATAGAAACAGCAACAGGATATGTATATGGATCAAACCTAACAGCAGGAACAGTAGAAATAAATGCAGAATTTGTAGTAGTTGGAGCTGACTTAGAAAAGGATGTCAAATTATCATTAATAGATGATGGTGGATTTGATGTTGAAATAGACAATATAAATAGAGAAATAACAATAAAAGTTAAGAACGACCCTGATGTAGTATTTGAAATTACAAAAGTAGATTCAGAAACAGGAGATAAGCTAAAAGATGCTAAGTTCACAATAACATCAGCAATAGAAGAAAAAGGAATAACTACATCAACAGGATTTACAGCAACACCAAAATTAACTAATAAAAATGGTTATACAGAATCAAGCGTAGGATATGCTTATAATGGAAAGACAGTAATTTATACATTAGAAGAAGAAAAAATGGAAGATTACAACAAGTTAGATAACATTATAATAAAAGTTACATATGATGCAAATGGAAATATATTGGACTCTGAAGTACTAAGCAATGTAAATGATGTAACAATAGCAGATGATTCAACAAAGACAATATCTAAGAGAGTAATGACCGAAAGTGATAAACCAGGTATAGTAGAAATTGACTATAGTTCAATTACAATACCAACAGGAAAAGGTTCAAGAATATTACAAATGACAGTAAAAAATACAGAGACACCATTAGATAAAGATTATCAAATAAAAATAGAAAAACATCATGAATCATCAAGTTATCCATACTATATTCCAGGAGTAACATATCAAATAACAGTAACTCAAGAATATGGTAAAAATACTACTACATGGACAGATATAACAAATGATGATGGTGTAATTATAAGTCCATACTTTAGTGGATATGGATATATAACAGTAGAAATTACAGAAATTTCTGCACCAGAAGGATATAAAGTTGACAATGTAACAAGAACTGCAAAATTCTATAGAAATGAAAATTCTAAGAGAATAGTCTTAGTAAATTCAGACATAGGATTTAAGCTAAATGATGACTTTACAATGGTAACATTACAACCAACAAACAAACTGGTTTCAGGAAAATATGACATAATTGTAAACAAAGTAGATCAAAAAACAGGAATGTTAATAGCTAATAATCCAGCAGGAATAGAGCTAGATATAAGTGAAGAATACGAAACAATTACTCAAGTAGTAGACCCTACAACAGGAAATATAACTGAAACAAAAGAAACTACAGAAGTAAAAACACCTGTAATAAAAGATGAAACAGATGAGGCAGGAAGAATAGTTGCAAGTGCTATAGATGCACCAACTAAAGAAGGGGTATATAAATACTATTTAAGAGAAACAAAAACTCCAAAAGGATATAAAGGAATACTTGAAAAAGAAGTAGAAATTGATGTAGAGTTTGGCTTAGACTCTAATAATGACATGGTAATAAAATCAGCTGTAGTAAAAGATGCAACAGATGTTAAAGTGGCTAAAGTTTCAGACCAATTAATTAGTTTAATGGTTTACAATAGAAATCAAAATTCAGATGATGATACTCTAGAAGATGGAGAATTTGGATTTAAGATTAATAAAGTAGATACAGATTTATACAATATTACAACAGGTGTTACAGAATTTACAATAACAGATAGACAAACAGGAGATGTAAAAAATGTTTCTACAGATACTTTAGGTGAAGCATCATTACAAATATTTACTATACCAGATAAGGCTGGAAATTATAAATATACTATAAATGAAGTAACAGCACCAGAAGGATATAAACTAGATACTCAAGATATAGATATAATGCTAGAATTTAAAGAAGACACATCAACAGGAGATATATACTTAGCATCAGTTAAAGCAGAAGGAAATGTAGTATATGAACAACCAGAAGCAGGCAAATTACCAAACAGAAAAATAGAACTTAAGATAATAAATGAAGACGAACCATATCAAATAGTAATAGAAAAACACCATGAAGAAAATCCAGACTATCCAACATTAATACCAGGAGTAGACTTTGATGTTACAATAGAGCAAGAATATGGTGGAAATATACCTACATGGTCAGGTACAACAAATGCAGAAGGAATTATAACAAGTGATTTCTATAGTGGCTATGGATATATAACAATAAAAATAAAAGAAAAATCAGCACCAGATAAATATCAGGTAGATTATGCTGAAAAAACAATAAAAGTATATAGAGATAAAGAAACTAAAAAATTAAGAATTGTCGATTCAGACGTTGGCTACGAGTTTAGTAGTGATAATAAGATAATTTATCTAAAACCTACAAACGAGCTTATCGGAGGAATATTCGATATGGTAATAAACAAAATGGATAAAGACACAAATACATTAATAGCAAATAACCCAGCTAAATTATCTTTATATATGTTAAGAGATTACTATCAAAATGTAACAGACCCAGTAACAGGAGCAATATCAACAACAGTAACACAAGTAAAAGAACTTGTAACAGAAGGAAAAACAGATGATAAAGGTAGATTAATAGGAGATGCTATATTAATGCCTTCAGACCCAGGAGAATATACATTTATACTAGAAGAAACACAAGCTCCATATGGTTATAAGGGATTACAAAGCGAAGTACAATTTAAAGTTAAATTTGAACTTAATGCAAGCAACGAATTAGTAATTACAGATGTAAATGTGGTAAGTGGAGATGGAATAAAAATTCTAAAATTCAAAGATCAATTAATAACATTAGCAGTAGAAAATGAATCTACAATTCCAGAAGACCAATTTGCATTAAATATTACAAAAGTTGATGAAACTGGAAATACAATTACATCAGATACAGCAGTGTTCAAATTAACAGACAATCAAACAAAAGATGTTTACTATTTGGAAACTGAGGACTTAAAAGGAACAATATTACAATGTATACAAAAACCAGATAAAGTAGGAAAATATACATATACACTTAACGAAATAAAAGCACCAGAAGGATATGCATTAGATAGAAGTGATATTAGTATAGAATTAGAATTTGCAGATGATGGTAGTGGAAAGATATACTTACAAAATGTAAATATAACAGGTACAAATGTAACATATGCAAATGCTCCATTAGCAGGAGAACTTCCAAGTGATTTACTAGAACTAAAAATAACTAATATACCAGGTTCAAATGGAGATGCAAATGATAAGCCATATACAGTAATATTAAATAAGAAAGACAGTATAACAAAAGATTTCATTTTAGACCGTGCAACATTTGACGTATCATTAGTAAATGGAGAAATAGTACATGCAGCAACTAATACAGATGGACAAATTATAATAGAAAATGTATTTATGCCTTCTAAACCAGGAGAATATGAAATTGTTGTTAAAGAGTTAACTGCACCAGATGGATACTACTTAGATACAGATATGAAAATAGCAAAAGTAACATTTACTGGTACAGGTGACAGCATGGTAATTACGGACATACAATTAGATAGTGCACATAACAGCAACATAGAAATAGTTACAGCAGAATGTACAGAAGATAAGATAGTATTAAATGTACTAAACGAAAAAGAAGATGATGACTTATATGTAATATCTAAGAAAGATTCTGCAGGAGAAGATATCTATGATGTAATGAAAGAGTATGCAGGAAAACAATATAAAATAGACAAACCATTTATAGATACAAGAGTTGCAAAATCAGGAAACAATATTAAAGTACAAGAATTTATGGATAACTTAGAGTCAAATGGTGTAATGACAGTATGGGATAAAGATGGAAATCAAATAGACCCAGCCTCTAAAGTAAAAACAGGATATATCTTAAAATCAACAAAAGGAAGCAAAGAATTAACATTTGAAATAGTTGTAAAAGGAGATATAGATGGAGACGGAAGAGTAAGGTCAAAAGACTTAGACATGTTAATAAAACACTTAGCAGGAGGAGCAAACACATTTACAGCTGACCCTATCAAGATGAGAGCAGCAGATATAGTAGATGACGGAAATGGTAGAGTAAGAAGTAACGACTTAAATGAATTCTATAAAGTACTTGCAAAATAGTAACAAAAAAATAATTTCGGTAGCAAAAACTGCCGGAATTATTTTTTTGTTAATTGTGCAAAAATGTCAAAAACATTGATTTCCCTAGCAAAAGTCGATTTAAAGCAATTTTTGTAAAATAAATTTAATATTACGAGAAAAAAAGTACAAAATTTGTTATTTCCGTATATTTATAAAAAAACAATACAATCTAGTTAAAAGAGCAGTGTATTGACTTTTAAGTAGTAAAAAGTTTATATTAAAATTAATATATCTCGAAAGAGAAATAAAGAAGAGAAAGGAGAAAAAAGCATGAAAAAAACTATAATGACAGTTTTGTTAGTTGTAACAGTAATAGCATGTACTTTAAGCTTTGAAAATGTAAGTTTTGCAGAAGATTATAGTGCAGTATTCTCATTAACTTCTAGCCAAACAAACCTAACAGTAGGAGATACATTTGAAGTAAATGTAGTAATAAACAGTTTAACAGGTTTTAGTGGAATTAAAAATTTTATAGCTAAGAAAAATTTTGATTCTTCAATATTTGAATATCTTGGAACAGAAGGAAAGAATGGTTGGGAGTTAAAAGGCGATGATACTAGGATTGTTTTAAGAAAAGAAAGTGGAGAATCTGGTTCTGGAATAATAGCAACAATGAAATTTAAGGCTTTAAAAGTAGACTTAGCAGCTAAAATACAACTAACAGAGATAGATGCTAGTGGTGATAATGGTGATGTTTATTGGGATGATGGCAATGTAAACAGTCCTTTTATAACTTTACAAATAAAAGATGTTGAAAAACCAAATACTAATACAGAAACTCCAACAACAAACACAGAAACACCAACAACAAATACTGAAAAACCAGCAACAAATACAAATAAACCTGCTAATAATGACAAAACAACAACACAAAATAAAATACCACAAACAGGCGAAAATTATACAGCAATTAGCTTAATTGTTGTAGGTGTAGTTGTAGCTGCATTACTATATATTAAATATAGAAAATATGAAAAAGATATAAAATAATAAATTAACAAGAGTCATAAAAATAGTGACTCTTGTGTGAGTATCATATTAAAGGATATTGACACAAGAATCACTATAATAAGCTAACTAGAGAAAAAAGGAGAGAAAATCTTATGAAAAAGATGAAGAAAATTTATGCAAGCTTATTAATAGCATTAATGCTTTTTAGCTATATGCCACCATTAATGGTAAAAAGCGAAGCAGCTACAATTGAGGCAAAATTTGATTTAGTGTCAACAGCAACTAAATATAGTGTCGGTGATACTATAGAAGTAGATTTGGTAGCTACAGACCTAGAAAAATGTGGAGGTATTGTAGCAGGAACTGCAGTATTAGTATATGATAAAACCGCATTAAAATTGAAGAATGCTACTGTAGACGATACAAACAAATATGATTTGAATAAGGGCAATATAGCTAAGGATAGTTTAGTTATATCAGATAATGATGAAAGCTTACCGATAACAATAAAAACTGGAAGTGTAGTGTATAGAATGTATTTTGAAGCCTTAAAAGATTCATCTACATCTACGAGTATTACATTTGAAGCTAATAATAATGGATTTGAATTTGAATGTGAAACAGGTCTTATACAAAATTATGGACCAACTGATGATACAAATAATATAGAAGTCCCTTCTATCACATTGCCAGTAGAGTCAACAAAACAAACACATAATATGACAGTAAAATTAACTAATGAAAGTGGAACAGCATTAGAGGGGGCAATTTTTAAAGTTACTGCATTAGATGGAACAACACAGTTATTAGAAACAGCAGCAGACGGAACATTTAATTTAGCAGATTTACAAATGCCAACTGGAGCAGGACCATTTGTATATACAATAGAACAGAAAACAGCACCAGATGGATATGTAAAAAATACGGCACCATCAACTATAACAGTAACATTTGATTCAGATGGAAATGTACAAAATGTAGTAGGAGCAAATGCTACAGCTACAAATAGTGGTAATGATATAACAACTATAATAACAAATGAAGCAGAAATACACGTAGAACAAGAGACGTTTTACATGGAATTAACAAAAGTTGATGAATCAAATAATATTATAACTAGTGATAGTGCAACATTTGAAATCTCTAGCCCAGTAGCAGCAGACAAAACTGCAAGTACAACGGCTGGAAAAACAGCAAAGATAGAATTTAAGGCACCAGTAGAAGCTGGAACATATCCATATGTTATAAAAGAAACAAAAGCACCATCAGGATATAATCAAACACCAGATAATGTAATATTAGATTTAAAATTTGAAAATATTAGCAATGTAATAACATTAACTTCTTGCAATATCGTTTCTTATGGAAAGACAGCAACAATAGATACAAGCACAGGAAGCAAAGTAATAAAAATGGATATAGTTAACGAAAAAGAAGTAGTAACTACAAAATATGATTACACAATCAATATTGATAAAGTAAAAAATGATAGCTTAAAAACAAGGATAACAACAGATACTGCAGGATTTTCTGTAACATACGATGGAAAATCTGAGTACATAAAAACAAATGCTTTAGGAAAAGCAACATATAATTTCTCATTAAATAGTGATGAAATAGAAACTTCAAAAACATATACATACACAATAGAAGAAGTAAAAGCACCAGATGGATATGTTTTAGATTCAACAGCACAAACAGTAAATTTAACATTTAATGCAGATGGAACTATAAATACAATGACTGTTTCAGGTTCAAAAATAATAAAAGTAAATGCAGCTTCAAAAGATGTAAATGTTCAAATAGTAAATGAAGAAGAGCCTGCACCAGTAGTATTAACACCGGAAACATTTAATTTAGTATTAAATAAACAAGATATTCATGGAAATTTAATAACAACAGATAGTGCAACATTTAATTTAATAGCACCAGATGGAACAAAAACAAGTTATACAACAACTAGTGGTGTTACAACCAATATTAGTTTAACTGCACCAAATGCAGCAGGAAAACAAGTATATCTTGTTCAAGAAACAAAAGCACCAGCAGGATATGAAAAGATATCTGGAAGTGTTGCAATAGAAATGACTTTTGTAGAAAATAGTGGAAAAGTAGTGCTTTCTAGTGCAGTGCTAAAAGGTGATACAGATACAAACTTAACACCAACAACAGTAGGTGGAGTAAATACTTTAAGCGTAAATATACAAAATGAAAAAATAACAAAATACTATATAGGAATAACAAATGAAGATAAAGACAGCGGAACAGCATTATCTGGAGCAGTATTTAAAGCAACAAATACTACAACTTCAGAGTATGGATATATAGACAATAATAAATTAGAAGTAGATATGCCAAACGCAGCAGGAACAGTGGTATACACAATAGACCAAGTAAATGCTCAATCAGGTTACAAAGTTAGTGAAAATCAAACTACATTATCTTTAGACTTTAGAGCAGATTCAACTGGAAATATCTATTTATATAGCTATACAGTAACAGGAGCAGACGCAGAAAAAGTAACAACAACAGATTTAAACACAGCAATGTTAAAAATAAAAAATGAAAAAGAACAAGAGGAAGTTGTTATTACAAAAGATATCTATTCAATAGAAATAACAAAAGTAGATAGTAGTACAGGAGCAACAATAACAGATACTGCAGTGTTCGATATAATGCCTACAACAGGTAAAACATATACAACAGTAAATGGTGTTATAACAATAAACAATTTAGCGGCAGGAGATACAGACTTATTTGTAATAAAAGAAAAATCAGCACCAGCAGGATATGAATTATTAGATGAAAGTATAGCAGTAAGCTTAACTTCAGCAGAAAATAGCAACAATATTTCTTTAACAGGAGTAAATGTTGAAATGGGAGCAAGTGTAGCAGAAGCCAAACTAGAGTCTGGAGTTTTAAAAATCAAAATTAAAAATACAAAACAAGTAGTAGACCCTACAATAACAAAAGAACCATATTCAATAGAAATAACAAAAGTAGATGCAAGTACAGGAATAACAATAACAGATGTTGCCAAATTTGATATTGCAGAAGGAACAGCAAAAACAGAGTATAGTACAACAAGTGGAACAATAACAATACCAAACTTACAACCAGGAGAACATGGAACTAACAAAACATTTGTAATAACAGAAACAGAAGCACCAACAGGATACGAAAAATTAGAACAAAGTGTGGCAGTAAATGTAAGCTTTACACAAAGTGCTAATATATTAAAAGCATCAGATGTAACTGTAATATCAGGAACAGATGTGGCAACAGCAACATTAAGCAGTGGAGTAATAAAAATTACAATAAAAAATACAAAAGAAGTTGTGCCTCCAGTAATAACTAAAACACCATATTCAATAGAAATAACAAAAGTAGATAGTGATACAGGAGCAACAATAACAAACCCAGCAGCGTTTGATGTAGCATTAGGAGATACACTAACACCATATACAACTAATATGGGAATAATAACAATACCAAATTTAATTCCTGGAGATAATGATGTTACATATGTAATAGCAGAAACACAAGAGCCAACAGGATATGAAAAATTACCAAAGAGTGTTGTAGCTAATGTAAGCTTTACAACAGTTGGAAATGAACAAAAAGTAGATAAAGTTACATTAACATCAGGAAGTGATGTAGCAACAGCAAGTCTAGAAAGTGGAATTGTAAAAATAAAGATTAAGAATGTTGCAAAAACAGTAACTCCAACAATAACAAAAGAAAATTATTCAATTAAGTTAGTTAAACAAGATAGTGATACAAATACAAACATAATAGAACCAGCAACATTTACAGTAGCTTTAGGTAGTGCAAAAACTCCATATACAACAGCAAACGGAAGCGTTGAAATATCAAATCTAATTCCTGGAGAAGATGGAAGCGTAGCAACTTATGTAATAACAGAACAACAGGCACCAACAGGATATGAAAAACTAAAAGAAAGTGTTGTGTTAAATGTAAAATTTGCACAAGAAGGAAATGTATTAAAAGCAAAAGAAGCTTCTATAGTAGCAGGAGAAGCTGTAGCAACAGTAACTTTAAATGCAGGTGTTGTAGAAGTAATTGTAAAAAATACTAAAGAGGTAATACCACCAACAATAACAAAAGAACCATATTCAATAGAAATAACAAAGGTAGACAAAGATACAGACAATACAATTATAGAGCCAGCAGAGTTTAATGTAACAGAAGGTGTTGTATCAAGTTCATATACAACTACTAATGGAATAATAACAATACCAAATTTGAATCCAGGAGAAGATGGAACAAATAAAGTATATGTAATAACAGAAACACAAGAACCAGATGGATATGAAAAATTAAATGAAAGCATAGCTCTAAATGTAAAATACACACAAGATGGTAATACATTAAAAGTAGGAGAAATTTCAATTCTTGCAGGTAATGATGTTGCAGAAGCTATTCTAGATAACAATGTAATAAAAGTAAGAATAAAGAATACTCTAAAAGAACCAGAAGATTTATATGTAAAATCTAAGAAAGGTTCAGATGGAAACTATCTATATGATGTTTTACAATCATATGATGGAGTACATTATTCAATAGCTAACCCATTTATTGATACAAGAATACCAAAGTCAGGTAACAACATAACAATACAACAATTTATAGACAATTTGGATTCTAATGGAGTATTGACAGTATGGGATGAAGATGGAAATCAATTACCAACAACAGGTAAAGTAAAAACAAAGATGATTTTAAAGGCAAATAAAGATGCTCAAGAAATGACATTTACAATAGTTATAAAAGGCGATGCAGATGGTGACGGAAGAGTAAGAAGTAAAGACCTAGATAAACTAATAAAACACTTATCAGGTGAACAAGAAGAAACAGATGTATATTTCTTAAGAGCACTTGATATGTATGATGATGGAGGAGACGGAAGAATAAGATCAACAGATTTAAATAGATTCTATCAAGTCCTAGCTAAATAAAGTATTAGGAAAAAATTAGGCATGTAAAAGGGGACTCGATTGAGGACCCTTTTTACATAAAAAATATTAAAGTACAGGAGAAAAATAAAAACAATGCATATAAACAAAAAAGTATTGATAATAACGGTGTCAATTATACTAGCAATACTGGTTATAGGTATTATTCTATTTAAGACAGGAACAATAGACAAAATAATAAATATATT
>CAKPFO010000001.1 GCA_934153805.1 uncultured Clostridia bacterium | reverse complement strand
CTCTATAACTAGGCCTAAAATCATGTCCCCATTGAGATACACAGTGTGCCTCATCAATACTAATCATAGAAATATCAATAGTATTTAAAAGGTTAATAAAAGTTTCTGAATTTAATCTTTCAGGAGCAACATAAATGATTTTATAAACGTTATGAACAATATTTTCTATTGTTTGTACATACTCTGAACTTGTAAGGCTACTATTTATAAAAGTAGAAGGAATTCCTACTTCATTTAAAGCATCGACTTGGTCTTTCATTAAAGAAATTAAAGGAGAAATAACTATTGTAACTCCAGAAAAAATTAGTGCGGGAATTTGATAACAAATTGATTTACCAGCCCCAGTAGGCATAATTCCTAAACAATCTTCACCTGCTAATATGTGAGAAATTATTTTTTCTTGACCAGGTCTAAAATTTTCATAACCAAAAAATTTTTTCAATAAAGTTTGTGCTTGATCCAAAAAAGAACCTCCTTTTCTATTTCAAAATTATTTATGTTTTATAGTTTGAGGTTAATATGTTCTACAACTAATACATATAAATGTCAAATGGAGAAGAGCTAAAATGCAACTCTTTGTACAGCCTTAATTTTACAAATACTTTATTATATATAGTACAATTTTGGAAAAAAAGAAGAAAATATTAAATCTCTCTATACACAAATATTTTGATACTTTGATAAAAACTAAATAAATTTTAGCACATATTTATAAAAAAATAAAGAGATTGACATATTTTTAATACAAAAAAGCGTATTGTGAAACTTTTGTGAATTTTAGCACTCTCGTATTGACATTGCTAAAATCAGATGTATAATATACTCGAAAATGATAAAGAATATTTATCATAAATATGTGCCACTCCCATCAAGTGTCAACACATAAATAAATTTAAAGGAGTTGATTTTTATGATGATGATACCTAGAAGACATGATTTTGATTTATTCGAGGATATGTTTGGAGATTCATTTTTTAATGAGGGAGAAAGTAAATTAATGAAAACAGATATTAAAGAAAAGAAGGACGAATACGTAATTGACATTGATTTACCAGGATATGACAAAGAAGGAATAAAATTAAATATACAAGATGGATATCTAACAGTACATGCACAAGTAAATAAAGAAGAAAATAATGAAGAAAAAGGTAAATTTGTACGTAAAGAAAGATATTCAGGAGAATGTTCTAGAAGCTTTTATATAGGAGAAGATATAACTGAAGAAGATATTAAAGCTAAATTTAAGAACGGAACATTAACAATTGAAGTTCCTAAAAAGGAAAGAAGAAAAGAATTACCAGAAAAGAAATACATTCCAATAGAATAACAAATTAATAATAAAAATAGATTAGCACCTCATTTAACTTATAAATAAAGATAAACAAAAATCAAATAAAATTTAAGAAATTTGACCTAAAAGACATTTTTCGACAAACTTTTTAAAATAAATGTGATATCTTTATATAAATTTTCGTATTTTTTAGGAAATACAGAAGAAAAGAGGTGCTAATTTTGAAAATTACTAATAATTCAAAAAACAATGGTAAGCATTGTGGAGATATCATAATTTCAGTATTCGAAGATAAAAAAACAGGATTTCACTTTTTTAAAATAAAAGCAGATAATGATAATATTCTGCCTGTTTCATACATAATTGAAGACACTTTGAAATTATACTAGGCAATAGAAGCCGTATAAAAAAATTGCTATGCAATTTTTTATAATGACAAATATTTTGCATTAAATTATAAAGCAAAAAACAAAGCATATAAAATTAAGTTTTGCAAAACAATTTTTGTATTATAAACTAAGAATTAGAAGATAAATATAGTTACTGCTCTGAAAATGTGATGAGTAGTAACTAGAAATATTATCTTAAAAAGTTATAGAAACGATAATATTATCATATGAGATTACATCAAATGTTGTGATTGTATTAAATATCAATTTCAAGAAACTTGAAAAAAACTATTTACAAAAGTACAAAATCATTGTATTATGTTAATACTATTTTAATTCGAAATAAAATTCAAACCAATTCTGGTTAAATTATCCAAAAGAAAGGAAAAGTTTATGTTATCAATAATAAAAAGTATGTCCCTAATAGGATTAGAAGGATATCTAATTTCTGTGCAAGTAGATATTTTTGGAGGAATGCCTGGTTGGGAGGTAGTAGGTCTTCCAGACACTAGTATTAAAGAGTCAAAAGAAAGGGTTAGAACAGCTATTAGAAATTCTGGATTTGAACTGCAAAGTAGAAAAATAGTAATAAATTTAGCTCCAGCAGACACAAAAAAAGAAGGTTCTTTTTTCGATTTACCAATAGCAATAGGTGTCCTATCTTGTATGGGTGAAATAAAAAGCGAAAATTTAGAAAAAACTGTATTTATAGGAGAACTGTCTTTAGATGGAAGCATTAATAAAGTAGATGGGGTACTTCCTATGTGTATTGAGGCAAAAAGGCTTGGCATTGAAAAGATTATTGTTCCAATAGAAAATGCGAAAGAGGCATCTGTTGTAGAAGGAATACAAGTGCTAGGTGCTGAAAGTTTAGTTCAAGTTGTAAAATATTTAAATTCTGAAACTAATATCCAAACTTACAAAACTAATGTAGAAGAATTGTTTAATAAGCAAAATGAGTATTTGTTAGACTTTTCAGAAGTAAAAGGGCAAGAGAATATAAAAAGGGCTTTAGAAATTGCGGCAGCAGGAGGACATAATTGCCTTTTGATAGGTAGTCCGGGTTCAGGAAAAACAATGATGGCAAGAAGAATACCTTCAATTTTACCAGAACTTAGTTTTGATGAAGCACTAGAAACTACAAAAATACATAGTGTTGCAGGAATATTAACTAAACAAACTCCGCTAATTACCTCAAGACCATTTAGAGCACCACATCATACTATTTCTGTAACATCGTTAGTTGGTGGTGGAAGAATTCCAAAGCCTGGAGAAATAAGCTTATCACATAACGGGGTATTGTTTTTAGATGAATTACCAGAGTTTAATAAAAACACATTAGAGGTAATGAGAGGGCCTCTAGAAGATGGAACTATAACAATAGGTAGAGTTAATGCGACTTTAACATATCCTTGCAATTTTATGTTAGTAGCTTCAATGAACCCATGTCCTTGTGGATTTTATGGCTCGAAAGATAAACAGTGTACATGCACGCCTCAGGCTATACAACGTTACATGGGAAAAATAAGCGGACCACTACTAGATAGAATAGATATTCAAGTAGAAGTAGCACCAGTAAGATATGAAAAAATGCAAAGTACGCAGAAAGTAGAAACATCAGAAGAGATAAAAGTAAGAGTAAATAAGGCAAGAAAAATACAGTTAGAAAGATATAAAGATTTAGAAATATATTCAAATTCTGAATTGACACCAAAACTAATAGATAGATATTGTAAATTAGATGAAACTAGTAAAACTATATTAAGAAAAGCTTTTGATACTTTAGGACTAAGTGCAAGAGCCCATGGAAGAATTTTAAAGGTAGCTCGAACAATTGCAGATTTAGATGGAAAAGAAAATATAGAAGTAAATCATATTTCTGAAGCAATTCAATATAGAAATTTAGATAAAAAATACTGGAAATAAGGAATGTGAGTATTTATGAAAATTTATGAAATCGAAGAAACTGACAATTTATATCCAAAGCAGTTATTAAAAATAAAAAAGCATCCGCAAAAATTGTATGTAACAGGAAATCCCGAAATATTAAATAATAAATGCATAGCAATAGTAGGAACGAGAGATAGTACAGAATATGGTAAGTACTATGCAAAAGAATTTGCCAAGGAAATTTCTAGGTTAGGAATAACAGTGGTGAGCGGCTTAGCTATTGGAATAGATAGTGTTTGCCATCAAAGCTCTATGAGTGAATTAGGAAAGACTATTGCTGTAATAGGCTCAGGTCTAAATAATATTTATCCAGAAGAAAATATAGAATTAGCAAAGCAAATTATAGAAAATGGTGGTGCAATTATTAGTGAATATCCACCAGATGTTGAAGCAGATGTGTCAAAATTTCCAATAAGAAATAGAATTATAGCAGGTTTGTCAAAAGGTGTGCTAGTGATAGAAGCAAAGTTTAGAAGCGGAAGTTCAAATACTGCAACTCATGCGTTTATGCAAGATAAAAAGGTCTTTTGTATTCCGGGGAGATTAGGAGAAAAAACAGGTGTAGGAACAAATAATTTAATAAAAAAAGGAGCATATTTAGTTACTAATGTAAATGAAATACTAAAAGAATTACAAGAAGACTTATATAGTACTAATAAAATAGAACGATTTAAAGAAAATTTTACAAAATATATAGATTGTAAAACAAAGAATTTTAACGATAAAAGAGTAAAGGAAACTAAAGTAAATTGTAAGCAAGAGGCAAGTGTAAAAGAAAAAAGAGAAAATATAGATGCAAAGTATCAGCCAATATATAATTTATTAGAGAAAAAACCAATGGATAAAAATGAAATTTCAAGAATATTAGATATTAACATATCAGATTTAAATACAAAATTGACTATGATGGAAATAGAAGGATACATAGAAAGCATGCCGGGAAATTATATAAAAATAAAGGAGTAGAGATGTATTATAAACAAGCTAGAGGAAGAGTAGGAGAGGATATAGCCTCAGAATACTTACATAGTTTAGGCTACAAAATACTAGAAAGAAATTTTGAATGTACTCAAGGGGAGATAGATATTATAGCGTTAGATAAAGATGAGATAGTATTTATAGAGGTAAAAACTAGGACAAGTCAAAAATATGGTTTTGCAGCAGAAGCGGTAGATGATAATAAAAAGAGACATCTTTTAAATTCAATAAGATATTATGTGTATTCAAGAAATTTGCAAAATGAATTTATTAGAATTGATGTTATAGAAGTGTATATAAATAATGGAAAAAGAACAATTAATCATATAAAGCAAGCAATATAAAGTTAATTAAATATATGTCTTAACTAAGTATAAAAACAGTAAAAGTAACAAAAAAATACTATAATAAAATATCATTTTAAATGTTAAATAAAAATAAACAAAGACATAGCCAATAATGTAATTGGAAAATGAAATAAAAAATAGACAAGTACTTTAAATAAAGATAAAACAATGATATAATCTAAAAAACAAAAAGTGAAGTTTATAACTAGAAAAGGGACGTGAATATAAATGATATTATTTGGAATAGATTTAAGAGTATATTTTCTATTGTTTATGACATATGCTATATGTGGATGGATAATGGAGGTTACATGTAAATTAATACAATACAAAAGGTTTATAAATAGAGGTTTTCTAATAGGACCATATTGCCCTATATATGGTTATGGAGCTATATTAATAACAATATTGTTACGAAAGTACACAAATGACCCTGTTGTATTATTCTTTATGGCAATCATCATATGTGGTACTCTAGAATATTTAACTAGTTATTTTATGGAAAAAATATTCAAAGCTAGATGGTGGGATTATAGTCAAAAGAAATTTAATATAAACGGAAGAGTTTGCTTAAACACAATTATTCCATTTGGATTATTAGGACTATTTATTATGTATGTGTCAAATCCATTTTTAATAGGCAAAATAGAACAATTACCAGAAATAGCATTAAATATTTTATCATCAGTTTTATTAGTAATTTATATAGTTGATAACATTGTATCAGGAATAGTAATAAGATATGTAAAGAAGACAGAAAAAGATTTTGGAAAAGAATTAGATAACACAGAAGAGATGACTAAAAAGGTAAAAGAAATATTGCAAAGTAAATCTGTTCTTCATAGAAGATTATTAAATGCATATCCAAAGTTAGAAGCTGTTAAAATTAAAATAAAAGAGAAAAAGCAAGAAATAAAAGAGCAAGTAGAAGAACAAAAAAGTGAAATTGAAAAAAGAATAAAAAAAATAGAAAATAAAAATAAGTAAAGAAAAATAAAGTAAGCAAAATTGGACAAAAAAGAACAAGTAAATGATAAAAAAAGCAATTAAAATAGGAAAGCAAAAGTAAATAAAAATAGCACATATAACTAAAAAAGTCATATGTGCTATTTTTTATACTCTGAAATATCATAATGCTTACTTTCTATAAAAGATAAATATAACAGAAATTTAATGCCATTTTCTTATATACAAATCTTTAGCAATTTCAGGATTATGAACCCCATTAAAATCCTTAATAGGAGCAAATTCATCAATATCATTTACACGCAAAAGCAAAATATCATCAAAATATGAAAATGCATCAAATATAAAAGTTTCAAACTTGAATGTATTTGGACTTTCCGGAACTTGCTTCATTCCTTCTTCATTAACAAATGTATTCTTTTTAAATGCCCTATGATAAGGAAGTTTTTTATTAGCAACTAATTCAATTGCAGAAATACTAAAAATATGTGCAAGCATATTAATTTCTCTATATAAATCATGACCTGAACAATCTTTTGCAATTTTCATTTCTTCAGTTAAATGACAACTATTAATAATAGCAGGCTTGCCGTTTCTTTTTGCAAAGACCCAATCAGCAGAATTTACATCTTTCTTTAATAAAGTTTTAGAAGAAATTTGCAAACCACTATTAATGGTTAATCCTAAAAAAACAGGGTCTACTATATCTAAAGTTACATTATCCACTCCACTAAAAAATATCCACTTTATATTTTTACGTTTCATATCTTCAATTAAATTGCTTCGTTTAAGAGCTTCAAAAACGTCACCATTACCATTAGAAGCTTCCTTTACTTTATAAGTTTCTTCCAAAATTAAGTTGGCATTAACATCTATTAAAGGTAATTGAGATTGTTTAAAAAAGTAAACAGAACTTTTTGGATAACCAAAGAAGTTATGCTCCATAAAAAAATTTTTTGTGTCCTCATCATTATAAATACTAGTCATAATGTACCAAGGAATAGTAATATTATATTTAGCATTTGCTCTTTTTAAATTATCGCATAATATTTCAAATAAAGATTTTTTAGGAACAATATCTAATTCAAAAGTACCTTTAGGACCTTTATAACCAAGTCTAGTACCTTGACCACCAGCCATTGTAACAACGGCAAATTGTGATTTTTTTATACAACCTTCTCCAATTCGCACATATGTATCTAATTCGTCTTTAGAAAGTTTACTTTTATCAAAATAAGGTAAAGGTTCTATTAAATTACAAGGGATAACCTCATCTTTTTTTGAAGCCTCATATAAGTTAAATATCTGAGCAAAATCAATACTACATATTTGTTTACACAATAATTCTTTTTGAGAATCGTCTAGTTCATTATAAAAAGTAAGTAAATGTTCTTGACTATAGTTTTTTAATATATTACTTGCTTTCTGAAAATAATCCATATAATAATCAAACACTTTCATAATAAAGTAAAAATAGAAAATTAATTAATATTCTATTTAGTTAGTAATACTATTACTAATTTATAATATACATAAAATACAAATTAGTGAATAGCTGTTTTTAGACTTTTAATAATCATGTCTTTATTAGGCATGTTAGAATTTTCTAGAGCTTCAATTTCATCATCTATACAATAAGGAACTCTAACTAAAGTGATATTAAAACTACTTAACTTTTTAGAATTAAGTTCCCCTTCCAAAAACATATAAGAAGCCATAGTCGAGAAACGATTTGTAGAATCATTTTCATCATCATTCATCATCTCAATAGGTATGCCTACACTGCCAACATTAAAAATAGTTTTATTTTTAAATCTAAATAAGTTAGGAGTATGCAAATGGCCATAACCAATAACATCAGGTATAGGATCTTTATCTGTTTTTCCTATAAACTCTGTATTTTTAAATAAATCTTCTGGGTCTCTAATAATATCATAATATAGATTGTCAGAGTTATTAAACATTGGATTAAATATATGTTCTAAGCTAAATGGAGAAGCGTGAAATAATCTTACTAAATGGCCACTAATATAAAATTCAGTGCAAACAGGGCAGTTATATAAAAAATCCGCTCTTGCATCACCAATAATATCTCTACTCCAAAATTTTCCGGGTTCTACATTAGGTCTACAAACAACCTCATCACAATTACCTTTTAAAATAACTTCACATCTATCTTTTAAAATATCAACAACTTTATCTGGACGAGCACATTTAATAACACTATCGCCCAAACAATATATTTTAGTAATTCCTTTAGAATCAATATCTTTTAAAACGGCATTTAGAGCAGTTAAATTACCGTGAACATCTGAAATAATAGCAACTTTTTCCATTTTACACCACCCTTTCTAAAAGGCATAAACCTAGTTTATCTCTTTTACAAACTGAAAATATTATATAATAAAAATGAAAAAAATACAACACCAAAACCACATCACTTGAAAAAAGAATGTGAACATGCTATACTAAAAAAGTAAATAATCGTATATAAAACATAAAGGAGGAGACCACATGAATAATACGTATGTATTACAAAAAGCTTTTGATGAAACAGCAAAGTATGTAGCATTTATACATGAAAGTAAAATGCAAGCACGGAAAGAGATGCAAAGTTCAGCAGACAACAAGGAAGCATTTAATGACGGATTAAAAAAGTATTCCTTATTTGATACCCTTGAATGTTCTGCAAAAGAAAACTTGAAGGAAATAATAAAACGGCTTTTACGAGAAAATGCAACAATAATAGTTACAAAAAAAGAACAGCTAGTAGCATTAGCTATATTTTTTGCAGAAGAGGGAAAAATATCACTAAATGATTACAAAATTGTTAATCTAAATGAGAAATATTTAGCCTCTTTTCCGGCAAATGATGAATTCTGCAAAAGTTTTTATAAAGCATACTGTATAGGTAGTTGGGATGAAATCATGAGCCTTTACAATAAGAATTTAACTTAAACAAAGAACATCTAATTTTACTTAAATAAGTAAAATTAGATGTTCTTTTTGGAGAATATAAACATATTAATGTTACAAGAAAGGAATGTGATTAAATGAGTATCATAGGAAATACGCCAATAATAAAAATTAAATACAGATATAATGGAGAGCCAAATTATCTATATGTAAAATTAGAATATTACAATTTGACGGGAAGCATAAAAGATAGAATAGTACAATACATAGTAAATGATGCAATTCAAAAAGGAGAACTAAAAAAAGGTCAAACAATAGTAGAAGCAACAAGTGGAAATACAGGAATTTCTTTGGCAGCAATAGGAGCAAAAATAAAAAGCCCAGTATATATATTTATGCCAGACTGGGTATCAAATGAAAGGAAAGAATTAATAAAAAGCTATGGAGCAAAAGTACAAACATATACAATTAAAGAAGGAGGCTTTTCAAGATGTATACGAGAAGCAAAGAGATTTACTACAAAAGAAAAAGCGTTTTTACTAAATCAATTTTCAAACAGCAATAATATATTAGCACACTATAATACAACAGCAGAAGAAATATTAAAGCAAATATGTGAACCAATAGGAGGCTTTGTAAGTGGAGTAGGAACAGGCGGAACCATAATGGGAATTGGTAAAAAACTAAAAAAAGTAAATAACAAAACAATTATATGTGCAGTAGAACCAGATAAAATGCCAGTGTTATCTCAAAATAGAGTAATTGCCAGTCATAAAATAGAAGGAATAGGAAACAATTTTGTTCCAGAACTTATAGATAAGAATTTTATCGATAAAGTAATAGTAGTAAATGATGATGATGCAATAAATATGTCTAAAAAAATTGCAAAAGAATTAGGCATAGGAGTAGGGATTTCTTCTGGTGCAAATTTTTTAGGAGCAGTAGTGCTAAACAAAAGAGTAGATAATCCAGTTGTAACGATATTTGTAGACGATAATAAAAAATATATGTCTACAGAGTTAACATCATCAGTAGAAGAAAATGAAGGGTATATTTCTAATAAAATTGAATTGATAGAATGGGAAGAAATATAGAAAAAAGGTATATAATTAAGGCAAAAAATATTGCTTTGAATGCATAAATATGATATTATAAAAAAAGTAACTTTTAAGAAAATAGACAGGAGGAAAAAATATGAGAAAGAGTTTAGATGAACAATTTACAACCATGTCACGGCTTCATAACGCTACAATCCAAAAAGTAAAGACTCTAAGAAAAATAATAAAAAATGACGAGACAAGTGAAGACGAGAAAAAGGAAAAAGAAAAGCAATTGATATTTTGGGAAACAATGCATCAGCAACAAATGGAGGTAATTTCTAAAATAGTTCATGAGGCTATTAGGCTAAAAGAAAACATAGAAATAAGAAATGAGGACGAACTATATGCTTTAATTTTCTTCTTTGCCGCAAATGGTGTGGAAGGACACAAAATAGTAAGTATCAGCCCAAACTTCCAAGAAACAAGATTTTCAATGAACTTTGTTCAGGCTTACTGCAGTGAAAACCGCTATTTAATGAAAGGACTCATAATCTCAATAATGACAGAGTAATGCAAAAGCCCCAGAAATCTAATTAGATTTCTGGGGCTTAGCGTTAGATGTGATAATCATTTATTCTTTCGAAAATATAAGAGTAATTATGATTTTTCTTGCTACTGAAGGTCCAGGTAACTTCGTCGCTCGACTCGCAATCAAGCTTCTTCAAAATCTCAATAGTCTTTTGGTTGATTGGCTGCATAATAGCAGTGTCAGAATCATAAGAATGAACTACCACATACACGTTCGGTGTAAACTGATATGTGCGATGATTATCTTTTGTAAGCCATACAATACCGCCGACAATAATATCTTCCAAGTAGTTTGTATTAGTAGAAGGGTCTGCCATAAACGGAAGCATTACATCAAAAGACATTCGAATAAAATCATATTCCTTAGCATAATTAGAGTCATGGTTAAAACGAATTTGGCCAATAAAATTGCCAGTGCGTCTTTCTAGAACATCCAAGAATATTGTAGGAACACCATTCTTCCGGTCGATAGTAGCAACTCTAAAGAAAACCTTACCACAATGTTGTAACATATAATCAGCTCCTTTTCTTTTTTCAAAAAACTTATTTAAAGTAACAGCAATATAATATCAAATATTATGTAAAATGTCAACAGATTTCTTTGCAGATAAAGTCTGAATTGTTGTATTTTTTTTTATGTTATGCTAAAATTTATAGAGGTAGGGAAAATTTAAGAGGAGAAAGATAAATGAAAGAATTATTAAAAGTGGTAGCTAAAAAGCTATTTATATGGTCAATTATTATAAACACTATATATTCAATTGCAGATTACGGAGAATCATTTGCACTATCATATTTTGGAACAAGTCCATTATTATTGAATAAATTGATAATTTTGACAATATGTTTAATGTCAATTGAATTGATAAAATTAATTACTGGCAAAATAGCTTCTTATATAGATAATATAAATGAAACAAAAACACAAACAGCAATAGAAAAATATTATTTTAGAAAATTACAATCAATGACAATGGAACAAATTTCAAATATACACACAGGATATATACATAAGCTAATAACGAATGTTTCAAGATACTTTTTTGAAATGACTTGGCAATTTGAAATAAGTGTTATTCCATTGATAATAGGTGGAACATCAATATTCATTATGATTTGTAAAGAGTCAATTATGACAGGTTTAATATGCATTGCAATATCAGCTTTAGCAGTATTTACAAAATATAAAATGATTAGAAATATGCAAAAATATCAAAAAAGTGCAAACGAGGCATCATCAAAATATAACGCTAAATTTATAGATTTTATTCAAAATATTATAGCTGTAAGAAAATTAAATATTGGAGATTTTTGCGAAGATAAAATTACAGAAAATTCGAATGAATATTTAAAAGCAACAAAATTAAATGAAAGAAAGAGATCATCTGCAAATGGGGTATTTACTGGACTAATGGATTTGTTATATTTAGTAATTTTGATAGTTGCTATTATGATGACATCAAATGGGGAAGATGCACTTCCATATATACTATTCTTTATAACTGCATTAGGTAAATTATATTCAAATCTAAATAGTTTAGTTAAATTGATTGATATAAGTGAAAGATTTAAGACATCTAAAAAACAATTAGATGAATACTTTAAAGACAGTAAAAAAATAAATATAGTAAAAGACTTTAAAGAGATAAAATTACAAAATGTCATATTTTCATATACAAAAGATTCTGCAAAAATAAAAATTCCAGAATTTATATTAAAAAGAGAAGAAAAAATAAGTATAATGGGAGAGTCTGGGCAGGGAAAGACAACAATAATGAATATACTTGCTGGATTATATCCTTTAGCTAATGGAAAATTATCTATAAATAATAAAGAGATGAAAGATACTAGATTAGATTTAGTTTTTGTATCACAAGAGGTTGATTTATTTGATTTAAGCATAAGAGACAATTTGTGTCTAGGAAAAAATATATCTGATGAAAGAATATTAGAATTAATAAAAGAGGCTGGATTAATAGGATGGTATAATGAATTACCACAAGGTCTTGATACTATGGTAGGAGAAAGGGGTATAAAATTATCAGCTGGACAGAAACAAAGATTAAATTTAATTAGAGGAATTTTAATTAATAAGGATTTATATTTCTTTGATGAACCAACATCTAATTTAGATACTTTATCGGAAGAAAAAATAACAAATATGATAGAAAAATATTTGAAAGATAAAACATATGTAATCGTAACGCATAGACCAAGACTAAAAGAATTATGCAATAAACATTATGTATTTGAAAATCACATGATGAAAGAAGTATTAAAAGTATAATATATTTTATTTTAAACATACAATATTTTTATAACAAAAATATAACAAATGCTTAATATTAATATATGTCATGGAAATTTAATCATATGTTGAATATAGAAATTTTATAAAAGAACATTATAAAGAATTACAATAATATGCTAATACATCAACAAGAAAGTCTTCATATAATAAGCATTTTCTCATGTTTAGCTATTATTGTTTTTCTTTTTACATTATGAGTTTCTATATATTTTTTTATAATTGTAATGCAAAACTTTCTTTTATATCCATTTTTATCACCTAAAATAAGTTTATAATATTTTTTGCATTTGTGTAATATTTTTGTAATATGACTAAATTTCCCTGAAATTAATAGCTATGTTTTGAGGAAAATTTATAGTTTACCAATTTTAAAATCTAAACATTGTGAGACAATTTCACATTTTAAAGTCTTCCTTTACAAGACCTTTGAGTAAAACAATTACAATAAAGTAACAAACACAAAAAAGTAAAATTTGAAAAACTAGTTCTGATATTGAGTTACAACTATAATTTATAAATGCAAAATTAACAAAAAAAATTGCTAAAGAAGGTTTTAACAGCCAATTAATAAAATCAAATTTTAAATGTGTTTGACTTAAAAGTAACAGCAAACTAACTAGACCATTTAATATTTCACTAATAAAAAGAACAATAATATATCCTTTTATACCATTAATAGGAAGCAAAAAATAAATAAAAGTAATACTAGTTAATAAATCTAAAATATTAATTCCCATAACTGAAACTTGCTTATCTAAGCCTTTTAAAATGCTATCTACAATGTTGTCAATGTACATAAGAACAATTAAAGGGGACAAAACTTTTATAAATATAGAAACATTTTGCTCTCTATAAATGTAAGTAGAAAGTTCCCCTGAAAAACACCAAAAAATTCCCATAATTAAAAATGAAAAAATAAAACAAAATTTAAAAATTCTATTAATAGCGTAATTAATTTTATTAAAACTCCTTTTAGCATTTAAATAAGAAAATTCTGGTATAAGAAGCATACTAAAAGAAGAAATAAACAAACATGGAAACATTATTAAAGGCATTGCCATGCCATTTACTATTCCATATTGAGATAAAGCTTTCTCACATGATATGCCAGATTTTTCTAGACGAACAGGAATTAGAATTTGTTTTAATGTAGATAAACCAGAGCGAATATATGATGTAAAGGCAATAGGCATAGTTATTTTTAAAATTTGTTTAGTAAAATTTTCACCATTATAATCTGAAGAATGTCTTAATTTAATATCTTTTTTATAAAAAAAATAAAGCAGTAAAAAAGAGGCAATCTCTGATATACAACTACCTAAAACAAGGCAAATACATGCATATTCAATGCCAGATGGCATAAAAAGACTCATAAAAAATGTAATAAGAACAATTTTAAATAGTTGTTCAAAAACTTGTGCACATGCAGTCTTTTTTATATTCCCAATCGCAGAAAAGTAACCATTAATACTGCTACTTACAGATAAAAAAGGCAAACTAATAGCAATAATTTTTAAAGGCATGCTACTTATTTTTCCATGTAACCAATAAGTAGAAATAAAAGAAGAGAAAGTAAACAAAAGCAAAAATGACAAAAGACCCATTATTAGGCTATAAGTGATACATTTTTTTATTGCGAGTTTTATCCCACTATTGCTATTATAAGCCATTTGCTCAGAAACAAGTCTAGAAGCAGCAAGGTTAGTCCCAGAACTGGCAAGAGTAATAAACAGCATGTATACAGACATAACAAGACCATACACACCTACAGCTTCAGTTCCAATTTTATTAGAAATATATATACCAAAAAACATGCCAATACTTTTAAGAAAAAGAGAAGTTAAAGTAAGTAAAAGGCCGTTAAATAGAAAAACTTTAATTTTACTCAAAAAAATCACCTTTATAATGTATATGACGAGCAGAAGAAAAAATGTTTATAAAAGTTTATATAAAAAAAGCTTGCACAAAACTTATAAGGTTACCATAAAATATAATATAGAAATAAAAGACACTAAAAGTAGGCAAAATGCCTTGAGAAAGGAATGGTAATAAACATGAAAGAAGTTTTAAAAGTTAAAAATATATCTAAAAAATATCAAGCTGAAAATGGAGAAATAGAAGCACTAAAGGACATTAGTTTTACCATTGAAGAAGGTGAATTTGTAAGCATTATAGGACCAAGTGGATGTGGTAAGTCAACAATACTATCAATTATAGCAGGGCTAGAGGAAAAAAACTCGGGAGAAATACAAATAGACGGAGAAATTGGCTACATGTTGCAAAAGGATAGCTTACTTGAATGGTTAACCATATATAAAAATGTTCTATTTGGATTAGATATAAGAAAAGTGAAAACCACAGACAATGTAAAATATGTGGATAATCTATTAAAAAAATACAATCTATATGAATTTAAAGATAAATATCCAAATCAACTGTCAGGAGGAATGAGGCAAAGAGCCGCATTAATAAGAACACTTGCAATTAAACCTAAAATTTTACTACTAGATGAGGCTTTTTCTGCGTTAGATTATCAAACTAGAATAATGGTAACAAAAGATATTTATGATATTTTAAAAAATGAACATATAACAGCATTAATTGTAACACATGATATATCAGAAGCAATAAGTATGTCAGACAGAGTTATCGTTTTAAGTAATAGACCAGCTATTGTTAAAGAAATTCATAAAATAGATTTTGAAATGGAAAACAGAACTCCATTAAACTGTAGAGAAAGTCCAAAATTTAGTAAGTATTATGATTGCTTATGGAAAGGACTTGATGTACATGAATAAGAAAAAGAATATATCTGAAGACAGAAAAAAATACTTAAGAAAGAAAAGAATAGAAAAAATATCGATTTTAATAATTCAACTCAGTATAGTAATAGGTTTTATAGTGCTATGGGAAGTGCTGGCCAATAAAGGAATAATAGATAGCTTTATAATGAGCAAGCCATCCCGTATACTAAAAACGTTTTTAAACTTATCGTCAAATAATCTGTTAGAACATATAAGGGTAACCGTTATAGAAACAATGATAGGATTTTTACTAGGAACATTTTTAGGAGCAATAATAGCAATACTTTTATGGTGGTCAAAATTTTTCGCTAAAGTTTCAGAACCATTTTTAGTAGTATTAAACAGTCTGCCAAAAGTAGCATTAGGACCAGTAATTATTATATGGGTAGGAGCAGGAATGCCAGCAATAATAGTTATGGCTCTTGCAATATCATTAATAGTAACAATACTAGAAATATTAAATGGCTTTTTAAACACAGACAAAGAACTAATAAAGATGGCACAGACTTTTAAAGCAAATAAAATGCAAGTATTAACAAAAGTAGTAATACCAGCTAATAAACATACTTTTTTTAATTCTTTAAAAGTAAATATAGGCTTATCTTTAGTAGGTGTAATAACAGGTGAGTTTTTAGTTTCTAAAGCAGGATTAGGATATTTAATAGTTTATGGAGGTCAAGTATTTCAGCTTGATTTAGTAATGACTGGAGTTATAATACTTGCAATAGTTGCAGCAGCAATGTATGGTTCAGTCTTGTTATTAGAAAAAATATTTGTAAAAAAATAAAAGGATAAAAATGTCCGTTAAATTTAAAAAGGAGATTTCATTTTGAAATCTCCTTTTTTTGGATTACATACCTTCTACATTTAGTTCTTCTGTTCCATTAAGAACAAACTTGCCATTTTGAATAATAGGAATGTCTTCTTTACCGATTGACACAATATCACCTAATTCATAGTACGGAATTGTAATATCAGTGTGGCAGCCAAAGTAAGAATTCTCATCCCTTTTAATAGAAATTTCATTATCTTTAGCGATAACTTCCTTTCCATCAGGATTAAATACCTTGGTGTCCTCTTCTCCAGAATAGCAAGTGTCTCCAAATGCAAAATGTGGACCAGTTTTTTCTGCAATAAGAATATCAAGTTTGTCATTTATTTTATACTTGTTTCCCATTACATATGCAAGAGTATTAGTACCAATTGCAAATTCACCCATAGGTAAAGTAGGGTGGTCAAAAAGTAAATGCTCATTTATGTATTCATCATTTTCCTTTTTGGTAGAGTAGTTGTTACAACTATATTCTTTTATAAATCCGTCCTCTATTTTAAGCATTAGGTCTACAAATTTCCAGCCATTAAGGTAAATTTCAGATACATGAAGAGTTCCTGTAGTTCCATTTAGCACAGGGCTAGTAAACACTTCGCCAACAGGAACATTTACATCAGCAGTACAATTCTCAAATTTTGACTCTTTAGTAGGGTCATTCAACTTGGCAAGGCAAACAGTTAAATCTGTTTTGTTAGTACCTTTTCCAGTTACATGGACTGAATCTGAAGAATCAAGCACATCAATAATATTTTGCTGAATTTTCTCATACTTATCATTATCAAGAGAATTGATGGCAATAGTATCATCAAAAATTTTTTCAAAATCTTTACCAATTTCAGGGCAAGGATATGAAATGATAGTAAAAGAAGTGCCCTTTAGTATTTCTTTCGTATAAAGAACAGAATATTTTGAAGAAAAAGAGCTATTTAATTTAGCTAGATTAGCATCTTTTAAAAACACTTCTAAACCATTTTTAGGAATAAAACGATCCTCACCAAAACTCTCAATGTAGATGGATCCTGCACATTTAGAAAGAACCTCAGAATGCTTTTTTATCTGCTTTTCAAAACAAGCAAGATAATTTTTTACATATTCATCTGTAAGGTAAAAATTATAGTCATATCTAAGGTTGTAAGATAATTGCTTATCAAAATCAGAATCATCCATTAGCTCAAGAACTACACTAAATTTACCATCTAAAAGAGTACAAATTTTCTTAACAACTTTTTCAAAACCTATAGGAAAGAATAGACAAAGATAGTTCTTATTACTTATGTTCACACCACCTTTACTCATTTTGTTAAGACCTCTTATAAAAGAGTTGATTGTACATTCAGCAATTTCGGTAATTTTTGAATCATCTAACTTGTTAAAATAGTCAACTATTTGCATGTGGTTTTTAGTAATGTTATATCCATAAGAGTATAAATAGTTGTAAGTGTTTAAGTTAGATTCAAAGATAATTCTTCGAATGCAATTGTTAACTAAAATTCGACTTTGAATAGTTTTACTTGTTACCCAAGCTACATCACTATAAAACTTTAATATGACTTTCTTTAAAGAATCTGATGAGTTTTCAGAAAGAGCCTGTAAAACAGAATCTAAAAACAACAAGTTTCTTTTGCAAGATTCATCATTTTTTTGACAGAAGCTAGGATAAAAATTCAATATATCATAAGATAACATATTGCAAATTCTTTCTTCTTCAGAAGCGTTTTTAGTAAGAATATCGCTTGAATAAAATTCCTGCATTTTCTTTTGAAAACCTTCTAATTGTTCTAAAGTAAGTGACTCTAAACTTGTGTGGTATACCTCCTCATAAAATTTTTTTACTTCCTTAATAAAGTTAGTAATCATCATATACTTTTCCTCCTATATATTTTTTTCATTTGATTTAAAACAAAAAAATTATACCACAGAATTACATAGATATCAACGATTTTAAGAAATGAGTTACATAAAAAATAATAGACACATTTAGAAAGAAAAACGAATACAATATAACATAATGTTTATACATTTAGAAAAAAGAAAGGAATGTGATAATAATGAAAAAATATTTTATCATTGCAATTGTAATTATACTTATATTAGTATCAGTTGGACTTATTTATTATTTGGCTACAAAAGACAATTCACAAGAAGTGGCACTTAAAAAGATACGATTAAATGAAGTAACGCGTAGCGTATTTTATGCTCCACAATATGTTGCCATAGCTAAAGGATTTATGGAAGAAGAAGGACTAGAAATAGAAATTACAACAGGTCAAGGAGCAGATAAAGTTATGACAGCAGTATTAGCAGGGCAAAGTGACATAGGTTTTGCAGGACCAGAAGCAAGCATATACGTATATAACGAGGGGAAAGAAGACTACTGTGAGGTATTTGCTCAATTAACACAAAAAGATGGCTCGTTTTTAGTTGCTAGAGAAAAAACAGATAATTTTTCTTGGCAAGATTTAAAAGGTAAAACAATTATACCAGGAAGAAAAGGTGGAGTTCCATACATGACATTTGAATATGTACTAAAGAAAAATGGATTAAACCCACAAACAGATTTAGTATTAGACGATAGCATAAAGTTTGACTTGATGGCAGGAGCATTCTCAGGAGGAACAGCAGACTATGTAACATTATTTGAACCAACAGCAACAATGACACAAAATGCGGGAAAGGGATATATTGTAGCATCTGTAGGCGAGGCATCAGGAGAAATACCATACACAGCATATTTTGCTAAAAAGAGCTATATATCAAATAATAGTGATATAATTCAAAAATTTACAAATGCAATATACAAAGGTCAACAATGGGTAAAAACACATACAATGAAAGAAGTTGCAGAAGCAATAAAAGACTTTTTCCCTGACACAGATGTAGAACTATTAGCAAATGTTTTACAAAGTTACAAAGACATAGATGCATGGAAAGAGACACCGGTTATGAAAGAAGAATCATATAACTTATTACAAACAGTAATGGAAGAAGCAGGTGAATTAAAACAAAAAGCACCATTTAATAAAGTTATAAACAATTCATATGCAGAAAAGGCAAGCAAATAGAAATCAACAACAAAAACTTGAAAATTGACATAAAATGTGATAAACTATAAAGTAGCAATGAAAATATAGGAGGAACATAGCTACATGAAAAAGTTTGAACGGGAAAAAGAAGACAACAAGGAATTAAAAATAGCTTTATATAGCTCCATTATAGTGTATTTGATAATGCTTGTTATTTTATTACAATCAGGCACAAATACATTACAAATAGTTATTGTACTATTAATAACCATCGATATATACTTCTTAGAAAGAAAATCTTCTAAAAAAGAAGGCTATAGTATAGAAGAATATGAAGATTTTATACTAATAACAAAAGAGACCGGAGAAGAGATAGCCTTTAGTAAAGACTTTAAAGTAAGAAGAAAAAACAAATATCAAATACTAGTTACCGAAGGTTATAATAAGGCTACATTGCCTTGGAGTATGGAACTAATGAAGTTCCTCAAAAAAATTCAAAATTGAATATTAAAAAGGTACCTATAGACATTAACAGTTTGTAGGTACTTTTTTTGTAACTATTTACCACAAAATTTACAACTTTGTATTGACAAATAATGCCAATATAAGATATAATACAAAACGTGTACAAGATAAAAAGTACACATTCAATCCCACACGAATTAAAGTGTAATACTGGAAGGAGGGGAATATTAATGTCAGAAGTAAGAGTAAATAATGGAAATATAGAAGATGCCTTAAAAAGATTTAAAAGACAATGTGCTAGAAATGGGGTTTTACAAGAAGTTCGTAAAAGAGAACACTATGAAAAACCAAGTGTAAAGAGAAAGAAAAAATCAGAGGCAGCAAGAAAAAGAAAATTTTAATTAATAAGTTAGAGGTTGGAAGTTAATGGGGTGGATAAACTATGCTATAGCTTTCAACCTTTTTAGTAGAAAAATATTAATAGAAAGGATGAAAAAAATGTTAAAAGAAAGATTATTAGAAGATATGAAAGTATCTATGAGAGAAAAAAATACAATAAGAAAAAATGTTATTCAAATGGTTAGAGCAGCAATATTACAAATAGAAAAAGACAAACATATAGAACTAACAGACGAACAAATAATAGATGTAATTGCAAAAGAATCTAAAAAAAGAAAAGACTCATTAGGTGATTTTGAAAAAAGTGGAAGAGAAGATTTAATAGCTAATGTAAAAGAAGAAATAGAGATATTAGCAGAATATCTACCAAAACAATTATCTAGAGAAGAAATAGAAAAAATAGTAGAAGAGGTAATAAGTCAAACTGGAGCAACAACAATAAAAGAAATGGGAATAGTAATGAAAGCAGCAAAAGAAAAAATAGGAGCTGCTGCAGACGGAAAAACAATAAATGAAGTTGTAAAAGCTAAATTAAGCTAGAAAACAATAATAAGTATGATAAAAACTCTATGTAAAATAAAAAAATATACAAGAAACACCTTGTATATTTTTTATTTTTTGTACTATAATATAAACGGTAAAGTTATTTTAAAGAAAGGCTCTATTAGGGTATAATATAAAAATAATGTAAAATGCTGGAAAGGAAAATGATAAAAATGATTAAAACTACAACATTAAAAGAAGGAATAAAATTCCATGAAATACAGACCAATAAATTTAAAACAAACTTATTAGCTGTATTTTTAAGTTTGCCACTTACAAGGGATACGGTAACAAAAAATGCATTAATAACAGCAGTTCTAAGAAGAGGAACACAAACTATGCCAAATCAAGAAATAATAAGTAGAAAACTAGAGGAAATGTATGGATCAAGTTTTGATTGTGGAATAGAAAAAACAGGAGACACACATACAATAAAATTTTATTTAGAAGCGATAAATGACGAATTTCTAATAGAAAAAGAAAATCTATTAGAAGAAAGTTTTAAAATACTATTTGACATTATATTTAATCCACTAGTAGAGAATGGAAAACTAAAAGAAGAATATGTAAATGGAGAAAAAGAAAACTTAAAGCAAATTATAGAAGGAAAAATAGATAATAAAGGAGCATATGCATTAGAAAGATGTGTAGAAGAAATGTACAAAAATAAGGCATATGGCTTATATAAATATGGATATATAGAAGACTTAGAAAAAATAACAGCAGAAGACCTATATAATTATTATAAAGAAATGATATCAAAATGCAAAATAGATATTTTTGTATCAGGAAACTTGCCACAAAATACAATAGAAATGGTAGAAAAAAATGAGAATATACAAAAACTAAATGATAGAAAAATAGAATTGAAAGATGAAGAAAAAGATAAAACACAAAAAGAAAAAGTAATAACAGAGAGTATGGAAATTACACAAGGAAAACTTGTTATAGGAATGGATGTCAATTCTAACATAGAAAATTTATCATATATAACAATGTGTTACAACACAATATTAGGTGGTGGAGCAAATTCAAAAATGTTCCAAAATGTAAGAGAAAAAGCAAGTCTAGCATATACAGCAGGTTCAAATTATCTAAAAAGAAAACAAAATATATTTATACGAGCAGGAATAGAAATAGAAAATTATGATAAAGCTGTACAAATAATAAAAGAGCAACTAAATGATATGAAAAATGGTAAATTTACACAAATAGATATAGAAAATGCTAAAAATTTAATTATAGCAACAATAGAAAATATAGAAGAAGAACAAGACACCGAAATAAGCTACTATTTTGGCCAAGAACTTTCAAATTCACAAGTAAGTGTACAAGAGTATATAGAAAAAATAAAAAGTGTAACCAAAGAGCAAATAGTAGAAGTGGCTAACAATACTAGTATAAATACAATATATTTTTTAAAAGATTAGAAGATTTGTTCAAACTAAATTATTTAGAATATCTAATATAAACTTTTTATGATGTAAAGGAAGGAATGAAATTAAATATGAAATTAGAAGAAAGCTTATATATAAAAGAAAAAGCTTATATAGAAAAATTAGAAAATGGATTGACAATAATAATAGTTCCAAAAGAAAACATAAAGAAAAAATATGTTATATGGGGCACACATTTTGGTTCAATAGATAATAGATTTATAGTACCACAAACACAAGAAGAGGTAAGTGTACCAGACGGAGTTGCACACTTTTTAGAGCATAAAATGTTTGAACAAGAAAATGGAGTAAATAGTTTAGATGCCTTAATGGCTTTAGGTGTAGATGCAAACGCATACACAACCAATAATCATACAGCATATTTATTTGAAACAACAAATAATTTTTATCCAGCACTTGACGAATTAATGGATTATGTTCAACATCCATACTTTACAGACGAAAATGTAGAAAAAGAAAAGGGAATAATAGGTCAAGAAATAGGAATGTATGATGACGACCCAGGCTGGCAATTATATATGAATGCACTAGACTGTATGTATAAGCAAAATGCAGTAAAAATAGATATTGCAGGAACAGTAGAATCTATAAGCAAAATAGATAAAGATGTATTATATAAATGTTACAATACTTTTTACAATCCTTCAAATATGGTAATGGTAGTATGTGGAGACTTTAAAGCAGAGGAAATCTTAAACGAAATAAAAAGTAGACTAGTGCCAAAAGAAGAACAAGGAGAAATAAAAAGAATATATCCAAAATCTGAAACAGGCTTAAATAAGAAATTTAAAGAAACAACAATGCCAGTAAGCAAACCTATATTTTTAATAGGATTTAAGGACGAAAACTTTGAAGATGATAAAGTAAAAAGACATATTGCAATAGAGATAATAATGAATATGCTAGTAGGGAAAAGCTCAAAGTTATATCAAAAGTTATATGGAGAAAATCTTTTGCTATCTGCACCAGATACAGATTATGAGTTCACAGACAATTATGCTCATGCAATGATAACAGGGCAATCTAAAGAACCAGAAAAAGTAAAAGAAGAGCTATTAAAAGAAATTTCTAATTTAAAAGAAAACTTTAATAAAGAAGATTTTGAAAGAATAAAGAAAAAAGTATATGGAGACTATGTAGCAGAGTACAATAGTGTATCAGACATAGCTAGAATGTTTTTGTCAGATTATTTTAAAGGAATAAACTCATTCGACTATATAGAAAAATATAACACAGTAACAGCTGAATATACAAAGCAAGTATTACAAGAATTATTTGACGAAAAAAATATGATATTATCAGTAGTAAGAGGAAAATAAAAACTAATGTCGAAAAAGAGAAAAAAATGTAAAAAAATGTCATAATAAAATTACAAAAAATGCCCAGAAATGAGCATTTTTTATTGACTAAAATGTAAAAATATGGTATCTTATTAATGTACGAAAGAAAAAATTCACGAAAAAGGAGAGTGGTTATATGTTAAATGATGAAATTTGTAAATTAAGAGAAAAGTTAAACGAAAGTATAATTACAGGTCAGGATTATAGCATAACATATAAACTTAGCATAGAATTAGATGAACTGATAGCAAAATACTACAGAAAAGATATAAATGAAAGTATACAATCAGAAAAGATAATTAACGAAGGTTTAGTCACAGTAAAATAAACTAAAAAATGTAATAATATATATAGAATTGAAATACCAATAATAGTAAAAACATAAAAAACAATCTTTACAAACTAAAAAGAGTGGAAAAAATATCCACTCTTTTTAGTTTGTTTATCATTCAAATTGTATAAAGTAGATACGACTATAACTACTATAATGACGAGTAGCCAAAGAAATGAATAAAAAAATTAAACAACGCATTCATAAGCAACAAAATAATAAAACGAAAAATTTTCATATTAATACTGCTATAAAAAATAAACAAAAGCTATATTATGCAACCTAATCACAACATAAAATATGAACAAAAGCAAAAAAAGCCCCAAAGACTAGAAATAAATGTTGAAAAAGCAATAAAAATAAGTTATAATAAATTTAATAAAATATAAAAGTGGAGGTAACAAATGAAAATAAAAAAAATAGCAATAATAGCAATATTAGTTATACTAACAATTACAAGCTTTACTGGAATTGTTAATGCAACGATCCAACCAGATGATTATAAACCAAGCGATTTGGATCAAACAGATTATTATAAACCTTTTAAAATGGCAGGTGTAATACTTAACGCAATAACTATTACAGGTGTAGTTGTAGCCGTAATAACAGTAATGTTTTTAGGAATCAAGTATATGGTAGGAAGTGTAGAAGAAAAAGCAGAATATAAAAAGACAATGATGCCTATTTTGGTAGGTATGATATTACTTTTTTGCACAAGTACAATAGTAAGTATAATCTGGAATGTAACAACATCTATAAAACCAAGTAGTTCAAGCACAAGTACAAGCATACCAAATAAAGGAATAGATAAAAATAACAAAAATACAATTAGACAAGAATTATATTAAAGAGAAGAAGGTGAATGCAATGAAAAAAGTAATATATATAATAATGATTATTACAATTGTTATGGCAGGTATGTGTTTTAATTCTAAAATATACGCAGAAAGCCATAGTGCAGGAGAAGTAGTAGAAGAGGCTGACAACTTTTTAAATATAGGAGAACAAAAAGCAAATGGAATAATCAGTAAAGATAGCATGAAGAATTTAACAGATACTTTGTATAATATACTATTAGTAATAGCAATAATAGTAGCAGTATTATTAGGAGCAATACTAGGAATAAAATTCATAATGGAAGGTGCAGAAGGAAAAGCAGAGGTGCAAAAAGCCTTACCACCATATGTAATAGGATGTATTATAGCCTTTGGAGCATTTACTATATGGAAGATTGTAGTAATAGTTTTACAAGGTTTGGAATAAAAAATAGAAAAATAAGTAAAAAATAGTTGAAAATTAGGAAAAAATATATTATAATAAAAGCAGTAATGAAAATTAAGGAGGAAAATTTATGAAAAAGCAAGTAAAAATAATATCTGTATTATTAATAGTATTAATGGCATTAACAATGGTTTCAACTTCAGTATTTGCAACAGTCAGCATTGATCAAACAATAAAAGATATGGCAAAAGGTAGTGGAAAACAACCAGCAGAAGTTGTAAATTTAGGAAAAACAATAGTAACAATTATGCAAACAGTAGGTATAGTTGTAGCAGTTGTTGTATTATTAGTAATAGGTATTAAATATATGATAGGTAGTGCAGAAGAAAAAGCAGAATACAAAAAGACAATGATACCATACATAATTGGTGCAATATTATTATTTGCTTCTACAACAATAGTAGGTGTTGTATACAATTTAGCAAATTCATTTAATCCATAGTAAAAAGCTAGTAAACCTAGCTTTTTTTGATGGAAAAATGAAACTAATTTTACAAAACAATAACAAAAATATTACATTTATATTAAAAATGCATAAAAAATGCATTTTTTTTTGTTTTTTTGTTACATTTTAAAGCTATATCTGTTATAATATAATCAGCTGTAATTATATGCATAAAAAACATGCATTAATAGAGTAAAACAAAAGCAAAATAGGAGGAGTTGTTTATGGGTACATATAACATACCTAGAAACGTAAAAGGTGAAGGAAGAATTTTATTTATATTTTCAACTAAAAGTATGATATACACGGTAATTGGAATTGGAGTTGGATTACCACTATACTTTATATGTGCGGCTTTTAATACACATATGGTAGGAATAATTTTAGTTGCAATTATGGCTTTAATTGGTTTTTGCATAGGAACTTTTAAAATACCAGAAATAGATATACTAAAATTTACTAAAAAGGTAGGCGGAGAAAATATAGACGAAATTATAAAAAGAGCAATAAAATTCAAGAAAAACGGAAGCAAAATATATATGTATACTAAGGAGGAAAATAAGAATGGATAGTATAAGATTATTGACAATAATGCTAATGGGAATATTAGGAATAATGCTAATATTATTAATTGTACTAGGAATAGTATATATATCTTCAAGGACAAGTCAAAAAGATAAAAGTCAAAAGCAAGCTAAAGATGCACCAGAATTAGCAAAAACTAAAAGATTTAAAGAATATAGAACTGGTTCAGTATTAGATTTTATGGAATTTGACACAGTAGTAGATAATATGATTTCTCAAAAAAATGGGAATAGATACATAATGGTTGTAGAGTGTCAAGGAATTAACTATGACCTAATGTCAGAGGTAGAAAAAAATGCCGTAGAAGAAGGCTTTTTACAATTCTTAAACTCACTAAGATATCCTGTACAAATATATACACAAACAAGAACAGTAAACTTAGATAGCAGTATTCAAACTTATAAAGAAAAAGTAAGAGAGATAGAAACTAATCTAGAAAAATTAGATATGCAATATAAACAAATGCAAAGAGCAGGAACATATACAAAAGAACAATTAGACAAAGCTTATTACGAATATACAAAACAAAGAAACTTATATGAATACGGAAAAGACATTGTATATTCAACAGAAAAAATGAGCTTAAATAAAAATGTTTTAAATAAAAAATATTATGTTGTAATTCCATATTACATAGAAGAATTAGGAGAAAACTCTTTTGATAAAGAAGAACAAAGAAATATGGCATTTTCTGAATTATATACAAGAGCTCAATCTACAGTAAGAACATTGTCTGTATGTGGAATAAATGCAAAAGTAATGAACTCTAATGAATTAGTAGAATTACTATATGTAGCATATAACCGTGATGAAGCAGAAGTATACGGATTAGATAAAGCTTTAAAAGCAGGATATGATGAACTATATTCTACAGCACCAGATGTAGTAGATAAACAAATAAAAGCTTTAGATGAGCAAATAGAAGAAGAAGCATTAGAACTTGCAAAACAAAAAGTATATGAAGCTAGAACAGAAAAGCAAAAGATGTTACAAGAAAAAAGAGAAAAGAAAAGAGACCTAATAAGTGAAATAGCTGACTTAATAATAGCAGAAAATTCATCAGTGATTGGAGAAGATATAGCAGAATCAGCAAAAAGTAAGATAAAGCAAGAAAAAACAAAAGAAGAGGGAGGAAAAGACAATGGCAAAGAAAAATCAAAACGAGTTAGAAAGACAAAAACAGCGTAACAATGATTACACAAATCCAGATGAATATCAAATTCTAAAAAAGAAAACTATAAAAGAATTAATAGCACCTTCTGGAATAGATGCAAGTAATATAGATCATTTAGAGATAATATCAAATGTTACAAGATATGCAAGAAGTTTCTTTGTATCTACACTTCCAAGGATGGCTACATTTCCAGAATTGTTTAGAGATATGTATATGTTTGGAGATATAAACACATCTATATACATAAATCCAATACCAGAATCTAGGTCACAAAACGAATTAAATAGGGTTATCAACGAACTAGAAACAGAAAGAATTGTTGCAGCAGATAGAGGAAATATAAATAGAGAAAGTACAATAGGACAAAAAAGATGGGAAGCAGAACAATTAAGAGATGAAATAGCAGCAGGGTATAATAAACTATTTGAAGCTTCTATAGTTTCAACGCTATTTGCATATAGTCTAGAAGATTTGGAAAGATATACAAAAATTTTATCATCAGAAATGTCTAAATCATTAGTTGGTATAAAAAGTGCTTGGGGAATGCAAGAAGAAGCATTTAAAAGCAATTTACCACTTATGGATGATAAAATAAAAAAAGTTCACACATTTGATAGACGTTCAATGGGAACAGTATTCCCATTTACCACATCAGAGGTAGGGCACCCAACTGGTGTACCCCTAGGATTTAACAAACAAACAGGAGTGCCAATTTTATTTGATAATTTCCACTCTTCACTTACAAACTATAACATGGTTATATTTGCTAAATCTGGTGCTGGTAAATCAGTTACAATGAAAACATTAATTTCTCGTTCTGCAGTGCTAATGGGTATACAAAGTCTAGCACTAGACGCTGAAGGTGAGTATTCAATAGTTGCAGAAAGCTTAGGAGGAATCAACGTTGTAATAAGTCCAACGTCACAAACAATAATTAACTTATTTGATATAGAAGCAGAAATAGTAAAAGACGAAATAACAGGAAAAAATAGAACTGTAGTAAATGTAGAAAACAAAGTTGAGGACGTAACACAAGCTTTACTTACTATGGCAAGAGGTAGTACAAGAAGTACAGATGTAAACGAGCTTACAAAACAAATTATTTCAGAAGCAGTTGCAGAAGAATATGAAGCAGCAGGAATAACAAGTGACCCTAGTAGTTTATACGAAAGAAATGAAATGGCAATGAGAGATGTACTAGGAAGGCAAAAGAAAAAGATGCCAACAATAGGTTCATGGTATAAAAGAATATTAAAAAAGGCAGAAGAAAATAAAAACCCAGACTATCAATTCCATTACAGTTATCTAATGAAGGTTATGAAACAATACATAAGAGAATATAACGGACAAATGGCATATTTCGATGGACAATCTACATTTGACTTATTAGATGGAACACTATTTATAAACTTAGACATTTCAAATCTAGAAGAGAGATTTGCAAGACCTTTAGCACAACAAATTTTACTTTCTTGGATTTGGGAAAAATATGTTAAGAAAAATAGTGAAGATAGAACAAAAGCAGCCAAAAAAAGAGTACTTGTAGATGAGGCATGGATGTTACTTCCATACCCAGAAGCAGTAGACTTTTTAAATACAATGGCACGTCGTGCCAGAAAAAGAAATGTTTCTCTAGCTATTATTTCTCAAAGATTTCAAGACTTTTATGAGAAACCAGAAGCACAAGCAGTTTTAACATCATCAGATACAAAATTATTTTTAGCACAAGATAAATCCGAAATACAATATTTAAAGGAAGTATTTAAACTAAGCTCTGGAGAAGCAAGCTTTTTAGTAACTTGCGAAAAAGGAGAGGGACTTCTAAAAGTAGGAGCAGACACAGCAATTATACAGATAAGACCAACAGCAAAAGAATTTGAATTTGTAGAAACAAACTTAAATAAGTTGGTAAGTAAGAATAAAACAAGAAATGAATACTAGGAGGAGAAAATAATAGTATGAAAAAATTTACTAAAAAAGGCATACTACAAAAGACAATAATAGTAATACTTATGGTGTTAAGTTTTAATTTCATAGTTCCAGCTTATTCTAGTGCTGCTGTAAACTTTAGCGTAGGAGGAATACTTGCAAATCCAACATTAGCATTCTTATCTATGATTGTAGATTCAGTAGAAAGTCTTTTACAAGCGGCAATGACTGGAAGCATGGAAAAAGATGCAAATGGATTCGTAGATGGATTTTTAAATTCTAAAGTAATGGTAGATACCGATGATGATAGAGTAAAAAAAGGTGGGGAAAACCCTTTTCTAACTGTTAGTAAAGACAATTTACAAGTAGGACTAAGTACAGGATCAGATGATTATAAAGTACCAGTTATAGAATACACGCCAGAAGAAATTTTTAGTAATAAAGTTCCGTATTTAGATATTAACTTTATTACACCAAAATGGAATAAACTTAATTCAGAATATGGAGTAGATGGTACTGCTGCAAGATTACAAAATACTATTTCGGGTTGGTATGTAGCACTTAGAAATTTGTCAATAGTAGGTTTACTATGTGTATTAGTATATGTAGGTATAAGAATTATATTATCTAGTACTTCAGCAGATAAGGCAAAATATAAGCAAATGTTTACAGATTGGCTTATTGCACTATGCTTATTATTCTTTTTACATTATATAATGTCATTTACACTAGTAATGGTAGATGCAATAAATGATGCAATAGTAGGAGATGACTATGAAGCAAGCACTGTAGTAATAAGTGTTGATGGAGAAAATTATACAACTAACTTTATGGGAGCTACAAGATTTATGGTTCAATCAGCAGACACCGTAGCTAGATTTGCATATTTCCTTCTATATGTAGCATTAGTTATATATACAGGAATATTTACATGGTATTACTTGAAAAGGGTATTAATGATGGCATTTTTAACAATAATAGCACCACTTGTAGCGATTACATATCCAATAGATAAAATAGGAGATGGAAAAGCACAAGCATTTAACATGTGGCTAAAAGAATATGTGTATAATGCATTAATTCAGCCATTTCACTTAATTATATATATGATATTTGTAGGTGCTGCAACAGAGCTAGCAAAAGACAATATCATATATGCATTAGTAGCAATAACATTTATATTACCAGCAGAAAAGATATTAAAGAAAATGTTTGGATTTGATAATGCACCATTAGGAACTATGGGAGCACTTACAGGATTTACAGCAGGAACAATAGCTTCTAAAATAGGTGGAGGAAAATCTTCTGGAGGAAAAGGTGGAGCAACAGCACCTAGTCCAACAGCTGAAGAAAAACAACCACGATTCCAAAGAACTCATGGAATAGACGGAATAAACGGAGCACCAGAAGGCTACGAAAGTACAGAAAAAGAAGATGCAACTAAAACTAGATTTGATGGAAACAGTTCAAATGATGAACCGATAGATGTAGATTATAGAGAAGTTAATGAAGAACCTCGAGGATTACCAGGTCCACAGAATGACGAAAATAATGTAAATGAACCAATAGATGTAGATTACAAAGAAGTACCATTAGATAATGAAGAAAAACCACCAGTAAGACTTTCAAATGATGATGTAGAAGAATTTAGTTCGGATGGTACAAAAATAGAGAACAGTGAAGATAGCTCAAATACAGAAAAAAGATCAAAAGTAGGATTTAGACAAGGCGTAAGAAATCTTGCTAATGCTCATGGAGGAGCAAAAAATATTGCTAAAAGAACAATAAAAGGTATAGCAAAAGGTACAGCTAAAACAGCTACTAGAGCAGTATTTACAGCTTCTGGAATGGCATTAGGTTTAGGAGCTGGACTTGCATCTGGAAAAGGAATGGCAGGAGTATTGGCTGGAATGACAGCGGGTAAATCGGTTGGACAAAGATTAGGAAATTCAGCAATAAATACTGTTGGAAATGCTGCAAACACTGTAAGAAAACTACCTTCAACAGGTAGAAGAATATTAGATGAATTTAAGGGAGATACAAGTTCAGAAGATGCAGCAAGAACAAAAGCCTTTATGAAAGATGAAAAAGTAGATCAATACATAAGAAACAAGATGGCTGCTGAAAACAATGGAATGGCTCCAACAGAAGAAGAAATTAAACAAGAAAAAGAATCTATGAGAGACTATGTAAATGAAGGTTTAACAGATACAGCTGAAATTTATAGAGCTAAAAAAGCTGAAAAATATGTAGACCGTGATCAAGCAGCTAAAATAGCAAGACTTGCTAAAGAAAGAAAGATAACTTCTAAAGAATTAGGTGATGAAAAACAATATAAAGCAAAAGTGCAAGACTTTACACAAGAATTTATGGATAAACGAGGACTTGATGAAGAAGCAGCTAGAAAGGCTGCAGAACATACATTAAATGTAATGAAAGCGCAAGTTGGACAACAACATAACTTAAAACCAAAAACAGATAGTGGAGCAGCAAGTAAAGCAACAACAGGAACATCATCAGGAAAGAAAAAGTCAACATCAAGAAAAACTAAAAAATAAGTTTAAAAATTATATATAAATGGAGGACAACAACTAATGAATAAAATTATAAGAATGTGGAATCAAAACAGAAAGAAAATTATTATAATAGCATTAGGAGTTGTCTTCATTTTTGCTATTATACAAGTATTAAATCAAGTAGCAAAAGAAGAAAACCAAAAAAAAGCAAATAATAATGTATCGCCAGTTCAAAACTACCAAAAATTGCCAACAACATCAAGTAGAACTGGAGAAGTAGTAAGCGAAGAAAAAACAAAAACAAATGTAAATATCATAGAAAATTTTGTACAAGCATGTAATAATGAAGATACAAAAAAAGCATATGACTTACTAACAGATGAATGTAAGAATACATTATTTCCAACAGAGCAAGAGTTTATAGACAATTATTATAATTTGATTTTTAAGACAAAAAAAACTATAGATATAGAAAATTATAAAAATTCATCTAAAACAAATACATATATAGTAACATTTTATGAAGATAGTATATCTACAGGAAATGTATCTTCAAGTCAAAATTATGGAGATTATATTACAGTAGATAAAGATTCGCAAAAATTAAGTATAAATAGTTTAATAAAAGTAAAAGAAATAAATAAAAGCACAGAAAAGAATGGAATAAAAATAACCGTTTTAAGACAAGAACTTTATAAAGATTATGAAATTTATGAAATAAAGGCAGAAAATTATACAGATAAAACAGTATTATTAGATACAATGTCATCAAGCAGAAAAATATATATAATGGATAATAGCAAAATAAAAAATACTATAGCTATTAACGAGATTGCAGATAGTTTGCTTCAAATAACTTCATATGGAGCTAAAACAATGTCTATGAAATTTTACAAAAGCTATGATTCAAATAGCATAACTAAAAAAGTAATTTTTACAGACATTGTAGAGGATAATGCTAAGTATGAACAAGAAAATACTACAGATAGACTAAAAATAGAAGTAGAGATATAGACATACTAAAAATGGAAGAAGGTGAACAAGTGGACGAAGAAAATAGCAAAAATAAAAATGTGTTAGCTAAAAAAATAGCAAAAAAAGCATTAATAAAAATGACACCAGCATTAGTAGGTATTTTAATAATTGTTGTAATAGCCACGGCAGTATTTTCAGTATTTAGTGCTATTAAAGACAAAGTTATAGAAATTCTTTCAAATGTGGGAACAGCACTTAATAAATTTTGGAAATGGATACGTGATGATTATTGGATAAAGCTAGATGATAAAGTAGAGACCACAGTCACGAATGAAGAAACGCGGACAAGAAGAAACAGTAGATATAACTGTAGTTGATGAACATATTAGGCAGTTATCAGAATTAGGAGTATCTTTAAGTGATTTGGGACTTTTAGGAGATGCAGACATTTTAGAAGAAGATAAAAAATTAACAGAGCATGATTTAATAGAAAAAATACTAACAGATAATAACTACAAAAAGCAAAAAGAAAGAATAGAAAAATATATAAAAGAATTTGTAAAAGCAGATATAATAACGCAAAGCACACATCGTAGAAGGGGATTAGAATTAACAAACCTTGAAAATAATCATGATGATTGGGTAGACGGTTCTGTTTTTATATTTAGAACAAAACAAAAAGGACTAATTAGTACAACATTAGATGTAGGAACGAACGATGACGAAGAGGTTGCAACAGTAAATGGAACAGATTATGTAATAATGAAGTATGTTTCACCAGAAGAATTTCAAAAGTTAGTGGATAATAAAGATAAAAAAATAAGATATAGATATACAATAGATGAAGATACGGGAGAATTAAAGATTGCCCAAGTAAAAACTATAGAAACCAAAGAAACAGATCAAAGTAATATAATAAATTCATTATTTACAGCAGATTCAACAGAAGTAGAAATAGAAAAGATAATTCCAATAGATTATAAAACCAAAATAAGTGCATATACAATGCCATATGAATTTTTAATAAATTTGTGTTTAATTACAAGAAATCCAGAATTTGTATATCATGTAGCAATGTTAGCAAGACAGACGCAAATGATACTTGCTGTACAAGATGATACAACAGAGGAACATGTAACAATATTGGAAGAGAAAAAACTTGAATCATATGAAAGTTTTACTAGTAGTGCAACTTCTAGTGCTTCAAAAACCTCAGAAAAAACAGAAAAGACAAAAACTGAAATAATAACAACAACAATGGTACCACATTTAAATGAACAATTTATTAATACATGGAGTTTCTATATAAATTATATGCATTCAAAAACTACAAAGGTAACTACGTCGACATCAGGACCATATACAGCAACATACTCATTACCAACAGAGCTTCCAGGTTATACTCCATATGGTGGACATGAACAAGAAAGTGCATATGGAGGAACTGAAATTGTTTATACACAAGAACGTTGGTATGGAATTGATATGATGGTAGCTAAGACAACATCAGTAGAAACAACTGTAACAGAAACTAAATATAATCCACCGGTAATGTTGGGAAAGCCAATAGAAAAGTCAAAACAATTTTTAGGACTATTAAGAAATTCTACAGGAAAATGTGAAAATGCAGATGATTGTTATGATAATGTAAGAAAAGCAATAGAATGTGCAAAAAAATCTGTTTTTGATAAATCTGGAAAAAATGTATCATATACATTACCAGGAACCAATGTGCAAGCAGAGCCATACCCATTTTTAAAAAGTTCAATAGATATGCTATATAGTTTAATGGGACAAGATATGGAAGGTGATGAAAACGCAAGTGCAGAAGATGATACTAACAGCCAATACAAAAATAAGATGACTGGTTTAGCCGAGCATATGCAATATTTAATGACGCTTCCAGAAAATGAGCCAGACATAGAAAACTTACTAAAAGATTTTGATGAACCGATATCAGATGAAGAATACAAGGACTTAAATATAGATGATATAATAGTAAAAACAGATGAAGAAGGAGCTTTACGAGCACCAACAAGAGATGAATTAATAGCAATAATAACAGCTGTATTTTCTGGAAATGAAAGAAAAAATGCATTAAGTCTAGTGGATACATTAATATCATGTCAAGACCAATATAAAGTAAATGCAATATTTGTATTAGCATTTGGACATATAGAAACCAATATAGGTACAGCTAATACATCATATGTAAAAAACGACAATAACTGGTTAAGTTGGAATTTAGGAAAAACATACGCAACTCCACAAGAAAATGTAGAAACAGTAATGAGAAATATGGCAAAAGGTAGTATATATTTTGCTCAAGGTAAGATAACCATTAAAGATATAGGTTATACATATTGCCCAAATACAACAAAATATCCTACACAAGGTGATGGATGGGTAAGAAATGTTACATCATATGTAAAGAAAATGTATGAATTGCTAGGAATTCAATTTGAACAAGAAGAACAAGGTACAGAAAATGTAGATGGATATACAGTTAATGGACATACATATCCAGCATATAAACAAGACTCAGGTGCTTCATGGTCAGACCATAAATTTGCAGATGGAACAATGAAAAGTAGCGGATGTAGCATAACTTCTATAGCAATTATTCTAAAAGGCTATGGTCAAGATGTTACTCCAGAAACTATTAGAGTAGAAGTTGGTGGAGTAACAAAAAATCTACAAGAAATATTAAAAAATCATGGAATAGAAAGTGAAAGACCATACAGACCTCTTACAGAAAAAGAAATAATAACACATTTACAATCAGGAAGACCAATAATAGTAAATGTAAAAGGAGAATGGACAAGTAGCACAGGACATTACATGGTATTGTTAGACTTTAGAAATAAAGATGGAGTAAACCAAGTATATGTATCTAACCCAGGTACAGTAAATTCAGCTAAAAATGGCTGGGTAAGCCTTTCAAGAATTACAAATAATATGAAAAATGGAAGTGTACTTATAACATCATATCCAGATGGAGATAAAAAAGAGGTACCAACATATTCATTTGCTGAAGATAAGGTAACAATAAAAATACCAAATTTAAGTAGCAGTAAAAAAATTGCATGGGTAAGTGATGCACATATAGTAGCAGATTATACTAATAGGGGTTCTGATGTTACTAGTTCAGAAAGTGAAATTGCTAGTAGATATAATATGATGGTTACTGATGACAAAACGGTACATAGTGAAGATTTATGGCCACAAATAATAGACTATATAAATAACAACAACTTTGATGCAGTTATATTTGGAGGAGACCTTATGGATTATTATAGTGATAATAACTATAAAGTGTTATCTGACGGATATAAAAAGTTGAAGTCTAGTATAAAGAAAATGTATATAAGAGGTTCTACAGATGACCATGATGCATGGACAGGAAGAACAAATCATGATGTTTCATATGCACTATCTAAACATAGTAGTTTAGATGGAAACTCAGATTCTAAATATATAGATTTAGGTGGAGTAAGAATTGTAGGACTAAACTGGTCAGCTAACGCAAGTGTGGATACAACAAAAGCACAATCATTAATAAAAAGTGCAACAGGTTCTGTAATATTAGCATCACATGTTCCAATTGCTTCTCAAACAGATGCATCAGGACTAGAACAATGGTGCAGAAGTGTGCATAATAATCAAGTTTACTATTGGGCAAACAATAGTTACAAATGGATTATTGGAAACAATAGTAGTATGAATACTCTATTAAATGATTATATATATTCAAGCAATACAAAAGTTAAGAGTGTTTTAGCAGGACATGTTCATACAGGCGTATGGAATGGAAATATAACTTCAAATGTTTCAGAGCACATTTTCCCAGGAGCATTTAGAGGTATAATTGGTGTAGTAGAGCTAATTCCAGAATAATATATATGTATAAAGAATAATATAATAAGGGCGATTAGCAATCGCCCAAAACTTTATAATCTCAAAAATTTTATAAAAAAGGAATGCAAAAACATCCTTGGAAAGAAGCGGTATTAAGAATGAAAAAAATGAAAATATTAATAATACTACTAATAATATTGATAATAATTACAACATTGTCAATAGTCATATTACTTCCAAAATTAAAAGATGAAGAAATAAGAAATCTTGATTCTGAAGTTTCAAATGAAGATATACTAGACATTCGTGAAGAAACATCGTATAAAGGATATGTTATAATTCAAAAATGTATAGAAAATTATATAGAATATAGTAATGAATCAAATGAAGAAAAATTAGCGGCAATATTAGAAAAAGAAGAAAAAACGGAAAAGTTTGACGAGGTATATTATCTTAAAATTGAACAAATCTATAAAATAGAAAGAATAAATGATACAACATATTTTGCAGAAACAACATTAGATGATAAGAATGTATATTTTGTAATAAATGTTGATTATATTACTAAATCTTATAATATAAGAAAATCTACAGAAACAGAATATAAAAATGCTAAAGAAAATAATGTAGATACAAAGTATCTACAAAGTATAGAAATAAAAAGCAATGACTATAATAAAATAGAAGATAAAGATTTATCAAATGAGCAAGTAATGAGTAAGTATTTCTATAGTTATTTGCAACTAGAATTAACAAAACCAGAAGTAGCATTTACAATATTAGAAAAAGGCTATAAATCGCAAAAATTTGGTAATGACATAAATAAATATAAAAAATATATAGAAAATAATAAAGAAAAATTATCAGACACAGCAATAGTAGAAAGTAGTGTAAAGGCAAGTGACAATAGCACGCAATATACAATAGTAGATACATATGGTAAAACATATATAATTAAAGAATATAAATATACAGATTATACAATAGAAATACAAGAAGATAATAAGGAAAATGAAGAATATTTAAACAAATATTTAGCATTAAGCCCAACAGAGAAAGTAGAAGAGAATATTAAAAGAGTATATCAACTAATTGATGATAAAGAATATGAGAGTGTATATAACTTGTTAGATTCTCAATTTAAAAGTTCAAATTTTGCAACATTAGAACAATTTGAAAATTATGCAAAGGAAACATTTTTTGAATATAATGTGCTAGGGAAGATAACTATACAAGAGCAAGGTCAAAATTATGTTATAAATGTACCTTATAAAGATGGATATAGTTCAGTAGCAGAAAAAAGAGAAAAGAACTTTGTAATGAGATTACAAGAAAATACAGATTTTATATTATCTTTTGAAAAATAGAAATTAAATGAGTTAGAAAAGTAAATATTTCTAACTCATTTAATTGTTTACTTAAAAAGTAGCATAGTTATAATAAAATAAATATAAGATTATCATTTCATTCCTCGGCTTATTACAAAATTTAAGAAATTCTACCTCATTTTATGGCACCCTTCCATTAAAAATGAACTCTTTCCATAAAATATCGTAGAATTTCTAAAATTTTTCCATGCGCATTCGTCACTACATTCTAATCTTATATTTATCTTATTATAACTATGAAATCAATTATATTCTAAAAAAACATTGAAAACTAATATGATGTAATGTATTATATAAGTAGAAATAGAGAAAATAATAAAAATGAAAGGAATGTGATTTAGAATGAAATTAGGAATAAAAAATGCAACACTAATATCAATGGATGAAACAAGAAAACAAGTAGAAGAACAAATAGATATATATGTAGAAGATGGACAAATAAAAAATATCGGTAAAAACTTAAAAGAACTAGATGAAAATATAAAAATAATAGATGCAAAGAAAAAGGTTGTAATGCCAGGTCTAATAAATACACATGCACATATACCTATGAGTATATTTAGAGAAACATTAGATGGGTATAATCTTCAAGAATGGTTAAATGACAAAATTTGGCCAATGGAAGATAAATTGCAAGAACAAGATATTTATTATGCATCATATTTATCATTTATAGAGATGATAAAAACAGGTTGTACAACAATAAATGACATGTATTTTATGACTGATGAAATAATAAAAGCAATGGAAGAAACAGGAATTCGTTTGCAAACTACTAGAACACTGCAAGATATAGATGGAGTAGAAGCAGGAGAAAAAAGATTACAAGAATTACAAAGACTAATAGACAAATACAAAAATAAAAATTCAAAGCTAACTTTTAATGTTGGAATACATGGATTATACACATCTTCTTTACAATATGTGCAAAAGTGTATTGAATTTGCGAAGAAAAACAATTTACACATTCATATGCATTTTTGTGAAAACCAAAAAGAAGTAGAAGATATAAAAAATAATTATAATAAAGAGCCTATGCAAGTATTATTACAAGAATTTAAAAATGTAAAAACTATATTAGCACACTGTGTAAAACTAGAAAATGAAGATATAGAAAATTTAAAAAGTATGGATATTAGCGTAGCTCATTGTCCAGTAAGTAATTTAAAATTAGGTTGTGGAATTGCAAAAATAAGCAAAATGATAGAAGATGGCATAAATGTTTCTATAGGAACGGATGGGCAAGGAAGTGGAAGCAATTTAGACCTATTTGAAGCAATGAAATATACAGCATTATTACAAAAAGGTGTTACAGAAAATCCAAAGCTTTTGCCAGCCTATGAGGTTTTAAAAATGGCAACTATAAATGGAGCAAAAACTTTAGGTTTAGAAGATAAAGTTGGCAGTATAGAAATAGGTAAAAGAGCAGATATAATTATACTAGACTTAGATACAGTACTTACTAAACCAGTAAATAATATAATCTCAGAGATTGTTTATAATGTAAAAGGAAGCAATGTATGTACAACAATTGTAGATGGAAATATCTTAATGGAAGATAGAAAATTAACAAAAAATATAGAAAATGATGTGGCTTTAAAATGTGATAACATTATAAAAAAAATTTCAAACTAGCTTTCAAATTTGACAAAATAGGCAAAAAAGAGTAAAATAAGATGTGATATAAAAGAAATAAAAAGGAGAAATTTATGCCTAAAAACAATAATATAAGAGTGTTTGATAAACTAGTATCAAAGACTAAAATATATTTAGTAATAATAGCAATATTGCTAATAGCATTGTGCTTTTATGAGGTTCACTTTATAATGCCAGCAATATTAATATTTGTGCTTATTGTAATATATGCATATTGGACAAATAATAAAAGAAAAACAGAACTTTCAGAACATATAAGAGATTTAACTTTAACTGTAGACAATGCAGCAAAAAGTACTTTAATAAATTCTCCATTTCCACTAATAGTAATAGAAACAAATGGAAATGTAGTATGGAAAAGTTCAAAATTTATTCAAGAATTTGCTAATATAGATATAAACACATATTTAAATGATATAGTAAAAGAGTTAAAACTAGAGATACAAAATAGTAGAGAAGAAAACAAGCAAGAGCTAAAAGAGCTAATTAATAAACAAGTTGTAATCGGAGATAAAATATATGAGATATTTGGAGAGTATGTAAAATCAAAGGGGAAAGACAATAAAAAAGAAAATGAATATATGGCAACACTATATTTTGTTGATAACACTCAAAATATACATCTTTTAGAAAAATACAACAATTCTAGAATATGTATAGGAACAATAATGATAGATAATTATGAAGAAATAATGCAAAGAATATCTGCAGAAGATAGACCAATAATTACAGCAACAATAGAGAAAAAACTATATGATTGGGCAAGCAAATATAAAGGCTTAATAGTAAAATCAGACAGAGATACTTTTGTTGTTATACTAGAACAAGAAAATTTGAAAAAACTAGAAGATGAAAAATTTAGCATATTGGATGAGATAAAAGAAATTAGTATACCAGGAAAAATACAGACAACATTAAGTATAGCAATTTCGAATGAAGGAAATTCAAATTACGAAAAATATAAGACATCTCAAGCAACAATAGACATAGCTTTAGGTAGAGGTGGAGACCAAGCAATTATTAGAAAAAATGGGAAATACACATTCTTTGGTGGAAGAACCCAAGAAATGGAAAAAAGGACTAAGGTCAAAGCAAGAATAGTATCACATGCATTAGAAGAGTTAATGCAAGAAGCGTCTAATGTAATTATAATGGGACATTCTAATAGTGATATGGATGCTATGGGAGCTGGATTTGGTGTTTACCGTATAGCTAAAACAATAGGAAAAGATGCATATGTTGTAAACGAAACTTTTGGAACGAGCTTAGATAGTTTTATAGAAGCAGCAAAACAAGAGGAAGAATACAGACAATGCATAATAAGAAAAGATAAAGCACTAGAATTAATTAATACTGAATCATTACTTGTTGTTGTAGATACTCACAAAACAAGCTATGTAGAGGTACCAGAATTATTAAGTAAAACAAACAAAATAGTTATTATAGACCATCATAGAAGAAGTACAGATTTTATAGAAAACGCAATTCTTACTTTCCATGAGGTGTATGCTTCATCTGCATCAGAATTAGTTACAGAGCTTATAGAATATTCTGAAAAAAATATAGAATTAACAACACTAGAAACAGAAGGCTTATATGCAGGGATTATGATGGATACAAAGAACTTTACATTTAAAACAGGTGTAAGAACATTCGAAGCAGCAGCATTTTTAAGAAAATTTGGAATAGACATTATCAAAGTAAAAAAATGGTTTCAAAGTGATTTAGAAACATATCATAAAATATCAGATATTGTTTCTAGAGCAGAAATAATAAATAATACTATAGGAATTTCAACATATGAAGAAAATGATACAAATAGTAATGTTATTTGTGCTAAAGCAGCAGACGAATTATTAACTATAAATGAAATAACAGCATCTTTTGTAATAGGAAATTTGGGAGACAAGGTTTGCATAAGTGGACGTTCAATAGGTGATATAAATGTGCAAGTAATATTAGAAAAACTTGGTGGTGGCGGTCATATAACACTAGCTGGTGCACAAGTAGAGGGAATGAGCTTACAAGAGGTAAAACAAGAACTAATAAACAAAATAAATGAGTATTTTGAAGAAATTTTAAGTTAAACGGACATTTGGGGACGGGTCACTTTTGTCCTTTACATAAAAGAAACATATCAGTAGATAAAAATGATATGTTTCTTTTTTATATAAAGGAATTTACAACAAAAAACTATTTTATGTATCGGACAAAAGTGACCCGTCCCCAAATGTCCTTAAAGATTTTATCCAAAACACCTTGAAAATAACGACTTTTTAGAGTAAAATATAGTAGAATAAAAAGGAGGTAAATAAGATGAAAGTTATTTTATTACAAGATATAAAAGGGGTCGGAAAAAAAGACCAAGTTATAAATGCCAATGATGGATATGCAAGGAATTATTTATTTCCAAAAAAATTAGCTGTTGAAGCAAATGCAGGAAATTTAACAAACTTAAAATCAAAACAAGATTCAAATCAATATAGAAAAGACTTACAAAAAGAAGAAGCAATAAAAATAGCAGATAAATTAAAAGGGCTAACTGTACAAATAAAAGTAAAAGCAGGAGAAAATGGAAAAATATTTGGCGGAGTAACCTCTAAAGAAATAGCAGAAAACTTAAAAGCACAACATGGAATAGAAATCGAGAAAAAGAAGATAATTTTAACAGAAACAATAAAAACATTAGGAACAGTAAATGTAGACATTAAACTATATGAAGGAGTAACAGCAAAATTAAAAGTACAGGTTGTTGATTAGAAAGGAAGTAAAAAAATGGAACTAGGAAAGGTACCACCACATGACACAGAGGCTGAACAAGCGGTTATAGGCAGTATGCTTACAGATAAAGATGCTATCATAAATGCTCTAGAAGTACTAAAAGAGGACGATTTTTATAGAGAAGATAATAAAATTATATATAGTGCAATTTTGAATTTGTATAATAGAGCTGAACCTATAGACATTATTACATTAAAGTCAGAGCTAGCATCTATGGGACAACTAGAAGCTGTTGGTGGACTAGAATATTTGGCTGAACTTCCAGACAAAGTGCCTACAACAGCAAATGTTGATAAATACATAAAAATTGTAGAAGAAAAATCATTGCTTCGTAATTTAATAAAAACTGCAAATGATATTATAAAACTTGGATACGATGAAACACAAGATGTAGAATTTTTAATGGACCAAGCAGAAAAGAAAATTTTTGATACAATACAATCTAAAAATCAAAAAGGATATTCATCTATAAAAGATATATTAGTAGACACATTTACACAATTAGAACAATTATATAATCAAAAACAACATATAACAGGTGTTCCTACTGGATTTGCGGACCTAGACTATAAAACAGCAGGACTTCATGGTTCAGAGCTTATATTAGTAGCTGCAAGACCTGCCATGGGAAAATCTGCATTTGCATTAAACATAGCAACATATGCAGCAACAAGAGGAAATACACCAGTTGCAATATTTAGCTTAGAGATGTCTAAAGAACAAATGGCAAACAGAATTCTATGTAGTGAGGCAATGGTAGATAGTAATAAAGTAAGAACAGGTAAAATAGATGATGAAGACTGGGCAAAACTTGCAGATGCCTCAGGCTTACTTTCTGAATCTAACATATTTATAGACGATACTCCTGGTATATCTATAATGGAAATAAGAGCTAAATGTAGAAAGTTAAAATTAGAAAAAAATATAGGACTTGTGGTTATAGATTACTTGCAACTAATACAAGGATCAGGTAAAAGAGGAGCATCACGTGAACAAGAAATATCAGAAATAAGTCGTTCTTTAAAAATATTAGCAAAGGAAATAAATGTACCAGTAGTTGCTTTATCACAGCTATCAAGAGCTGTAGAGCAACGTCCAGACCATAGACCAATGCTTTCTGACCTTCGTGAATCTGGAGCTATAGAGCAAGATGCCGATATCGTAATGTTTTTATACAGAGATGACTATTATAACGAAGACAGTGAAAAGAAAAATATAGCAGAGGTAATACTTGCAAAGCACCGTGCAGGTTCAACAGGAACAGTAGAGCTATTATGGTTAGGAAATTATACAAAATTTGCAAATATAGAAAGATATAGAGAATAAGAAAAAGAGGTTAGAAATTAGAATAAATTTAAATTTCTAACCTCAAATGTATAATAATTATAGTAGTTAAAAGGAGAAGAAGATGCTACAACAAAAAGTATGGCATACAATTACAAAGTATGATTTAATTAAAAATGGAGATAATATAGTTGTTGGGGTGTCTGGAGGACCAGATTCAATGACTTTATTAAATGTACTTATAAATATAAGAAAAGAAACAAACCTAGACTTTGGAATAACAGTTGCACACATAAACCATATGATAAGAAAAGAAGCAGATGAAGAAACAAAATACGTACAAGAATTTTGCGAAAAGAATAATATAGATTGCTATGTAAAGAAAGCAGATGTTCAAAAGATGGCAGGAGAGCAAAAAGTTGGAACAGAAGAAGCTGGGAGAAACTTAAGGTATTCATTTTTTGAAGAAGTATTAGTAAAGACAAATTCAAATAAAATTGCAACAGCACATACTGCAAATGATAATGCAGAAACAGTATTAATGAATATTATTAGAGGTGCAGGAACATCTGGACTAAAAGGAATAGAGCCAATCAGAGATTATAAATTTATAAGACCATTAATAGAATGTACTAGAACAGAAATAGAAGAATATTGTGAAAAAGAAAAACTAGATGCTAAGTTAGATAAAACTAACAAAGAAAATATTTACACTAGAAATAAGGTAAGAAATTTGCTAATTCCATATATCCAAAAGGAATTTAATCCAAATATTATTACAAGCATAAATAGATTATCTAAAATAGCTACAAATGAAAATAAATACATAGAAGAAAATGTAATAAAAGAATATAAAAACATTTGCATTAAAGAACAGCTAGGGAATAGAGGCTTAGAAGAAAATAGTACTGTAATTTTAGACCTAAAAAAGTTTAATAATTTAAATTTAGTAATAAAAAACAGATTAATACTATATACTATTAATAAAGTGCTTGGAACAGCTCAAAACATAGAGCAAGTACATATAGAAGATATAGTAAAACTTTGCAATAATAATATTGGAAACAAATTTTTAACCCCAAATAAAAATATAAAAGTTCTAGTAAAAAAAGGAAAAATTTTTTTTATAAAACAAATATAGCTTTAAACGACTTTCCGTAAGAGCTTTTTTAAACAGACAATTTTGTAAAGAAAAAGTCATATAAAAAACACTTGAATTAAATAGATTTATGTGTTATATAAGAATAGAAAAATAATTTGAATATGGCAGATTAGAGTATATATAAGATTTCTAACCTCTAATTTCCAGATTACAAAGGAGGAGAACATTTTGAAAAATAGTATAAAAACATTAGCAATATGGATGATTATCTTAATAATATTCATAGTGCTACTTACAACAATTTTAGATGTTAAAAACAATAAGCTTGCTTATTCACAATTAATATCTAAAATAGAAGCTGGAGAGGTAAAAGAAATAGAAATTTCTTCAGATGGAAGCAAAGCAGAAGTAGTATTAAAAAATGAGAATGTACCAAAGGTTGTAAATATACCAAGTATAGACAACTTAATGGAAAACTTAAGCGATGCTATGAAAACAGAAAGCATAGTAGTAACAGAAAAATCTGAATCTATTATAATGATAGGTTTAAGCTTATTAACACCATTTGGAATATTAATTATATTTATAATTTTCTGGTTATTTATAATGAATGGAAATCAAAATGGTGGAAACAAAACAATGTCATTTGGAAAAAGCAAAGCAAGAATGCTTAATCCACAAGACAAAGCCAAAATTACATTTAATGATGTAGCCGGTGTAGATGAAGAAAAAGAAGAACTAGAAGAAATTGTAGAATTCTTAAAGAACCCAAGAAAATTTACAGAAATGGGAGCAAGAATTCCAAAAGGAGTGCTATTAGTAGGACCTCCAGGAACAGGAAAAACGCTTTTAGCAAAAGCTGTTGCAGGAGAAGCAGGAGTACCATTCTTTATAATAAGTGGTTCAGACTTTGTTGAAATGTTTGTTGGTGTTGGTGCATCAAGAGTTAGAGATTTGTTTGAAGAAGCAAAAAGAAAAGCTCCATGTATAATATTCATAGACGAGATAGACGCAGTAGGACGTCAAAGAGGAGCTGGACTTGGTGGAGGACATGACGAAAGAGAACAAACATTAAATCAATTGTTAGTAGAAATGGATGGATTTGCAGAAAACGAAGGTGTTATAGTTTTAGCTGCAACAAACAGACCAGATGTATTAGATAAAGCTCTATTAAGAGCAGGAAGATTTGATAGACAAATAATGGTAGGCTCACCAGATGTAAAAGCAAGAGAGCAAATTCTAGAAGTTCATAGCAGAAAGAAAAGATTAGCACCAGATGTAGACTTAAAGGTAATTGCTAAAAATACATCAGGATTTGCAGGTGCAGACCTAGAAAACGTATTAAACGAAGCAGCATTATTAGCAGCAAGACGTAATATACCAGAAATAGGAATGAAAGAAATTGAAGATGCAATGATAAAAGTAACAATGGGACCAGAAAAGAGAACAAGAGTAAGAAGCGAAAAAGAAAACAAATTAGTTGCATATCATGAAGCAGGTCATGCTGTAGTAAGTAGATTTTTACCAACACAAGACCCAGTACATCAAATATCTATAGTTCCAAGAGGAATGGCAGGAGGATATACAATGTATCGTCCAACAGAAGATAAAAACTTTATGTCTAAGACAGAAATGGAAGAAAATATAGTATCACTACTAGGAGGAAGAGTAGCAGAAAAACTAATATTAAACGATGTTTCAACAGGAGCTAGTAACGATATAGAAAGAGCAACAAAAATTGCAAGAAATATGGTTACAAAATATGGTATGAGTGATAGATTAGGAACAATAATGCTAGGCTCAGGCCAAGAAGAAGTATTCTTAGGAAGAGACTTTGCTCAATCTAAAGAATATTCTGAAGAAACAGCAGCAATAGTAGATGAAGAAGTAAAGAAAATAGTAGACAAAGGTTACAAGACAGCAGAAGAAATATTAAGAGCAAATATAGACAAATTACATGCAGTAGCCGGAGTTCTTCTAGAAAAAGAAAAAATTGACGGAGACGAATTTGACAAAATATTTAGTTAAAAGGGACGCCCCTTTTTCGAAAAAATTTATTAAAAGGGACACCCCTTCTTTCTTAAAAAGATTGAATAGTTAAAAGGGACGCCCCTTTTTCGAAAAAATTTATTAAAAGGGACACCCCTTCTTTCTTAAAAAGATTGAAGGGGTGTCCTTTTTATGAAAAAAATTTGGAAAAGATGGTCTTTCTTTTTGTCAATTGAAACAGAGTTATTGACAATAGGACGGAGTTCTTGGCACTATAAAATAAATTTCTAATTTTATTCAAGTCCTTTATACAAATTACTAACAGAAGTTTTTAAACATTTTGCAAAACCAAGGACCTCAAAATCAGATATAAATTTTTTGTTGTTTTCAATTTTAGATATGTCAGAGCGGCTAATTTTGTAACCTAAAGTTTGCATTCTCGCACATAAATATTCTTGAGAAAGTTTTTGATCTTTTCGTATTTCCTTAATTCGTGAGCCAATTATATTAAGATTATCATTATATTGATTAATTTTGTGCATAAAATCCTCCAAAACAGATAATTTTAACATTTAATATTGATATTAATTTCTTTTTATATAATTTAAAATTTCATCATCAGGAATATTTAAAACTTTTATGATTTTTTTTAAAGTTTTAACAGTAGTGTTTTCTTCATTATTTTCTAAACGCTGTAATTGTCGCCAACTTATGTCTAATTTTTCAGCAAGTTCTTCTTGAGTTATATGATTTTTAATTCTATTTTCACGAATCATAAAAAACTTCCTTATATATAAAAATAATTATTTCATAATATTAAAAATTAAAGTATGACAAAAATGTCATAATAATTTTAAACGGAGGAAACAAATGAAAAGTAAAAGAGGGATAACATTAATATCATTAGTAATAACCATAATTGTATTAATAATACTAGTTGGTGTAACAATTAATTTAACAGTAGGAGAAAACGGACTAATAACTAAAGCGACAAGAGCAAGAGAAGAGTATAAAAAAGCTGCATATTTTGAAGAATTAAACTTGGATATATTAGATGAGCAAACACGGAAGAGCAACAACAGCAAAATAAATTGCCAGAAAATACATATACAAAAGAAGGATTTAATTTTGTAAGTTGGAATACAAATCAAGATGGAACAGGAACAAGCTATAATAATGGAGATAATATAACGATAAAAGAAAATACAACATTGTATGCAATATGGGAAGAAAATGTAACAGCCACAGTGCAAGTAAGTAATAATAAAATAACAGAAGGAACGACAATAGAAATAGGAGCAACAGCACTAGAAAGTAGCATTCAAAAGGTAGAACTAAAATTAGGAGATATAGTAATTTATAATAAAAATATAAATAGCAAAACATATACAGAAACATTAAGTTTAGATAAATTAAGTAATTTAGTAAATTTAGAATTTTACAATGATTATACATTAAAGTTAAAAGTAACAAGTACAACCAATAAAGTAAAAGAAGCAAATCAAGAAGGGATAAAAAACTACACAATAGGAACAGCAGAAAATTTAAAGAAATTAGCAACAATTGCAAATGAAGGAAACACATTTAGTGGAGAAACGATACTACAAATAGCAATCATAGACTTGCAAGGAAACGTAAATAATCAGTGGGTACCAATAAATAAATTTGCAGGAACGTTAAATGGAGATTATTATTCTATTAAAAATGTGTATATTGAAGAAGAAAAAATAGCTAACTTTGGATTTATAGGAACTCTAGATTCAATAGAAACTGTAAAAAAGTAAATTTAAGAAATATATATTATGATAATAAAACTGAAGGAACAAGAGGAATAGGGGGATTAGTAAATGATTGCTATGGAAAAGTAGAAGAATGTTCTGCATCTGGTACAATTTTAAGTACATCATCTTCAAAAAAAGACTTTGCCGTAGGTGGAATAGTTAGACATGTATATGGAGTTGTTAATAAGTGTTATAGCAATGTAACAATCGAACAAAGTGTAGGATTTATGTATGTAGGGGGAATAGCAATGTATAATGGGTCGGGAAAAGTAATAAATTGCTACAATACAGGAAAAATAAATGTTGTTACAAGTTGCGCTGGGGGAATAATATCTCATGCACTTAATGGAACTATTGAGAATTGTTATAATATAGGAAGTATAAAAGAAATAGATATAGCTGAAAATACAACTAATTTAACAAAATTAAGAGGTTCTATTTTGGGAGCACATGGATTATCATGGAATAATGTAACAAATGCCAAAATAAGCAATTGTTATTATTTAGATACAGCATCAACATATTTAACGTACCAATATAATGGTACAACTAAACAATATGAAAGTATTTTAAAGAACAAAAAAACATCAGCAGAATTAATGAATTTAGCTTCTACATTAGGTAGTGAATGGACAAATGATGTGAAAGATTCATTAGGTAATTGGAAATATAATAATGGTTATCCAATATTAAAATGGCAATTGAATAGTAATAAATAAAAAAGCAAATTGGGCGAAGATTTTGACAAAGCTTTTAAAACTTGTCAAAATCTTCGCCCTTCTTTATGTCACTGGAATAAAGAAGGGGTGTCCCTTTTTGTAAAAATTTTCGAAAAAGGGGCGTCCCTTTTCGACTCTTGAAATTATTAGAAAAAAATAGTACAATAAGATAGTAAAATAAAGTGAAAAAAGAAATAGAAGAAAGGAATGGAGAATAAAATGAAGTATACATATACACCACATGGAGTATGTTCAAGACAAATTGAACTAGAAGTAGAAGATGGAGTTGTAAAAAACTTAAAAGTAATAGGAGGATGCAACGGAAATTTGCAAGGAATATCTAAGCTTGTAGAAGGAATGAAAGTAGAAGATGTAATAAAGAGATTAAAAGGGATAGACTGTGCAGGAAAAGGAACATCATGTCCAGACCAAATAGCAAAAGCGTTAGAAGAAATTTTGAAATAAGAAGAAGGCTTTTTGCAGTGTAGAGCAGAAAATAGAAAGCAAGTGCAAGAGAGGATGAAAATGCATGGAAAAAAAGTTTGAAAATGTTGCAGCAAATGAAAAAAATCCTAAATGGGAGCAAATGATAAAAAGAAAAAGACCTTTAAGTAAGAAAAAAGGAGATATTAGAACAGAATTTGAAAGAGACTATACAAGAATTTTGTATTCGACAGCATATAGAAGACTAAAGCATAAAACACAAGTATATTTTTCACCAGTAAGTGACCACATTTGTACAAGGATAGAACATGTAAACTATGTAGAATCTATTAGCTATACTATAGCAAATAATTTAGGGTTAAATACAGAGCTCACAAAAGCAATATCAATAGCGCATGATTTAGGTCATAGTCCTTTTGGACATTCAGGAGAAAAAATATTAAATGAAATTATGCAAAAAGAGGCAGGAGAAAGCTTTTGGCATGAAAAAAATGGATTAAATGCGGTTGATAATTTAATATTATTGGAAAATCATGATGGTCACAAAACAAATCTAAATTTGACATATGCTGTTAGAGATGGAATTATATCACATTGTGGAGAAGTAAATGATAAAGTGTTGTTTCCTAGAGATGAAGCTATAGATTTACAGATGTACACAAGACCAAACGAGTATATGCCATATACATGGGAAGGTTGTGTAGTAAAACTTGCAGATAGAATATCATATATAGCAAGAGATTTAGAAGATTCTCTATCTGTAAAAATATTGGGTAAAAATCAAGTAGAAGAATTAACTAAAATTTTAAATATTGGAAAAAATATGAACAACAGCAATATAATCAGTATGCTTATCTCAGATTTATGTGAAAATAGTAGCGTAGAAGGTGGACTAAAATTTTCTGATGATAAAATAAATTTATTGGATAAATTAAATGAATTTTATATAGCCAATATATATACAGCAGAAAAGGTAGAAGCGGCTAATAGATATTTTAAATTAGTACTAGGAGAAATATTTAATACTCTATATAAAGTGTATGATGGAGAAAATACTTTGAAAAAATTAGAGGAGAAGAGGAGAATATACCCTAGATTGATAGATGCATTTATAAAATGGATACAAACATATTGCAAAGAAGAAAATCAAGAAACAAATAAAAAGTTGTATGATTTAAAAGAAAAGAAAGATTATGCAAAAGCAATTATTCATTACATATCTGGAATGACAGATAAATACGCAATAGATATATATAACGAAATAATAAGCTTTTAATGGAAGGAATATAATATGAGAGCATTAGTTACCGGAGCATCTTCTGGAATAGGAAGAGATATGGCAAGATATTTAAATAGCTTGGGGTATGAATTAATAATAACTGCACGAGGCAAAGAAAAATTACAAGAATTGAAAAATGAACTTAATACAAAAAATGATAACGTTATAGATATAATTGTAGCAGACTTATCTAAAGAAGAGGAATGCAAAAGATTATATAGACAAGTAAAAGAAAAATATGAAAGGATAGATGTACTTGTTAATAATGCTGGATTTGGATTGTTTGGAGAATTTGAAAATACAGACTTGACAAAAGAACTAGCAATGATAGACACTAATATAAAAGCTGTTCATATTTTGACAAAATTATTTTTGCAAGATATGATACAAAATGATAGTGGAAGAATATTAAATGTTGCATCAATAGCAGGCTTTATGCCAGGACCTTTAATGGCAACATATTATGCAACTAAAAATTATATAGTAAGACTTTCTCAAGCTATAAGAGAGGAATTAAGAAAAGAAAAATCAAAAGTTTCAATTAGTGTATTATGTCCAGGACCAGTAAACACAAATTTTAATAAAGTTGCAGATGTTAAATTTAATTTAAGAAGTTTGAGTAGCGAAGAAGTTGCTAAATATGGCATAGACAAAGCTTTAAGTGGAAAGTTTATTATAATACCAGGAACAACTGTAAAAATAGCAAGAGTGCTAAGCAAAATATCACCAGACACCTTAGTTGCAAAAGTATGCTATCATATGCAAGAAAAAAAGAGAAAATAATAGAAATACTAAAGTAGATAAAGGAAAATTAAGAATGAAAACAATATTGAGCATAAATTATAAATTCTTTGAAATATCACCAAAAGAATTTATAGATATAGTAGTAAAAAACGACAAGCAAAATCTAATACGAGGTTTTGAAGCGGTAACAAAGTCAAAAGATGAAGAAGAATATCTAAAGAAATTTACTAAAATAGCTAGCGACAATGGATATATAGTTAACTTGCATGCTCCAAGTCTATGCAATGTAGAACAATATGAAAGCTATTTAGATTTTGCGGTAGAAATATCAAAAATACAAAGAAGAAAAGTAAATATTGTATTTCACCCTATAAATGCTGACTCATTAGAAGAAAGTAAAAAAGTAACAAATTGCTATGTGACAGAACTAACCGAGTATATAGCAGAAAATAAATATAATGAATATATAGAATTAAGTCTTGAAAATTTGAATGATTTTGAAAAAATAAAAAGATTAAAGAAAGAAAATTTAATAGACATTTTAAACGAAAATCAAGATATAAAATTTACCTATGATATAGGACATGAAATGATGGACGATATGATAAAAAAGGATAAACTAAATGAAATATTGGCCGAAAGATTGAACAATGTGCATATACATACAAAAGGAGAACTAGAAGACCATTATCCAATAATAGAAAAAACAGAAAAGCACACGAAACAAGTTTTAGAAAAAATAAAGCAACTTATAGAATCAGGGTATAATGGAGATATAGTAATGGAATATGCAATTGACTATATTGATGGAAAAAATCTAAAGGAAAAATTAATTTGCTATATAAACTGTGCCAAAATAGTTCTTGCTTCAGTATAGAAGAATTAATAAAATTGGTGACCCCTACGGGAATCGAACCCATGATTCAGCCTTGAGAGGGCTGCGTCTTAACCGCTTGACCAAGGGGCCACATAAAATTTACTAATATATAATAGCATCTAAAGAAATATCTGTCAAGAGAAAATGAAGAAAAATACAATTAGGGACGCCCCTTTTTCAAAAAATTTTTCGATTAGGGACACCCCTTTACTAGTTTGTAAATAAAAATGACAAAACAAAAAGCACTATACATATTAAATGTGTACAATTAGGGACACCCCCTTTATTAGTTTGTAAATAAAAATGTTAAAACAAAAAGTTCTATACATATTAAATGTGTAGAACTTTTTTATAAAATATAATTTAATGCGCTTCTGTAATATGTTGTTGAAGGGTTACATTAATAACTGTACCTTCCTCAACAGAGGTTCCAGCCATAGGGTCTTGAGAAACAACCTTGCCAGAGCCAGTTGCGTGTATATTTAACTTTTTAGCTTTTAAAGCTGCTGTGGCTTGTGATAAAGTCATATCTTTCAAATTAGGAACTGTTGCAGAAACACGTGCTTCATTTCCAGAAGAATAGATGTTAACTGTAGCGCCACTAGCTAAAGATGTACCAGGCTTTGGAACTTGGTCTGTTACTATAGCAGAATCATCACCAGATATAACAGCTGTAATTCCTAAATTTTCTAATATTTTTCTAGCCTCTGCAACTGTTTTATTTCTAACATCAGGAAGAGTGATATTAGAAGAGGTTGTTGCTGTCAAATCATCAGTAGGGATTCCTAAATAAGGTAAAACTTCTGATAATATTTGAGAAACTACTGGTGCTGCAATAGTTCCACCTTGATGTCCGTTTTCACCTTCAGGTCCGTATAATGCTACTAAGATGACAAGCTCTGGATTATCCGCAGGAGCAATTCCAATAAATGATGCAACATACATAGGGTCTGATTGAGTTTTGTCTGGTTCAGATGTACCTGTTTTACCAGCAATAGTGTAGCCTTTTACAGCTCCTAAATATCCAGTTCCATCACTTACTACTGACTTTAACATATCAAGTATTTCATCACAAGTATTAGAAGATAGAACTTGTCTTACAGATACAGGGTCAATAGTTGTAATAGCGCCAGTGTCTGTGTTTTCAATTTGTTTTACAATACGAGGTTGCATAAGCACACCATCATTTGCAATAGAAGATACAGCAGTTACTAACTGAATAGGTGTGATCCTAAATCTTTGACCAAATGACATTGTTGCAAGCTCTATGTTTCCAACATCATCTAAATCCCAAAATTGACTGTTGCTTTCACCAGAAGTAGCAATACCTGTTTTATCAAATAAGCCAAAAGCTTCATAATATTTATATAATGTAGAAGCTCCAATTCTTTTACCTAATTGCATTAAAGCAGGGTTACAAGAATTCATTAAAGCTTGTCTTAAAGTTTGATAACCATGAGTAGTTACGTATTTCCAACAATTAATTGTTAAACCGTTTACAACTTCATGACCAATACATAAGAAGTCATTTTGAGTATCAGTTTTTACAATATTTTCTTCTAAACCAACAGAAGCTGTTATAATTTTAAATGTAGAGCCGGGTTCATAAGTGTCCGAAACATTTTTATTTCTCCATACGGAATACCAAGCATTTAACTGTTCAGATTCAGAAAGTGTATCCCAAGTAGATTCATAACCAATAGGTGCAGAACGAGGATTGTTTAAATCATAATCAGGGTATGTAGCCATTGCAAGTATATCGCCTGTCGATGGCTTCATAACAATAGCTGTACCACCATATTTTGTTTCATTTTCTATGCAAGCTTGCTTTAAATATTTTTCAACAATAGTTTGAATGTTTGCATCAAGGGTAAGTGTAATATTGCTTCCGTTCTCAGCAGGAATATAAGTTTCGTTTTTATCAGGAATAAGGTCAGAAACGGCATCTTCTATGGTAACCATTTTACCAGGAGTACCACTTAAAACACTATTCCAAGTAGCTTCTAATCCCCATTGACCATTATTATCAGTGTCACAAAAACCAATTAAATTAGAAGCTAAGTTATTATAAGGATAATATCTTTTATAATCTTCATCAATGTTTACACCAGCAGTAACTTCATTTTCAGTTAGCCATTTTTGTAATTTATCAACTTTATCTTGCTCAACTTTTTTTATAATTGTTTCAACAGAGCTAGTGCTGTTTACCTTTTCAAGAACTTCATTATAATCTAATTCAAAAATATCAGAAAAAGCTTTAGCCAATTTTTCTTTATCTACTTCTTTATTATTTTTTCCTTTAATTTTTGTAGGGTTTATAGTTATTGTGTCAACAGCAGCACTTTGAGCTAACACTTTTCCAGTTGAATCATATATAATACCCCTGTTAGGACTTAAAATCCTGTTTGTTGTTTGTTGCCTACTAGCAGATTCTTTTAACCAACTACCTTGAATGAAATCAATAAAAAATAGTCGTATAATAAGAAGTAATAGTAAAATAAAACCACCAATCATTGTATATATTAATTTTTTTGAGGAAACAGAGTTAATGCTAGATTTTTTGTTTTTTCCAGCACTATTTTTGCTTCCATTTAATCTATTTGTATTCATAATTATTACAGTTCCTTTCACAGAAATTAATCATTTGCAAAATTAGATAATTTTATTTGATATTGTCTATACTTTTATAATATTTTTTTAGACGACGTATTGAAAATAAATTATCTAGTAACATTTTATATTAAACATAAGCAAAAATCAATAGACAAAGGGCAATAAAAGTTATATAATAATATAATAAGAAATTAAACAATAATAATTAGACTTTTGATATAAAAAGAAAGGAGTTCGTATAATGTTATATGTTCATTATGCGAGGAAAAAACATGGAAAATATATATAAAGAAACAATGTTTATATTAAAAAAGTATAATATTGCAGCAAGCAAAAGCTTGGGACAAAATTTTTTAATAGATGATAACGTTGTAGAAAAAATAGTAAATTCTGCCGAAATTGATAAAGAAGATTTAATAATAGAAATAGGACCGGGGCTAGGAACATTAACAAAAGAAATGCTAGATAAAGCAAAAAAAGTAATTGCAGTAGAGTTAGACAAAAGAATGTTGCAAATATTGAATGAAAGATTTAAATTGTATAATAATTTTGAGGTTATTAATGAAGATATATTAAAAGTAAATTTAAATGAAATTATAGAAAGAGAAAAAAATACACAAAACATAAAAAACGTAAAAGTGGTAGCAAACTTACCATACTATATAACCACACCAATAATTATGAAGTTATTAGAAGATAAATTAGATATAAAAACGATTACAGTAATGGTACAAAAAGAGGTTGCTAAAAGATTAACAGCTAATCCGGGAAAAAGCAAAGACTCAGGAGCAATAACATACTCAGTAAACTATTATTGTGAGGCACAAGAAGTAGTTACTGTTCCAAATACAAGTTTTATACCTGAACCAGAAGTAGAATCTGAAGTGATAAAATTAACATTAAGAAATAAGCCACCAATAGAAGTAGAAGATAAGGAATTATTTTTTAAGTTGATAAAATTATCATTTATGCAAAGAAGAAAAACATTAATAAATGGCATATCAAATGGCAATTTAATGGACAAAGATAAATTTAGACAAGTTTTAAATAAAATAGGTTTACCTGAAAATGTACGTGGAGAAAACCTAACAATGCAAGATTTTGCTAATATAGCAAAAGAGCTACAGTAGAAAGTAAACAAAAGAAATATTAAATTTATATTACAAAAAGTGCCTATATATTGTAAATTTGTAAAAATATATGTTATAATATAATTAGGAAAAATTAATAGGAGGATATGATGAATCAAATTCTAGTAACACAAAAATTATATATAACACCAGAATTACGTAGAAAAAAGAAAATGTATAAAATACAATTTTTTTTATCTGTTTTATTAGTATGCCTATTATTTTCTTATTACATATATGCCGAATATGATAGGTCAAAAAGTGAAGAAGTTTCAAAAGAAATATTAGAAGGAATAAACATATCAAAAAGTGCAGAAGCTACAGTAGGACAAGATAATACAATAAAAGAATATGATGGAGTAATAATAGTAGCTATAGATGATAATGAAAATGATGATCAACAAATTATAAATTCAAATCAAACACAAGAAGATACAGTTAAATATACAACCAATAGTGGAATAGAATACAGTGTAGAAGCAATTTTGAATATTCCAAGATTAGGAATTAATTATCCAGTTATTTCTGAATGGTCAGAAGAACTATTAAAAGTATCACTTAATAAATATTGGGGACCTAAACCAAATGAGGTTGGAAATTACTGTATAGTAGGACATAATTATAAAAGTGGAAAAATGTTTGGGAATTTACCAGCTATAGCAAATGGTGATATAGTAGAACTTACAAATGTAAGTACAGGGCAAACAGTACAGTATGAAGTTTATGATAGATATGTAGTAGAACCTACAGACACGCAGTGTACAAGCCAGTTGACAGGTGGTAAAAGAGAGCTAACATTAATAACTTGTAAGAACTATGGACAACAAAGATTAGCAGTAAAAGCAAGAGAGATAAAATAAAGAAAAGTAAAATTTTTACTTTTCTTTATTTTTTTTGCGAAAATACTTGATTTTTTTAGATTCTTATATTAGAATTTAATAAAAGTGGAGCGAAGTGGTACAAAGTGGTAAATTGTGAAAAGAGGTGAAATACAATTGCTAATTGGTGAATACGAGCATTCTCTAGATGTAAAAGGTAGATTAATAATGCCAGCAAAGTTAAGAGTGGACATGGGAGAAAAGTTCATCGTAACAAAAGGTTTAGATGGATGTTTATTTGCGTTTTCACAAAATGAGTGGTTGAATTTTGAATCTAAGTTAAAGGCACTTCCACTTTCTGATAAGAATGCAAGAAATTTTGTAAGATTTTTCTTATCAGGAGCAACAGAATGTGAGATAGACAAGCAAGGAAGATTTTTAATTCCAAACAATTTAAGAATAGCAGCAAATCTAGAAAAAGAAGCAGTAATAATTGGAGTAGGAACTAGACTAGAAATTTGGGACAAGGATACCTGGGCAAAATGTGATGAAAATATATCGGCAGATGAAATTGCACAGAACATGACAATGCTTGGTATATAAAAAAGTTTTTTCAGGAATATTCCTAGAAAATAAATACACAGAAGATGAAAAAGTACAAAAGATAAAAATATAGATACAAAAGATTAAAATGAAAAATACAAAAGATAAAGTCTTAATTTAGACCATCAATGTTACAAAAGATTAATTTTAATCTACCAAAGATATAAATTAATTTCAAAAGATAAAGTAAATGCAAAAGATAAATAAAAAAATAACGAATGATTAATGAACAATAGTTAACAAAAGAAAAAGTTTAACTAATGAAAACCAAAAAAGAAACAAAAGAATAATGAAAAAAGAGGCATGACAGTTGGTATTTCAAATACCAACTGATTATGCTATTTAAAAGTTAAACTTAAAAGTTGGGTGTTAAAATGGAATTTATACATAAACCAGTTCTACTAGAAGAATGCATAGAAGGACTAAATATAAAACCAGATGGAATATATGTAGATGGGACTCTTGGAGGAGCAGGACATAGTAAAGAAATAATAAAAAGATTATCCACAAAAGAGGGAATTCTGATAGGAATAGATAGAGATGAAGAAGCACTAAAAGCAGCAGAAGAAAAATTAAAGGATTATTCTAATGTAAAATACGTTCATGGAAATCATGATGATATAAAAAATTTACTAGAAAATATAGGAATATACGCAGTAGACGGTATTTTATTAGACTTAGGAGTATCTTCATATCAATTAGACGAAAGGTCAAGAGGGTTTAGCTATATAGGAGATGCTAGGTTAGACATGAGAATGGACAAAAGTCAAGAACTTACGGCGGAATATGTAGTTAATAATTATACAGAAGAAGAACTAGCTAATATAATATATGAATACGGAGAAGAAAGATTTGCTAGAAATATAGCTAGTAACATAGTAAAACAAAGAAAAAATAAAAATATAGAAACAACATTTGAATTGGTAGATATTATAAAAAAATCTATACCATTGTCAAAACAAAACGATGGACATCCTGCCAAAAGGACATTTCAAGCTATAAGGATAGAGGTAAATGATGAAATAAAACCATTATATAACACAGTAAAACAATCGATAGAAATGTTAAAAGATGGCGGAAGATTATGTATTATAACATTCCATTCATTAGAAGATAGAGCAGTAAAAAAAGCTTTCCAAGAAGCAGAAGGAAAGTGCACATGTCCTAAAGATTTACCATATTGTGTATGTGGATGTAAATCTGAAGGAAAAATAATAAATAAAAAACCAATAATAGCAACTAAAGAAGAGCAGGAAAAAAACTCTAGATCCAAAAGTGCAAAATTGAGGATATTTGAGAAAAAAATTAGCTAAAGAAAAGAGGTGAAAATCTATGGCATATCAAAGATACTATGGATATCAATATGAAACGAGCCCAAGAAAATTAGAACCAGAATATAGACCAATAGAAAATCCATATAAAAATAAGAAAACTACAACTAAAAAGAAAGCTACTACAAACAATAAAAAAAGTGTGAAGCATGCGCTTAAACCAAAAATAAAAGTAGCATTATATATAGCTGCTGGATTTGCTATATTATTTACGATAAGCTATAGAAATTCACTAATAACAGAAAGATTTAATCAAAAGGAAAAATTAAAAGAAGATGTGGCTGCAGTTCAAAAGGAAAACGAGCAGTTAAAAGTAAATATAGAGAGCAGCTTAAATTTAAACAATGTAGAGCAACAAGCAAAAGAAAAATTAGGAATGCAAAAATTAGATAATAGCCAAAAAATATATATAAATTTACCAAAAAAAGATTATATAGAATCAGCAGCAGAAGAAGTTGTTATAGACGAAAACTTAAATATTTGGCAAAAAATTATAAAAGGACTAACAGAGAGCATAAAATAAAAACTACTATATAGAAATGAAACAATCATTTATATAGTAGTTTTTTATGGGTGGAATTAGCAATTGAAAAGGATTATATATTTTTTTAAAAATGCTATTGACAAAAAATGGTAAAGATGTTAACATATTTCATGCAACTAAAAATAATAAACTAAATACTTCTAGTAGAAGTGTTTAACCAAGCACATTGAAAAGGAGAGAGCGTATGAAAAATAAGATAGCTCGGCAACTTATCACTGTAACAACATTATCTGTTTTAGTAACTAGTACAATGCCAATGGTAGCATTTGCTGAAGAAAGCAATGCTCAGGTAGCTAGTGAAGGACAGGAAGAGACTAGCAGCGAAATCAGCAGTGAAAACTCGAATATGAAGGTTACTGAAGTCAAGAATGAAGATGGCAGTACAACCACAATATATGAGTACACAGAAGAGGTCGATGCTAAAGATTTGGCAGATGCAATTTCGAAAGCGGAAGAAAAAAAGAAAGAGCAGGAGCAGATTAAGTCAGAGATCGAAGCCGGTGGTGGACAATATGATTACAATGTTGATATTGTAGATAAGTCTACCGAAGAAAAGGCTAAAGATCAGTATGATTCAAAAAGCGATGCAGAGAAAGCAGCAGAAAAGGTAAATGGAACCATCACAGAAGTCGAAGGTGAAACCACAGAAGGCCAAACCTCATCAAAAGACGGTTTTAAGTCAGAAGAAGAGGCAAAGGAATGGGCAGATGAAGAAGCAAAAAGGCTTGAAGAAAGTCAGGTTTCTGATGATTCCGAAAAGGTGACAACAAAAACCGAGATTTCTAAGGTCGAAGGTACTGGAACTACAGTAGAAGAGACCAAAGAGTTTGAAACCAAAGAGTTTGAAACTCGTGAGGAAGCAGAAGAATATGCAAAGGGCTTTAACAAGGCAGATTATACTATCACACCTGTAAACGGAAGATGGGTATATCAGAAAAAAGAAGTTACTGCAACCGATGATGATGGTAATGTGATTCACTTTGACAGTGAAGAAGAAGCCAATAAGTACATCGAGGACAACAAGGTTGAAGGCGGATTCTTAGACAAAGTTGACATTATCGACACAGATACAGATACGGTTATTGAAAGTGTTGTAATCACTGCAACCTCGTATGAGGATTTCAAAAAGAAAGTAGAAGAATTATATGCGCAGGCAGCTGCTGATGAGAATGTTACCATTGAGGAAAAAATGGAAGATGTTCTTAAAAATTACAAGACCTCAATTAACTTTGAGGAATTGACAGAAGAGCAGAAAAAAGAGCTGATGCAGAAGATGCAGGAGGATGCAAAAGATCAGGATTACACATATGTGCATTTGGATTTGCAGACTGCAGCCAAGATAAATGTGTATGATGAAAATGGTAATGCGACACAGGTAAAATGCAGCATTAAAGACAACAAAGACCTGAAAGTGTATGTTTTTGCTGAAATTGATGGAAAAATGCAGCAGATTCCAATGGAAGCGTATATTACTCGGGACCCGCAAGGTTATTGGGAAATTCGGTCAAAAGATAAAAGGATGAATTTAAAGAAATCCTTTGTTCTCATTCAGGGTACGTTGCAATATTCTGATAACGGAGTTATAAAAGAGGTGCCGTTCTCAACTACAGGATACTTGAACAACAATTACAATACTTGTTCAGATAAGCCAGGAGAAGCAGAACATTGGTGGGAGGATGATAGAAAATTCGGCGGATATGATATTGTACTTGATAGCTTCAACATGGATAGTGAAGGCAAAGTAACAGTTGAGTCATCAGTTACAAAGGTGTACACAATAACTGTTACAAAGAAAAGCACAAAGTATGTTGTAAAATATCAGGTAGATGATCCGGAGACAGGCGAGTACAAAGAGGAATATCAAGTTTCTGGAACATATATTGAAGAAACAGAGATTCCACCTGAGTACATGGCAGAAATAACCAGTCAGTTAACCAATATTTTGTATGATGTAGATTATACAAAAATAAATCAGGACTTCAAGGTTATTGTAAATGGAGAAGGAAAGGTGACAGTGGTGCCAGTAACACCAATACCAGAGCCAAAGCCGGAACCAAAGCCAAATCCTGAACCAGGACCAGAGACAAATGATAATTCAACGACAGAAACCGTAAATGTTTCAGTAAAAGAGCCTGAAACTGTAATAATTGCAGAAGTGCCGGTACCATTAGGTGAGCAGCCAGAAACACCAGCTGCTACTCCTGAACAGGAAATAACAACTCCAAAAACAGGAGATGACAATTTGACAAAGACAGCAACAGCAGGTGCAGCAACTATGGCAGGATTTTTTGCACTTTTATTAAATGCTATACCTTTTGCTAAAAAGAAACGCGACGATGAATAAAATTGAATAATGTGTTTACACCCATGCTACAATGTAGCGTGGGTGTTTTGACGTGCAAAAAAATAAAAGTTCTTTTAATTAACATTTTTACATATTCTTAAAATATAAATATTAATAAAAGGCATAAAAATACCAATAGATATTTATACCTAGAAATAGATAAGAAAATAGTGTTTCAAGGAAGGAATGGTAGTAAAAATGAGTAATAAAAAGAAAAAAATAATAGAATTAAAAAAACAAAAAGAAAATAACAAGATAAAAAGGACAGAAAAACAAAAGCTAAAAGATAGAATAAAGAAAAACATATTAAAAGAGGATAATCAAAAGGAAATAAAAAAGATAAAAAAGAAGAAGCCAATAAATTTTAAGAAGCTAAATAAAAAGCAATTTAGAAATGTAGAACCAGTAGGGGATATATCAAGAAAAAAAAGAGAAAAATATGAACTTATTGTAATAATTACATTACTAATACTATTAACTGTAAGAATAGGATATATACAATTTGCACAGGGTAGCGAATTGCAATCTATGGCATATGTACAGCAAACTTTAGATAGAAGCATAAATCCAAAAAGAGGAACAATATATGATGCCACAGAAAAAACAGTGCTAGCAGTAAGTTCGAACGTAGAAACGGTCACTGTAAATCCAGTAAATATTCAAAAAGAAGATAGAGAAAAAGTAGCAAAAGCACTTTCTGATATATTTAATTTAGATTATGAAAAAACATTAAAAAAAGTAAGTAAAAGAAGTTCTATAGAAACCATTGTAAAAAAAGTAGAAAAAGAAAAAGCAGATGAGCTAAGGAAGTGGATGCAACAGGAAAATATAGATAAAGGAATAAACATAGATGAAGACACTAAAAGGTATTATCCTTTTAACAATTTAGCATCACAAATAATTGGATTTTGTGGAAGCGACAATCAAGGGCTAGATGGAATAGAAAGTGTATATGATAGCGAACTAAAAGGAAGTCAAGGAAAAATAAAAAAGATAACAGATGCTGTAGGTGGAGATATAGAAAATGCTGCAGAAAATTATGAGGAAGCAATAGATGGAAATGATTTAATACTTACAATAGATGCGACAATACAAGGAATTGCAGAAAAATATTTAACAGAAGCATGCATAGACAACAAATGTACTGATGGAGGAAATATTATTATAATGAATCCACAAAATGGAAACATTTTAGCTATAGCAGGATATCCAAATTATAATTTAAATGAACCATACTCGCCAAATACTGAAGAACTAAAGCAAACATGGGATAACTTATCACAAAGTGATAAAACAAAAAATTTACAAGCAATGTGGAGAAACAAAGCAATATCAGACACATATGAACCTGGGTCTACATTTAAGTTAGTAACTGCATCAGCATCGTTAGAAGAAAAAATAGCAGAAGTAGATAAGGAAGGAGAATTTTGCTGTACAGGAGGAATAGAAGTAGCTGGAGTAAGAATGAAATGTTGGAGATATTATAGACCACATGGTTCGGAGAGTTTAAGAAAAGCTTTAATGAATTCATGTAATCCAGTTTTTATAGGACTAGGACAAAAATTAGGAGTTCATAAATATTATCAATATTTAGAAAAATTCGGATTTCTAAAAAGAACAGGAATAGATTTACCAGGAGAAGCAAGTTCTATATTTTTAAAAGAAGAAAAAGTAGGACCAGTAGAGCTTGGGACAATTGCATTTGGGCAAAGATTTGAGGTAACGCCAATACAAATGGTAAGTATGGTTTCTGCAATAGCAAATGGCGGAACATATGTAAAACCTAGGGTAGTAAAGGCAATTATAAACAGTCAAACAGGGGAAAGAAAAAATATAGAGGTGGTAAAAAAAGATAGAGTAATTTCAGAGGAAACTGCTAAAAATGTGTTAAGTATGATGGAAAGTGTTGTAGCAGATGGAACTGGAAGAAATTCACAAGTACAAGGGTATAGAATAGGTGGAAAAACAGGAACATCAGAAGACGGCGTAAATACTGGAAAATATGTTACATCATTTATAGGAGTGGCACCAATTTCTAATCCAACTGTAGCTGTTTTAATTACATTATATAATCCAACAGGAGAAGGTGGACACCAAGGAGGTGGTGTTGCAGCACCAATAGGTTCACAAATATTTGGAGAGGTATTGCCATATTTAGAGGTAAAAAAAGATGCTGAAAATGTTCAAGAAACAGAACAGGTAGAGGTATCAAATGTAGAAGGAAAAACTATAAGTGAGGGAATAAAAATATTAAAGGACTTAGGTCTGGAACTACAAATAAATAACGAACAAGAAGGAATGGATAAAGAAAATACAGTTATAAAAGAACAAACACCTAAAGTAGGAATAAAGGTGAATAAAGGTAGCAAGGTATATGTGGATTATTAAAATCACAAAAAAAGCTTAGAATTACAAAATTCTAAGCTTTTTGCAATTAAAAATAAAAAGCATTTAATGTTACAATCCCCGGATTTATAAAGTTTAATAAAAAGTTTGACAATATATTGTTTTAAAAGACCGCGTAAGCGACCAAACGAACGAAAGTGAGTGCGATGAGAGGGGTCAACGCACTAGTATTTTTAAAAGGAAGGCCGCGACATACGCTGTGAATTAGAACATAGAACAACAAAAATTTTATCAAATTTTGTAGAATGTTTGAATAATTGTGAAATTTATAATATAATAAGTAATGTAAAAGCAGATATGCAAAAATAAAATGAAAATAAAAAGGGGAAAAAATGGTAAATTTACTGTTATGTGGAAATAAAAAAGTATTTGATGGAGCACTTTCACAATTAATATCAATTACAAATAACACAAGAGAAACAATACATTGTTACATTTTTACTATGAATTTGGAAAGAATCAATCCTCAATTTACATGTATAACAGATAAACAAATTGATTTCTTAAATAAAGTAGTAAAGTCTAAAAAACAAGAAAACGAAGTAACAAAAATAGATGTTACTGAGTTATATGAAAAAGAGTTTTATAAATGTGCTAATGAAACAGCATATTGTACACCTTACACATTACTAAGATTACTTGCAGACGAGGTAGAAAACATGCCAAGCAAATTATTATATTTAGACATTGATATGATGGTTGCAGATGATATAAAAAAGTTGTATAATATTGATGTTTCAAATTATGAATATGCAGCTGTAAGAGAAAAATATGGAAGCTGGTTGATAAGAGCAGACTATATAAATGCAGGCATGTTATTATTAAACATGGAGAAAATAAAAGAGACAAAATTATTAGAAAAAGCAAGAAATTTAATAAAAAATAAAAAGATGTTATTTGCGGACCAAGATGCAATTTTTTGGTCTACAACGAAAAAATTATTGCTTCCAAGAATCTACAATGAACAGGCAAAATTTAATAAAAAGGATACAGTAATTTGTCATTTTTGCAAAAGATTAATGATTTTTCCATATCCGCATACTGAAAATTATAAGCAATGGCAGGTAGAGAAAATTCACAAACATTTAAAATGTCATGCATTTGATAAAGACTTAGAAGAATATATGAACTTAAAAAAAGAATATGAGAAGATAGAAAATAAGGGGGAAATTAAAGATGAGTAGTAAACAAGAAAGAATACCAGTGTTTTTTGCTATAGATGACCATTATACACCTTTTTTGGCAGTAGCGCTTCAATCACTAGTAGATAACTCAAGCGAAAATTATTATTATTTAATTAAAATTTTACACACAAATGTGAGTGAAGAAAATAAAGCTATAATTCAAAAATATGAAAGAGATAATATTGATATAGAATTTGTTGATTTAAATTACTATATAGAAAAAGTAAAAGATAAATTATATACAAGAGATTATTATACTAAAACAACATATTTTAGATTATTTATACCTAATTTATATCCTCAATATGATAAAGCATTATATTTTGATAGTGATATTGTCATATTAGGAGATGTAGCAGATTTGTATCATACAGATATAGAAACAAATTTAGTTGCTGCTGCACCAGATGATATTATACAAACAAATAAGGTATTCCAAGATTATGCAGAAATGGTAGTAGGTGTTGCCGATTATAGAAGATACTTTAATGCAGGTGTCCTATTAATGAACTTGGACGAACTTAGAAAATTTGACTTTCAAGCAAAATTCTTATATTTGCTAGGAACAGTTAAATTTTCTGTAGCACAAGATCAAGACTATTTAAACAGATTGTGCAAAGGAAGAGTAAAAATAATAGGTAAGCAGTGGGATAGAATGCCTATACAAACAGGAGAAATACCAATAGAAGATATAAAATTAATACATTATAACTTTGCATGTAAGCCATGGCATTTTGAAGATGTATTATACAAAGAAATTTTCTGGGAATATGCTCAAAAAACAGAATGTTACGAATTAATAAAACAAATAAAAGAAAATTATACAGAAGAAGAAAGATTTAGAGATAGAGAGACAGATCAAAACTTAAGAGAACTTGCACAAAAAGAATGTGATTGTGTAGGTGATGACAGAATGTATAAAAGGGATGTGGACCTTTCTAACATAGATGATGAAACAGAGAAAAAATATAAATACAGATTGGAAATTTTAGAAAAAATAAAAAAGTTAGAAAAGGAAGGAAACTTTGATTTAGACGTTGAAGATGACCCTCCTACAATAACACTAGACCCAGAAAATGTAGATTATCTAAATAAAAAGAGTTACAGTAAAATAAAGACTAGAGTAGCTAATAAAATAGGCACAAAATTTTTAGATAATTTAATAAAGAATAATAAGTTAATAATAAAAGAGGTAAAAGGAATTGAAAACCTAGAAAAAGTATCAACAGGAGCAATGATAACATGTAATCACTTTAATCCATTTGATAGTTTTTCAATAGAAGAAATATTTAGAAATTCTAAACAAGCTAAAAGTAAAAAATTATATAAAGTAATAAGAGAAGGAAATTATACTAATTTCCCAGGCCTATATGGATTTTTCTTTAGAAATTGTAACACACTTCCATTAAGCTCAAATGCAAGAACAATGGTAGAGTTTGTAAAAGCAGTAGATGTTATACTTCAAAAAGGAGACTTTATATTAATTTATCCAGAACAAAGTTTATGGTGGAATTATAGAAAACCAAAGCCATTAAAAAATGGAGCGTATAAATTAGCAACAAGAAATAATGTTCCAATAATTCCAATATTTATAACAATGGAAGATAGTGATGTTATAGGAGAAGATGGTTTCCCAGTACAAGAATATACAATAAATATAGAAGAACCAATATATCCAATACCAAATCTGTCTGCAAAGGAAAATATTGAATATATGAAAAATAAAAATTTTGAAATATGGAAAAATGTATATGAGGATTTTTATAAAATACCATTAGAATATACTACAGAAAAGAAGGAATTAAGTACAGTAAATGAAGAATAAAAGAGTAATTTATTATACAGACGAGTTAAATGACGAGTTTTCAGGAGCTAAAATAACTCCAAGAGTGATAGATGGAAATTATAAATATATACACAAAAATCCATTATGGAATATATGCTCATACTTAGTACAAAATGTACTAAGTATGCCTATAAAAATATTGTATTCAAAAATAAAATTTAGAATAAAATATATAGGCAAAGAAAAATTAAAAGAGTATAAAGATAGTGGATATTTTGTGTATGTAAATCATACACAGATTTTTGCAGATACATTTATACCAAGTATACCAATATATCCAAAAAGAAATTATTTTATAGTAAATCCTGAAAATGTTTCTATGAAAGGTTCTGAAACATTAATAGAAATGTTAGGAGCACTTCCTGTTCCAAGCAATAAAGATGCAATGAAAAATTTTTTAGAGGCAATAGAAAAGAAGGTAAATGCAAACTTTTCTATAACAATTTATCCGGAGGCACATATATGGCCATATTACACAAAAATAAGACCTTTTAAAGCAGTATCATTTAAGTATCCTGTAAAATTGCAAAAGCCAGTTTTTTGTATGACAAATACATACAAAAGTTATGGCAAAAACAAGGATAAAGTAAAAATAGAAACATATATAGATGGTCCTTTTTTAGCTAATAAAGAATTAACATTAAAAGAGCAACAACAAGACTTACGAGATAGAGTATACAATTGCATGGTAGAAAGAAGCAAAAATAGTGATATAGAGGTTATAGAATATATTAAAAAGTAAAAATACGAGAACGTTAGTTTAGCTAAGTTCTCGTATTTTTACAAAGCTGTGTTATTGATTAGAGTGGAAAAATATGGTATAATATTCGTAATTTATGAAAGGAATGAAATAAATAATGGATAATATAAAAAGATTTTTAGCATATAACGGAAGAATAAATATAGTATGTGTATCTACTACAGAGTTAGTAGAAGAGGCAAGAAAAGTGCATGATTTAAGTCCACTTGCAACAGCTGCACTAGGAAGAACATTAACAATGGCAAGCATTATTGCTTCAGGACTAAAAGGTGAAAAAGATACAGTTACACTACAAATAAAAGGAAACGGACCAATAGGAACAATAGTAGCTGTTTCAGATAGTAAAGTAAGAACAAGAGGATATGTAGCAAATCCTGGAATAGAACTTCCTTTAAGAAAAGATGGTAAATTAAATGTTGGTGCAGCAGTTGGAAATGAAGGATATGTATATGTAATAAAGGATATAGGACTAAAAGAACCATATGTAGGAATGAGTAAAATCGTTTCAGGAGAGATAGCAGAAGACTTTGCAAATTATTTTTATATATCAGAGCAAAAAAATACTGCAGTAGCATTAGGGGTATTAGTAGATAAAAATGGAGTAAGAAGCGCAGGGGGATACATAGTAACAGCAATGCCAGATGCTACAGAAGATGACTTGTTTATACTAGAAAATAGAATAAAAGAAGCAAAAAGTGTAAGCCAAATGTTAGATGAAAACATGAGCTTAGAAGAAATTGCAAAAGACATAACAGGTGACGAAAATATACAAACTGTAGAAGATGGTATAGTTCCAAAATATGAATGTACATGTAGCAAAGAAAAGATGGAAAATGCACTTGTATCTATAGGAAAAGAAGAACTAGAAAAAATAATTGTAGAAGATAAGAAAGCAGAACTAGTATGCAATTTTTGTAATAAAAAATATGAGTTTTCAGAGGAAGAATTAAAAAAACTTATATAAATATTAGTTGAAATTTGAAAGATGAAAAGTAAGAACTAAAAATTGAAAACTAAGTATCATAGATAAAAAACCAAAGAATAGCTAGAAATATTTGATTTCAAAAGGAGGTTAAGATGTATTTAATAGTAGGACTTGGAAATCCAGAAGAAGAGTATTCAAACACAAGACACAATATGGGATTTAATGTTATAAACAAATTAGCAGAAGAGTACAAAATAGAGGTAAATAAAAATAAGTTTGATGCTCTATTAGGAACCGGTAGTATTGAAGGAGAAAAAGTAATTTTACTAAAACCACAAACATACATGAATTTAAGTGGAAAATCAATTATACAAGTAGTAAATTTTTATAAAATTCCATTACAAAATGTATTTGTAATTTATGATGATATAGATATAGCACCTGGCTTAATACGAATAAGAAAAAAAGGTAGTAGTGGCTCTCACAATGGAATGAAATCAGTAGTAGCTGAATTAAATTCAGAAGGTTTTGCACGTATAAGAGTTGGAATAGGAAAGCCAGAGAATAATGATATGATAAATTATGTAATAGGAAAGATTCCAAAAGAGGGACAAGAACCATTAGAAGAGGGAGTTTTAAAAGCTAAGCAGGCAGTTGTAGAAATATTGAAAAATGGATTAGATAGAGCGATGAATAAATTTAACTAATTCTAAAGCATAGTTAAGAAGAAAGGAAAGTTTGATGCAAGAGATACTAATAGAAAAGCAGGAAGATAAAAAAGTAATAGCATTATTAAGCAATGGAAAACTTGAAGAAGTATATGAAGAAAAAGATACTACTAGAAGACTAGAAGGAAATATATATTTAGGAATAGTAAAAGATATATTACCAGGAATGCAAGCAGCTTTTGTAGACATAGGAAAAGAAAAAAATACATTTATACATATAAAAGATATCTTACCTAAAGTAAGCAAAATTACTGGAAACAAAAATGAAGACTTAGAAAAATATAATATAAAAAAATATATACAGAGGGATAAACCTATTTTAGTTCAAGTAAAAAAAGATAGTACAAGTTTAAAAGGAGCCAAAATAAGCACTGATATACATATACCAGGAAGATTTGTAGTAGTTATGCCAAAAGATAAATTTATAACTATATCAAAAAAGATAGAAGACGAAAAAGAAAGAGAAAGACTATTAAAGATAGTAAAAGAAGCAGTAGAAGACAATGTAGGAATAATTGTAAGAACAGCAGCTCAAGGTAAAAGTAAAGAAGAACTTTCATTAGATATAAAAAACACAATACAAAAATGGAATCAAATACAAGAAAAGAGTAAAAAAGCAATAAAGAGTAGAAAACCACAAGAATTATACAAAAGTAGTTCAATACTAGAAAAAATATTATTAGACACCATAGATAATGGAATAGAAAAAATATGGGTTAATGACCAAAATATCTATGAAGAAGTAAAAAAATGTATAGAGCAAATAGATAGAGATAGTAACGTAAAAGTAGAATTAAAAAATACAGATAATTTGCTAGATATGTATGATACTGACGACCAAATTGAAAAAGCAAAGGCTAGAAAAGTTTGGCTAAAATGTGGAGGATTTATAACAATAGATAAAACAGAGGCACTAACTGCTATTGATGTTAATTCTGGAAAATTTACAGGAAAACAAAATTTAGAAGAAACTGTTTTAAAGGTAAATAAGGAAGCTAGCAAAGAAATAGCAAAGCAACTTAGATTAAGAGACATTGGAGGAATTATAATAATTGATTATATAGATATGAAAGAAGGCAAGAGCAGACAAGAGGTTTTAGAAACATTAAAAGAAGAACTAAAAAATGACCGTTCTAAAACACAGGTAATAGAATTTACAAAGTTAAATTTATTAGAATTAACAAGAAAGCACATGTTTAGTAATGAATAAAAGATAAAAACAAATGACCAAGATTTAAATTTCTTGGTCATTTATAGTTTATTCACCTAATAATTTTTTAATTTCTTCAAAACGTTTAACTTTTTGAGTAGTAGTTTTTATTAAAGGTTCATCTGTAATAATAATTTCCTTTATAGATTTATATGCTGGCATAGATTTATTTACCTCGGCTTTTATATCTTTCCAGATAATATCGTGATATTCGCTTACTGAAGTATCTTTAAACATTTCTTTCATAACATCTTTGTTATAAACAATTTTAGCACATAAAATCAAATCATCTTTTTTAGTATCTGGTTTACCAAATACTAAACTTTCAGCAACATAAGGCAATTTGTTAATTAATATTTCAAGCTCTTCTGGATAGATATTTTTTCCGTTTTTAAGAACAATAACATCTTTTTTTCTGCCAGTAACAAATAAATATCCATCACTATCTATATAGCCTAAATCACCAGTGTAAAACCAACCATCTTTAAGGACTTCTTTAGTAGCTTCTTCATTGCCATAGTAGCCTTCCATAATAGTTGGACCTTTAGCTTTAATTTCTCCTATACCATGTTCATTTGGATTATCTATTTCAACTGTAATGCCAGGTAGAGGAAAACCTACAGAGCCAGCTCGTTTATATTTATCATTTTCACCGGCTAAAACAGGAGAGGTTTCTGTTAAACCATAACCTTGTAATAAATTAATTCCTAATCCAACAAAGCATTCAATTGCATTTTTATTCATAGGAGCTCCACCTGCTATTAAAACTCTTAAATTAGGAGCAAAATTAGCTAAAATAGGTTTAAAAATTTTTCTTCTAATATCTATACCACATTTTAATAGAAAATTAGAAATTTTGAACATACAATTAACTAAAGATGTTTTTCCTTGTTCTTCTATACCTTTTAATAATTTTTTGTACATAACCTCTAAAACTAAAGGAACTGACACAAAACCAGTAATATTAAATTCTTTTAAATTGCTAGCAACATATCTTAATCCGTCACAAAATGCAACAGTAATTCCACAAGATGTACCATATAAAAAGGTACAAGTAGATTCAAATGTATGATGTAAAGGCAAGAATGATAAAAATATATCTTCTTTTCTTATATCAGTCATTTGAGAAAGTGCATAAATATCACTACATATATTATTTTGAGACAAAGATACTGCTTTAGAAATTGATGTTGTTCCAGAGGTAAACAGCATAATAGACATCTTATTAGCATCTATTTTTACATTTTCGTATTTGTCATCTCCAGTATCTATAAGAGAGATACCGTTACTTAATAGTTTTGTATATAATTCTACATCTGTATTTTCTATATTATCCATACAAATTAGATACTTTAAGTTCGTAGAATCAGATTTTTTTAAATCAAGTATAGTATCTAAATATACTTGGTCAAAAATTATAGCTTCTACATCGCTTCTTTTTATCAAATTTACAATTTCATTGCTAGGTAAAGCTTTATCTAAAGGAACTACAACCATATTAGAAGTAGTTACAGCTAAGTAGCTAACACACCATTCATAGCGGTTAGAACTGATAATAGCAACTCTTTTTTGAGAAAGACCTAAATGTATAAGAGATGTTCCTAATGCTTTTATATCTTTTACAAACTTAGAATAAGTTATATTTATATGCTCTTTTGATTTAGGATTTTCCTTATAAGTAAAAGCAATTTTGTCTGAATATTCATTTTCGTATCTAGAAACTAATTCTCTAAAATCCTTAAGTTCTCTACCTTTGTAAAGTTTTCTCTTTTTATCTTCCAAGCTCAAAGACCCCTTTTCTAAAATTTATGTGCTTATTATATATCATAATAAATCAAATTGCAAGGAAGAATAGAAAGATAAAAAATTTCCAAATATAGAGTAGGCAAAGCATAAAAATTGTACTTTAAGAATTGACTTTAAAATTCAACTATGGTATTATAATTGAAAAAAACAAAGGAGAAACTTTAAAATGACGAAAGCTAAAACCGTTGTGGCTGTACACATATACGCACACACAGATAGCTTAATTGAATTAAAGATAGATGATAGTAGAGATAGGAAAAATCTGCTTTTTTGTGGTATGCAAATTTAGTGGATTTTTTTCTATCTTTTTTTGTGCTTTACAAATTTTATGTTAGGGGGAAGAGCAGAGATAATAAGGTTGTTAAAATTTAGAAAATGAAAATATAGGATGAATTTTGTGAAATTTCGAATAAAGTGTAAATTTAAAGAAGGAAATGAATTTACACAGTTAAATTTTAAAGGTCATACTGTAAAAGTATATAAAATAAAAAAATGGAGGAAGATAAATGATGAAAAAGTTACAAAATAACGGACAAAGTGGTATAACTTTAATAGCGTTGGTAATTACAATAATTGTGTTAATAATTCTAGCAGGCGTAGCAATTAACTTAACATTAGGACAGAATGGTCTACTAAACAGAACAAAAGAAGCAAGAGAAAAATATGAGATAGCATCAGCCAAAGAATATATAGAATTAAAAATAGATGAATGCATAATAGAAAAAGGCGGAGTTGCAAGTTTGCAAGATATAATAGATTATCTGGCAGAAGATAGTAGTGTAACATACTATGTAGCCTTAGAAGAGGTAGGATTAGTAGCAGGAGAAGTAGATATAGGCTCGCCAAAGGAAATATATGTAGTATATAATAGATACCAATTTAAAGTAGATGAAAGTAAAAAGGTAGAATTTATATCAATAGTAGATGTAGACTTAGAAGGAAAAGTAAGTATAGAGGCACAAGTAAAAGAATATTTAGGAAAAAATAGTGATGGAAAGTATGAAGCAAGTGTATTACTAAAGGCAACAGGAGAGGCAGAAATATCAAAATTAGAAATACAAAACCCTGACGGAACAACACTAACCTTAGAACCAGATGGACTAACTACAGTAGGAAAAGACATGACAATAGAATTTGATAAAACATACAAAGTAATACTAACCACAACAAATGGACATAGATACACGAAAAAGATAATAGAAAAATCAGAAGAAACAATAATGAACGCAGAACAATTAGCAAGCTTTAGAGATAAAGTAAATAGTGGATTAACCTACGAAGGAAAAACGGTAAAACTAGGAGCAGACATAGATTTAAGTACAGTGTGTGGAGCAAATGTAGGTGGAAAAGAAGTAAGTTGGGAGCCGATAGGAAAATACATTAGTGATACAGAATATAATAGTTTTAATGGTATATTTGATGGAAATAATAAAGCAATTAGTAATTTATATATAAATACAAATCAAAATTACCAAGGATTATTTGGTTGTGTAAAAAATGCCAATATAAAAAATATAAAAATGGAAAATGGATATGTAAATATAAATAGTTCAAATGGAGCAGCAATTATAGGTTTGGCATATAATACGGATGTGCAGAATTGCAATAATAAAGTTAATTTTTTGGGAAATGCGCATATAGGAGGAATAGTGGGACATATTTCAGAAAATAGCATAATTAAGAAGTGCTCAAACAAAGGAAATATAACAGGAAAGCATAGTACAGGAGGAATTGTAGGTTCAATTGGTATGGACGGGTGTTTAGTAGATTCGTGTTATAATATAGGACAAATAAAAACAACCGATAGTGGTTCAAATAATACTTATTACCTAGCAGGAGGAATTGTAGGTTATAAAGGAGGAGTTGGAAACGCAACGATATCAAATTGCTATAATACAGGAAGTGTTTATGGACATACGAATACTGGCGGAATTGTATCTTATGCTGAAGGAAGTGGAAACATATACTTAACTAATAATTATTCAATAGGAACTTTGACAGGAAATGAAATTAGTGGAATATTTAACAAAAAGAGTTCTTATAGGGGAACCCCTAATTTAATTTATAGCAACAATTATTGGCTAAAAGGTTGTGGAGCAACTTATGGATATCCTTCAAGCAACACTAATGCAACACCAGTTGATGCAAATACATTAAAATCTTATGCAACAACATTAGGAGATGCTTATACAAACGATATTCAAAATGAAGATGGAACATGGAAATATAACAATGGCTATCCAATTCTAAAATGGCAACTACAAGAAAATCAAGTAACAGAATAAGAATAACAATGCAAAAATAATCAGAAAAATAATAAAATATAAATTAAATAAAAAAGACAATATATAGGCAGTATATAGCTAAATATATATTGTCTTTTTTGAAAAGAAAGGTTAGTGTAAATATTATAAAAAATAAAAGGAGGCTTTAATAACAAAATTCGCCTATAACAGTTGAAAAATATATAAAATTGTAATATAATTATTCAAGTTTAGAAGAGAATATAAAGGAGAGAATGTATAATGAAGCAAGTAAATTTAAAAGATCTATATATAAACTTTTTTGTAGGAAAAGGACATGTTCAAATACCATCAGCACCAGTAGTGCCAGAAAATGACCCTAGTGTTTTATTTAATACAGCAGGAATGCAACCACTAGTACCATATTTAATGGGACAAAAGCATCCTTTAGGAACACGTTTATGTGATTACCAAAAATGTATCAGAACAAACGACCTAGAAGAAATAGGAGATAAAACTCACCATACATTTTTTGAAATGTTAGGAAACTGGAGTTTAGGGGATTATTTTAAAAAAGAAGCTATTTCATGGAGTTTTGAATTTTTAACAAGTGTATTAAATATACCAGTAGAAAAATTAGCAGTAACAGTATTTAAAGGTGATGAAACAATTCCTAGAGATGAGGAATCTGCCAATACATGGAAAAGTCTAGGAATACCAGAAGAAAGAATAAGCTATTTAGGTAAAGATGATAATTTCTGGATAGCAGGAGAAGTAGGACCTTGCGGACCAGATACAGAGATATTTTATTGGAGAAGTGAAGACGAAGTACCAGTAAAACATGATCCAGAAGATAAAAGATGGGTAGAAATTTGGAACAATGTATTTATGCAATATGAAAAGCATCCAGATGGGACAATAACAGATTTACCAAAAAGAAATGTAGACACAGGTATGGGAGTTGAAAGAACAGTTGCTATACTAGAAGGTGTAGATGATAACTATTTAACATCAATTTGGAAAGATGTTATAGATAAAATAGAAGAAATGTCAAATACTACTTATGCAGAAAATGCAAAGAGTATAAGAATTATTGCAGACCACATAAGAACTGCAGTATTTATAGCAGGAGATAATTCTGGAATAAAACCATCAAATACAGACCAAGGTTATATTTTAAGAAGACTAATTAGAAGAATGATAAGACATGCTAAGAAAATAGGAATTGACTTAGAAAGTGGATTTGAAAGAACACTTGCATTAATGATTATAGAAAAATATGAAAAATATTATGAAGAATTATCAAAAAATAAAGAAGTAATATTAGATGTATTAACAAACGAATTAAACAAATTTAATAAAACATTAGAAAAAGGTTTAAGAGAATTTGAAAAAATAGTATCAAATCTAGATTCAAAAGTATTAAACAAAGATTTAGCATTTAAATTATATGATACTTATGGATTCCCACTAGAACTAACAGTAGAACTTGCTGAGGAAAAAGGAATAGAAGTAGATAAAGAAGGATTTAACGAAAAATTTAAAGAACATCAAGAAAAAAGTAGAGCAGGTTCAGAACAAAGATTTAAAGGAGGACTAGCTGGAAATAGTGAAATAGAAACAAAATATCATACAGCAACTCACCTTTTAAATGCAGCATTAAAACAAGTAATAGATAAAAGTATTCATCAAAGAGGTTCAAATATAACAACAGAAAGAATGAGATTTGACTTTAACTGTGACCATAAATTAACAGATGAAGAAAAACAAAGAGTTGAAGACTTAGTAAATGAATGGATAAAAGAATCAATTCCTGTAACTGTAGCAGAAATGAGCAAAGAAGAAGCTGTTGCATCTGGAGCAGAATGTATGTTTATAGAAAAATATCCAGATGTAGTTACCGTATATACAATAGGAGATGTTTCTAAAGAATTATGTGGTGGACCTCATGTGAAAAATACATCAGAGCTAGGTCATTTCAAAATAAAAAAAGAAGAAGCAAGTTCAGCTGGAGTAAGACGTATAAAAGCAATTTTAGAGTAAAAACTAATGATTAGTATTGAGAAAGGAATGTGATTTAAAATGGAAGATTGTATTTTCTGTAAAATAATAAAAGGAGAAATTCCTTCAAATAAGGTGTATGAAGACGAAGATGTACTAGCATTTCATGACATAAATCCAGCAGCTCCAATTCATATATTAGTTATACCTAAAAAGCATATTTCTAAACTAACAGATTTAGAACCAGAAGATGAAGCTCTAATAGGAAAGATATTCACTACAATAAATAAAATTGCTAAACAAGAAGGATTTGAAGAGCAAGGTTATAGAGTAATTGCAAATTGCGGTAAAGACTCTGGACAAGAAGTAATGCATATACATTTCCATATACTTGGAGGAAAAGTACTTGGACCTAAAATTGTAAACTAATCAAACTTTTTCAAAGGACATTTGGGGACGGGGCACTTTTGTCCTTTATAATAATTAAATGAAAACATATAAAAAGAAAAATGATATGTTTTCATTTTTGATTATAAAAAATTATGTAAAGGACAAAAGTGCCCCGTCCCCAAATGTCCTTTGGAACAAATGTGTTTTGAAAATGAGATAAAAACGCATAAATTTCCACAATTAGTAAACAATATGTGTAAAACGTTTACTAAGGAGTGGAAATTTTTTTGTATGAAGAATTATAAAAATTTAAATATAAAAGGCACTATGCTAGATAAAAACCAATTAGAAAATTATTTGGAAAAAGTTGCTTCAGACCATGTTTTACAAAATAAAAGTAGTAAAGACACATATCCAATTCCAAAATTAAAAGAAAATTTTGAGGCAATAGAAGAAGTGTATAACTTGTTAAATGAGAATATAAAATTAGGAATACCTATACACCCAGCAGGAGAATGGTTGCTAGATAATTTTTACATGATAGAAGAAACTGTAAAAATGGTTATAAAGGAAATGCCCATGTCTAAATACACAAAATTTTTGGGAATATCAAATGGAATATACAAAGGTTTTGCAAGAATATATGTACTTGCCGCAGAAATAGTAGCTTATACTGATAATAGAATAGACAAAGATGTAACAAGCAATTTGATTTGTGCATATCAAAGAAAAAAGTCCCTTAGTATGGAGGAAATTTGGAACATAGGTATATTTATGCAAATAGCGCTAATACAAAATATAAAAGATATTTGCGAAAAAATATACTTTAGTCAAATGCAAAAGTACAGAGTTGAAAACATAATAGAAAGACTAGTTGAAAATAAAGAAGATTTAAAATATAGAAATTTAGGTGAATATAAGCAAAGGGTAAAAGGGTATGGTGAAATGAAGTACCCTTTTATAGAGTATATGTCATATAGACTAAAAAAATATGGAAAATCTGCTTATAGTTTTACTAATTGCTTAGAAGAACAAGTAAATAAAATGGGGACTTCTATAGAAGATGTAATAAAAAAGGAACATTTTGATATAGCAGTAAAAAAAGTAAGTATGGCAAATTCTGTAAAAAGTATAAAAGAACTTTTAAGAATGGACTTTTTAGAAATATTTGAAAAAATAAATGGAGTTGAAAAAATTCTAAAAAATGATCCGGCAGGCATTTATTCTAAAATGGATTATAAAACAAAAGAATATTATAGAGTAAATATTAAAGAATTATCACAAAAAACCAAAATATCGGAAATTTATATAGCAAATAAGTTATTACAAATAGCAGAGAAAGGTAATACGCTAAAAGAAAAACATGTAGGATATTACTTAATAGATAAAGGAAGAGAAATGCTTTTAGAAGAATTACAAGTAAAAGAAAACAAAATAAAGAATAAAGAAAAACTGTATATATCATCAATATGGATAATTACAATTTTATTAACACTGATAGTATCTGTAAGTGTATATATAAGTTCTAAAAACTTGCTAATAAGCATTATACTTGGAATATTATTAATCTTACCATTTGAACAAATTTCAGTTCAAATAATAAATTATATATTAGGAAAAGTTGTAAAACCAAAATTAGTTCCTAAAATGGATATGCAAGAAAACGGAGTACCAGAAGAATCTTCTACTTTTGTAGTTATTCCAACTATAATAAAAAGTAAAGAAAAAGTGCAAGAATTGATGAAAAGGCTAGAGGTATATTATTTAGCTAATAAAAGCGAAAATATATATTTTGCACTATTAGGAGACTGTTCTTCTGGAAAAAATAAAGAAGAACTATTTGATATAGAAGTTATGGAAGAAGGAATAAAGCAAGCAAAAAAGCTAAATGCAAAATATCCAAATAAAGAAGGAGAAATACCTAAATTTACTTTTATATATAGAAAAAGATTTTGGAATGGAAAAGAAGAATGTTACTTAGGTTGGGAACGAAAAAGAGGTTTATTAAATCAATTCAACGAATATATACTAGGAAACGAAGAAAATGTATTTAGAGTAAATACGTTGGAGGAATGGAAAAAAGAAGCAGCAAAAGACAGAAAAATAAAAGACATAAAATACGTTATAACTTTAGATAGTGACACAGAATTAGTTTTAAATACAGGTCTAGAACTAATAGGAGCAATGTCACATGTATTAAACACTCCTGTTTTAAGCAAAAAAAGAGATGTTGTAATAGATGGGCATGCACTTATTCAACCACGAGTGGGAATTAACTTAGACAGTAGTAGAAAAACAAAATTTACGAAAATATTTGCTGGAAATGGTGGAACAGATTTGTATGCAAATGCTATTTCTGACATATATCAAGATAATTTTGGAGAGGGAATATTTACTGGAAAAGGAATATATGATTTAAAAGTTTTTTCTGAAATATTAAAAAATGAAATAGCAGAAGATACAGTACTTAGTCACGATTTACTAGAGGGAAGCTATTTGAGGTGTGCTCTTGCAACTGATATTATGCTAATGGATGGATACCCTACTAACTATAAAAGCTTTAAAAAGAGATTGCACAGATGGACAAGAGGAGATTTCCAAATTTATTATTGGATACGAAAATATATAGTGGATAGAATGCAAAATAAAAAAATTAATCCATTAAATTTATTATCTAAATATAAAATATTTGATAATTTAATAAGAGCGATATATCCAATAAGTGTAATGTTATGTTTTATAATAGCATGCATTTGGCACAGCTTTGAAAAATTTAATATAGCATTAGTAATATCAAGTTTAATTATATCTGTTTTAATGCCAACTATTATAAGTCTGCTAGATAGAATAATCTTTAAAAAAGATGGAGAAAAGAAACAAAAAAGTTTTTCAAATAAAGTAAGTTCAACTAATGCTACATTATTAAGAGGCCTAATAGCCATAGCAGTTTTACCAGATAAGGCATATATGATGTTAGATGCAATTATAAGAACAGTATATAGAATGAGAGTAAGTAAAAAACATCTGTTAGAATGGACAACTGCAGAAGATGCAGAAAAACAGAGTAAAAACGATTTGAAATCGTATTATGAGGATATGCTTCCAAATGTAGTGATAGGAATATTAGCACTAATATATAGTTATATTCATATAGAGATCGGACTAGGAATTGTATTATTAGTTTTATCAATAATATGGCTTGTAACACCATTGGTGCTATGGTATATAGGAAAAAGAGAAAAGGAAAATCTACAAATAGAAGAATTAAACAAGGAAGATAAAGAATATCTACTAGAATTAGGAAAGAAAACATGGAAATTTTTTAAAAACTATTTAACTGAAGAAAATAATTATTTACCTCCAGATAATTACCAAGAAGATAGAAATCCTAAAGTCGTGGGAAGAACTTCTTCAACTAATATAGGACTAGCACTTTTGGCAGTAGTATCTAGTTACGATTTAGGATACGAAACACTGCCAGACACATTAGAACTTTTAAACAAAATGGTTACAACAATAGAAAGTCTGCCAAAATGGCATGGACATTTGTACAATTGGTATAATATAAAAACGTTAGAACCGCTTATTCCTAGATATATATCAACAGTAGATAGTGGAAATTTTGTATCATATGTATATGTTTTAAAACAATTTTATATAGAAATAAGAGAAAAAATTATAGAACAAAACGATAAAGAAACAAATAAATTGTTAGAACTAATACCATATTGGGTAGACTTAAGCATAAATGAAATACCTATTGCAAAGGCAGATTTTACAAAATTATATGATGAAGAAAAAAGGCTATTTTCTATAGGGTTTAATATAGAAGAAAACAAATTAACAGACTCTTATTACGACCTTTTAGCTTCAGAGGCAAGAGGAACAAGTTTTGTGGCCATTGCTAAAAGAGATGTTTCATCTAAACACTGGTATAACTTAAATAGAACACTTACTATATTAGATGGATATAAGGGATTACTATCATGGTCAGGTACAGCTTTTGAATATTTAATGCCAAATGTAAATATGAAAAAATATGAAGGAAGCTTACTAGATGAATCTTGCAAGTTCATGTTAGAAAATCAAAAACAATATGCAAATAAAATAGGAATACCATGGGGATTTTCAGAGACAGCATTTAATGTAAAAGATTTAAATAATAACTATCAATATAAAGCAATAGGAATACCATGGCTAGGACTAAAAAGAGGGTTGGAAGATGATATTGTAATTGCAACATATGCATCTGTGCTTGCAATTACAGAAGAGGCAAAAGAAGTAATACAAAATTTAAAAAGATTAGAAAAACAAGAGATGTATGGTAAATATGGATTTTATGAATCAATAGACTATACTCCAATGCGACTAGCTAGAGGGAAAAAATATGAAACAGTAAAAACATATATGTCACATCATCAAGCACTAATACTACTTTCTATAAACAATTTATTTTCAAAAAACGTATTAGTAAAAAGATTTAATATGAATCCGGAAATAGAGGCTTTAGATATACTATTGCAAGAAAAAATGCCTGAAAATATGATTATAACAAAAGAAGAAAAATCAAAGCCAAGCAAGATAAAATATGTAGATTATGAAAATTATGCTCAAAGAAACATAAGTAAAATAAACGAAAAATTAAGAACAATAAATGCAATTAGCAATGATAAATATTTAATAGTAATGGATGAAAAAGGCAATGGATATAGTAAGTATAAAGACATAATAATAAATAGATATAAGGAAACCTCGGAAGAGGAGCAAGGAATATTTTTCTATATTAAAAATATAAAAAACAAAAGAATATGGACATCAAATTATATGAACTATTTATATAAGCCAGATAAATATGATGTAACATTTGCAGAAGATGTAAGTAAAATAAGTAGAATAGACGGAGCAATAGAGACAACAACTAAAGTTACTGTTGCACAAGATGAAGCTGTAGAAATAAGAAATGTAGAGATAAAAAATAATGGACTAGAAGAAGAAACTTTAGAGGTTACTGCAACATTAGAGCCAGTTATATCAAAGGCGATACAAGACTATGCACATCCAGCGTTTAACAATTTATTTTTAATATATAAATATATAGAAGAAGATGGAACAATATTAGTGAAAAGAAAGGCAAGACAGCAGAATGAAAAAAATATTTATCTAGCAGTATGCATGCAAACGGAGTCGAATACCATAGGAGAATTAGAATATGAAATAGACAAAGAAAAATTTGTAGGAAGAGGAAATTTTAAAATTCCAAACATGGTAGAAAATTCAAAACCATTTTCTAAAAGTACAAATTTAGTTACAGACCCAATTATAGCAATGAAAAGAACGATAAAAATAAAACCAGAAGAAAGAGCTAATTTAAGTTTAGTAATTGCTATAGGAGAAAAAGAAGATGATGTATTAAAAACAGTAAAAGCATACTCTAATAATGAAAAAATTAAAAAGACATTTGAATTATCAAAAGCAAGGGTAGAAGCGGAAGCAAGATATCTAGAGATAAATAATAAGCAAATAGAAACTTATCAAAAAATGTTAGCATATCTGTTGTTTCAAAATCCATTAAAAAAATTATATATTAAAAATTTACCAGATAAAAAATACCCTCAAAGCGAATTGTGGAAATATGGAATATCAGGTGATTTACCTATAATATTAGTAAAGATGAAGCAGATAAATGATGTATATGTTTTAGAAGATATACTAAAAGCATACGAATATTATAGAGCTAAAAATATAGAAGTTGACTTAGTAATATTAGATGAAGAAATAAATAGTTATGAAAAGTATGTTAAAGAAGGAATCATCAATCAAATATTAAACAAAAACTTATCTTACATGCAAAATGTTAGAGGCGGAATATTCTTGTTAGAAGATGTAGAGGATATAAATCTTTTTGAATATAGAGCAAGCCTAGTATTAGATGCTCAAAAAGGACATCTGGCAAGACAATTAAAAGATATGGAAGACGAATATTTAGAAAGTATAGAGCAAATAGGATATGAAAAACCAAGTGAAATATATGATACAGAAGAAAAGATAGTTCAAGAAATAGACACGGAAAAACTGAAATATTATAATGAATATGGTGGTTTTTCTGAAGACGGAAAAGAATATATCATGAAAATAAATAGAGACAATAGGCTTCCAACTATATGGAGCAATATTTGTGCAAATGAAAAATTTGGTACACTTGTAACAGAAAGTTTAGGGGGATATACTTGGAGTGAAAATAGTAGGTTAAATAGAATAACAGCATGGTCAAATAATCAGGTTACAGATACACCGTCAGAAATAATATATATGCAAGATAAGAAAACTGGAAAAACATGGTCATTAGGAGTAAATCCAATGCCAGACAATAGTGATTATGTTGTAACGTATGGCTTAGGATATGCAAAATACAAACACACAAGTATGGGAGTAATACAAGAACTAGATACTTTTGTGGCAAAAGAAGATAGTGTAAAAATAAATCTATTAAATTTAAAAAATTTAGCACCAGAAAAGAAAAAACTAAAATTAGTGTATTATATAAAACCAGTAATAGGTGAAGATGAACTGTTGTCAAAAGGATGTATAGAGTTAGAACAAAAAAATAATACTGTAATTGCTAAAAATAATGCAAATGAAAATGAAGAATATATATATGTATCTAGTAATGAAAAAATAAAATCATATACTGCAAGCAAAACATTTTTTATAGGAAAAGGAACAATAGCAAATCCAGAAGGGTTAAAAAAAGTTGAGCTAGACAATGAAAGTGTAGAAGGAATAAATAGTATAATTGCAATAGAGATAGAAGTTGAGCTAGAAGCTTTTGAAAATAAAGAGATATCTTTTATTTTAGGAGCGCAAAAAAGTGTATTAGAATGTCAAGATTCAAGCTATAAATATTCAAAAATACAAACATGCATAAATGAGTACGAAAATGTAAAAAGATATTGGAGAGAACTAGTAGACAAAGTTCAAGTAAATACGCCTGTAGAATCATTTAATATTTTAATAAATGGATGGCTTTGTTACCAAACAATAGTAAGCAGACTATGGGGAAGAACCGGATTTTATCAATCAGGAGGAGCATTTGGATTTAGAGACCAATTGCAAGATACATTAGGGTTAAAATATTATTCACCAGAATTTATGAAAAAACAAATAATAAAACACAGCAGACATCAATTTATAGAAGGAGATGTAGAACATTGGTGGCATGAGGAGACATCAAAGGGAATACGAACGAGGTTTTCAGATGACTTGCTATGGCTTGTGTATGTGGTAATAGAATATATAAATACTACAGGTGATTACAGTATATTAGATGAGGTAACACCATATAGAGAAGGAAAAATATTAGAAGAAAATGTAGATGAAAAATATGATTTGTATCCAGAATCTGTATATAAAGAAGATATATATCATCATTGCTTAAAAGCAATAGAAAAATCTTTGAATTTTGGTGAAAACGGACTACCTAAAATAGGCTCTGGAGATTGGAATGACGGAATGAATAGAGTAGGAAACAAAGGCAAAGGTGAAAGTGTATGGCTAGGATTTTTCTTATATGATGTATTAGCAAAATTTTTGCCAATAATAGAGCAAAGAGAGCGGAGAAATAGTAATAAATAAATACAAAGAAATAATAGCTAAGTTAAAGAAATCATTAAACACAAATGGCTGGGACGGAAGATGGTATAAAAGAGCATTTATGGACGATGGAAATCAGTTAGGAACTTTGCAAAATGAGGAATGTAGGATAGATGGTATATCACAAAGTTGGGCAACTATATCAAATGCAGGAGATAATGACAAAAAATATATTTCTATGGAAAGCTTAGAAAATCATCTAGTAGATAGAGAAAATGGAATTATAAAATTATTAGACCCACCTTTCGAAAAAAGCAAATTAGAGCCGGGATATATAAAATCATATTTACCAGGAACAAGAGAAAATGGAGGACAATACACACATGGAGCAATATGGGCAATAATTGCAGAGGCAATGTTAGGGTTTGGAGATAAAGCAGTAGACCTATTTAGAATGATAAATCCAATAGAACACTCTCGTACTAGAGAAGCGGCACAAAAGTATAAAGTAGAGCCATATGTAATAGCAGCAGATATATATGGATATGGAAATTTAGCAGGAAGAGGTGGCTGGACATGGTATACAGGTTCAAGCAGTTGGATGTTAAAAGCAGGATTAGAGTATATATTAGGATTAAAAATACAAAATAGAACACTAAAAATAGAACCATGTATAGCAAGTACGTGGAAGGAATATAGTATAAGATATAAATATGAATCAAGCATATATAATATAAAAGTAAAAAATCCAAAAGGCAAGAACACTGGTGTAGAAAAGTTTATTGTAAATGGACAAGAATTGGAAAGCAAAAGCATAAGATTGCAAAATGACGGAAAGGTGTATGATATAGAAGTTATAATGTAGAAATATAATGTATTATCAAACTTTTAAAGAAAACATTTCATAAGTTGTGAATTGTAACATATAAAGCAAGGAATATTTATTTTTTTAGAAAAATACTTGTACAAAATAATATTATGTGATATAAATAAGGAAAGTTAAAAAGTCTTAGGGAAGAAAGGCGGAGAGACTTATGGATGAAAATACAAATAAAAAAACTATACTAATTGTAGATGATGAAAAAACAATAGTAGATATGTTAGTGTACAATTTACAAAAAGAAGGGTATAATACATTAGAAGCTGGAGATGGAGAAAAAGCAGTTGAAATTGCTTTAAATGAAAAACCAGACTTAGTATTATTAGATATAATGCTTCCAAAGATGGATGGGCTAGCAGTTTGTAAAAGAATAAGACAATCATTAACTATACCAATATTAATGATTTCTGCTAAAGACGAAGAAATAGATAAAATTTTAGGATTAGAATTAGGTGCAGACGACTATATAACAAAACCATTTAGTGTAAGGGAACTTATGGCAAGAGTAAAAGCAAATTTAAGAAAAGCAGAAGTTACAACAAAAGCAATGGAAAATGCAGAACCTAAAAAAGAAATAGAAAAAGAAATTCTAGAAGTAGGAGAATTAACATTAGACTTAACTAAATTTGAAGTAAAAGTTAGAGGACAAATAATAGATTTAACATTAAGAGAATTTGAAGTATTAAAATATTTAGCAAGTCAACCTGGACAAGTAATCACAAGAGAAACTTTACTAGAAAAAGTATGGGGATATGAATACTACGGAGATATAAGAACAGTAGATGTTACTGTAAGAAGAATTAGAGAAAAAATAGAAAGAGATACATCTAACCCTAAAATACTAATAACCAAAAGAGGAGTTGGATATTATATAGCATCTAGATAATACAAGCATCAACACTATAAATAATAGAAAATAAAATGTAAGGGCTTAATCGGTAAAACATCTGCAAGATACCGAATTATGCCCTTTTATAATGAAAGGAAAAGGAAGATGTTAAAGGATACACAATTAAAAGTTATATTAATATTTGGAATATTAGGAATATTGCTAATAGGAGTTATAGGAACATTTTATGGGTTAAGTTTAAATAAATTAGCACAAGTAGAAGGATACACAGACATTATCTATGAACAAATACACAATATAAAATATATAACAATAATAGCAATGATATTATATGGAGCAATAACAATAGTAATAACGATGTTTGTTTCTAAAACAATATTAAATCCAATATCTAAATTAATAAAAGATGCTCCAAGAATAGCAGCAGGAGAAAAAGTTGAAGAAGAGCCAGAAAGTAAGAAAAAAGCACAAGTAAATGAACTAACATATGCTTTTGGAATAATGACTAATGAATTAAGAGAAAACTTAAATGAGGTTAATAGACAAAAAAAACAAATAGAAACAATCTTATTACATATGACAGATGGAATTATTGCATTTGACATGGATGGAAATATAATACAAATAAATCCAGCAGCAACAGAACTTTTTAATTTAACTGAAACTGAAAATACATTTGAAAAAATATTTAACAAATTAAATATAAACATAAACCTAGAAAAAACAGTATATTTAGAGGATTGGACATCACTAGAGCAAAGAGCACAGGTAGGTGATAAATATTTAAAAATATTTTTTGCATCATTTAAAGACGAAAACGAAAGACCATCAGGAATAATGGTAGTTATTCAAGACATTACAGAACACGTAAAACTAGATAATATGCGAAAAGAATTTGTGGCAGATGTATCACATGAATTAAAAACACCTATTACATCTATTATGGGATATGCAGACACTTTGCTAGAAAGCGAGTACGAAAAAGATATGCAAGAAAAATTCTTAAATGTAATAGCTTCAGAAGCAAGAAGAATGGCAAAATTAGTAACAGATTTGTTAACGCTATCTAGATATGATACAAATAAGGTTAAAAAGGAAATAACAGAGTTTGACCTAGGAGAACTAGTAAAGAAATGTCAAGAAAAAGTGCAATTAGAAATTAATAAAAAACACCACACCGTAGAATGCTTTGTAACAGCTAACGTACCACCTGTAAGAGCTGATGCAGACGGAATAGAAAGAGTTGTTTTAAATATTCTTACTAACAGCATAAAATATACACCGGAAAATGGTAATATAAAAATATATGTAGGTTTTGTATACAATGATGCATATATAAAAGTAATAGACAATGGAATAGGAATCCCAGAGGAAGATTTAAAAAGAATATTTGAAAGATTTTATAGAGTTGACAAAGCTCGTACAAGAGAAATGGGAGGAACAGGTTTAGGTCTTTCTATTGCTAAAGAAATATTAGATCAAAATAATGGAAGTATAGATATAAAAAGTGAGTGCGGAAAAGGAACAGAAGTTGTTATACGAATTCCTACAAAGTAATAAAAATATATATTATCAAATATTTTGGTTAAAGACTTGTAATATTAAATAGTAGGATTTTTCTAAAATATAATAAAACAAGTTGAAAAATAAGTTAAAACAATATATAATAAATACGTTAATACACAAAAGGATGAGAGGAAGAATAAGTAATGATACAAATAAATGATAAAGTTAAAAATATATTAGAATGGGTATATTGCATAGTAATAGCATTAGTTTTGGCACTATTAATAAGATACTTTGTAGGAACGCCAACTGTTGTAAAACATGTATCAATGTATCCTACATTAAAGCAAGATCAAAGACTTATTTTAAATAAATTACCAAAGACATTTAGTAAAACACCTGAAAGAGGAGATATAATCACATTTGAGGCACCAAGCATATCTTCAGCAAAATCAGTTAAAGCACAGTACGAATATGAACCAACAAAATGGTATGAAAAATTTAGCTATTATGTACTAGAAATAGGAAAAACAAGTTATATAAAAAGAGTAATAGCACTTCCAGGAGAACACGTTGAAATAAAAGATGGAAAAGTGTATGTAAACGATGAAGAACTAGAAGAAAACTATTTAAGTGAAAATGTAAAGACAGAAGCTAAAAATGTAAATTTAGTAGATTTCGTAGTGCCAGAAGGATATATATTCGCAATGGGAGACAACAGAGCACAAAGCATGGATTGTAGAGAATTTGGATGTATTCCAGTAGATAAAATTGAAAGTATAGTATGGATTAGATTTTGGCCTTTAAATCTTTTCGGAAAAGTAGAATAAAACATAAAAGAGAGGTAAAAATTGGCATTTGATAAATTAATTGGAAATGAAAAAATAAAAAGTTTATTAGAAAAATCAATAAGCTCAAAAAATATTTTACATAGCTATCTTTTTACAGGAATAGAGGGAATAGGCAAGAAAGAATTTGCTAATGAATTTGCTAAAATGATATTATGCATGGGGCAAAATTCACCATGTGGTAGCTGTAAATCTTGTATGCAATTTGAGAGTAATAACCATCCAGACTATATAATGATAGATTCAGAAGATAAAAAAATAAAAATAGAGCAAATAAGATATTTACAAGAAAAAATTTCAGAAAAACCAATTACATCAGATAGAAAAGTATATATTATAAATGATAGTGATACAATGACAAAAGAAGCTCAAAACTGTTTATTAAAAACATTAGAAGAGCCACCAGAATATGCAACATTAATATTAATATGCTCAAACGAAAATAAGCTATTAAATACAATAAGGTCAAGATGTATAAAAATAAGTTTTTCGAAGATAGAAGATGAACAAATAGAAGACTACTTAAGAAAAAATAAAAATATGGTAATAAATAAAGAGCTTCTAAGCATGTGCCTAGGAAGCATAGCAACCGCAATAAATGTATGCGAGAACAAAGAGCAATATTTAGAAGTAGACAAGGTTGTAGAAAACATAACTAAAAAAGACTTAGTAGAAGTATTAAATAATGCGGAAATATTATATAAAGCAAAAGAAGATATACAAGAATTATTAAACTACATGAATGTACTTTTATACAATCAAGGAAAAATAAATTGTATAAAATATGTAGAAGAAGCTAAAAAAAGAATATTATCAAATAGTAACTATGATATGACTATAGACTATTTGTTAATTAAAGTATGGGAGGAAGTAAATGAAAAATATAGTAGGTGTTAGATTTAAAAAGCCTGGAAAAATATATTTTTTTGATCCAGAGGATTTAAAACTAGCAAATGATGATTCTGTAATAGTAGAAACATCACAAGGCGAAGAATTTGGAAAAGTTGTAATTGCTAACAGAATGATACCAGAAGAAAAAGTAGTAAAGCCACTAAAAAAAGTAATAAGAAAAGCTACTAATAAAGATATAAAACATTATGAAGAAAACAAACAAAAAGAAAAAGAAGCTTTTGAAATATGTAAAAATAAAATAAGAGAACATAAATTAGAGATGACATTAACAGATGTAGAATTTAAATTTGACAATAGCAAAGTGCTATTTTATTTTACCGCAGATGGAAGAATAGATTTTAGAGAGTTAGTAAAAGACTTAGCTGCAATATTTAGAACAAGAATAGAACTTAGACAAATAGGAGTTAGAGACGAGGTAAAAAGAATAGGCGGAAATGGAATTTGCGGAAGAGAATTATGCTGCTGTTCATTTTTATCAAATTTTGAAACAGTATCTATAAAAATGGCAAAAGAACAGAATATGTCATTAAATCCTTCAAAAATATCAGGAAACTGTGGAAGATTAATGTGCTGCTTAAAATATGAACAAGAGGCATATGAAGAAAAACTAAAAAGGCTTCCAAAAATAGGAGCAATAGTTAAAACAGAAGATGGAGAAGGAGTTGTAGATGCAGTAGAGACATTAAAAGAAAAAGTAAGAGTAAAGATGAGAGACCAAGATGGCGAAAATTTCTACAAAAAATATGATGCAAAAGATGTAAAAATAATAAAAAATGTAACAACAGAAGTGGTAGATCCAGAAGAGAAAGAACATTTAAAAGAACTACAAGAACTAGAAAAACTAGAAAAAATGGATAAAACAAATTCAGAAGAAGACGATATATAGGAGGTGAATAATATGGCATACAAAATATCAGATGAATGTATAAAATGTGGAGCATGTGCAGCAAATTGTCCAGTAGAATGCATAAGCGAAGGAGAAGAAAAATATATAATAGACCCAGAAAGATGTATTGAATGTGGAACATGTGCAGCAGTTTGTCCAGTTGGAGCACCAAAATTAGAAGATTAGAAGAAAAATGTCATAAAAATATCACAAAAAAGTGAAAAAATATTGACTTTTGAAAAAAAATGGGGTAGAATAATAAATGCTTATGGTGGATTTAGCGTAGTTGGTTAACGCGCCAGTTTGTGGCACTGGAGACCATGGGTTCGAGTCCCATATTCCACCCCATTTATATTTAGCATAATTTCATATATTGGGCTGTAGCCAAGCGGTAAGGCACCAGACTTTGACTCTGGCATGCGCTAGTTCGAATCTAGCCAGCCCAGCCATAAAAATAACTCCAAAAGAGCACCTAAATTATTAGGTGCTCTTTTGGAGTTAAAGTGTGCTAATTAAAGAAAGATTAGGATATCCATTTACAAGGATACCTGAACTGGTTAAAGCTTCAACTGCATAAGGAGATAAATTTGGAGAAGTTAAAAACAACAATGTTGTGTTTAAACCATAACGTCTAATTCTCTCTTTAATAGCAATGATACTGTACATATAATGTACCTCCTAAAATTTTATAGTACCCTAATTATAACACAATTAACATAAAAAGTCAAAAATATTATGCATGACTTGAAAAAAATGTAAATTTTTGTTATAATAGGGGCATTATGAATGATATGGAAAGATATAGACACTTAAATGAATATTATAAAGAGAAATTTGGAGAACGTACGCTAAAAATATGTGTTGACGGAGGATTTACATGCCCTAATAGAGATGGTACAAAAGGATATGGGGGTTGTATATACTGTAGCGAAAAAGGTTCTGGAGAACTTATAAATAATGTGCAAGGGATAACGGAACAAATAAAGTACTATTTTACAACATATAGGGCTGAAAGGGCTAATAAATTTATTGTATATTTTCAAAACTTTACAAATACATATGACACTATAGAAAATTTAAAAGTAAAATATGATGCAGCTTTAATAGATGATAGAATAATAGGAATTTCAATAGGAACTAGACCAGATTGCATAAATGAAGAAATTGCTAAACTATTAAAAACATACACAAAAAAATATTACGTATGTGTAGAATTAGGACTTCAAACTGCTAATGACAAAATAGGTGAAATAATTAATAGAAGGTATACATCAAATGATTTTACGAAGGCAGTAGAAATTTTAAATAAATATGATATAGATGTTATAACACATATAATGGTAGGGCTACCAGGAGAAACTCACAAAGATGTAATGGATACAGTAGATTTTATAAATAAGCATAAAGTGCAAGGAGTAAAAATACACAGTACATATGTGGTAGAGAATACAAAACTTGCACAAATGTACAAAAATGGGGAATATAAGGCTCTAGACATAGATGACTATATAGAAACATTAATAGATATAATGACTCATTTGAGGCCTGATATAATAATACATAGAATATCGGGGGATAGTCCAAAAGATATTTTAGTAGCACCAAATTGGAATAAGCACAAAATGTGGATTTTACATGGTTTTGAGAAGAGATTTAGAGCAAGAGATTTATGGCAGGGAAAATTTTACGAAAGCTAGAAAAGAGGTAAAAGTTGTTAAGAACAATAATGGAGAATACTTCTTCAGAAATAGTAGAAAAAAAGTCAAAGTTTATAGGAAATTTAATATATGTAAATAGTGAAGAAGAAGCAGAAAATATAATAAAACAAATAAGAAAAAAATATTATGATGCAAGACATAACTGTTTTGCGTATAGCATTATGACTAAAGATGGCATAGTAAATAGAGCATCTGATGATGGAGAGCCAAGTGGAACAGCAGGTGCACCAATGTTAAATATAATAAACAAAAATGAACTAATAAATGTACTAATAGTAGTAACTAGATATTTTGGAGGAATTTTGCTAGGAACAGGCGGACTGGTAAAGGCATATTCAGAAACTACTATTAAAGCAATAGAAAAGGCGGAGATGGTTGTAGAAGAAAGAGGTTATGAACTACTACTTACAATAAATTACAGCGATTTTGAAAAATTTAGCTATTTCTGCAATCAAAAAAAGATAAAAATAGTAGAATCAAATTATAATGAAAAAATTGAATGTAAAATAGAGGTTAATAAACAAGAAAAAGATGAACTATTATCAAATTTAAATGAATTGAATTTTAAAATTGAAAAATATAATATCTTAAAAGAAAAAAATATAAGAAAAAACGTTGATAAATAAATGAAAACTGCAATTTTTTGAAAAAATTTCCAAAAAACTATTGCAAAATAGATATATTAATATTATAATCACACTAGTAATTAATTTACAAAAATTGGAAATGGGGAGGAAAGAAATAGTGAAAGACAAAATTAAGGTAATAATAGCAGATGATAATGCTGAGTTTGCTGAAACTTTATTAGGCTACCTAAATAAAGAAGAAGATATTGAGGTAGTAGGAATGGCAAGAGATGGAGAAGAAGCATTTGAAATGATAACTACAAAAAATCCAGATATAGTATTATTAGATGTAATTATGCCACATTTGGATGGACTAGGAGTTCTAGAAAAAATACAATCACAAAAATTAGAAAAAACTCCTATGTGTATTATGCTTTCAGCTGTAGGACAAGATAAAATAACTCAAAAGGCCATTAACTTAGGAGCAGAATACTATGTAGTAAAACCATTCGACATTGATTTGCTAATAAAGAGAATGAGAGACTTTAAGTATTATCAACCAGGACAAACAAAAGGAAACTACATTAGCAGAGAGATAAAAGCTAAATACATAGAACTTACTCCAGAAAAAGAAAAAGACGAAGGAAATTTAGAAGCATTGGTAACAAATGTTATACACGAAGTTGGCGTACCAGCACATATAAAGGGTTACCAATATTTAAGAGAAGCAATAATGATGGTAGTAAATGATATAGATGTAATAAATCAAATAACAAAACAATTGTATCCAGAAATAGCAGAAAAATATGGAACAACTCCTTCAAGAGTTGAAAGAGCAATACGTCATGCAATAGAAGTTGCATGGGGCAGAGGGCAAACAGACACTGTAGAAAGTATATTTGGCTATACTGTATCAGCAAGTAAAGGCAAACCAACAAATAGTGAATTTATAGCAATGATTGCTGATAAACTAAGACTAGAGCTAAAAACTGCGTAATGATATAAAAAAGTATATAGATTTAAAAAAATAAAATTTATATGTATATGCCAATAAATGCTTTTTTACAGTAATAAGCATGAAAAGTAAAAAAATAAACACCTTTTATTTATTGATTAAGAAATTGATAAATATGAGGTGTTTTTTATGACAAAATTTGATTATGAAATTGATGATTTTATGAAGCAATTTATATATGTTTTTTATATAGGCTTATATTTATTCATAATGATTATATGAAATTATGATATCTAATACATATAAATTAAATATATTGTAACACTTATATTATTTCTCAAAATCCATATGCAATCTTAATGAACATAGATTGAATAAATATAAAAAATTAGTAAAATTTGTAATGTTCGCTAGACAAATAAGTAAAAATGTACTATACTGTCAACAATAGGAAATGAGAATAAGCAGATGTGGTTTGCCTCCAACAAGGAGGTGAGGCGTATGATAGAAACACAAATACTAAGCATTGTATACATATTATTTTATGGATTAATTGGAATAACTATCATTACGTTTGCCTTAATTATTGCATTAGTAGTAATTATTAGCAGACTAAAATAACCAAAAAAAACAGACACATCTGTAAACTTACCAGAGTTAGATGTGCCAAACATTTTATCTAGGTAAACCACGTTTGTGGTTTCTCCATTTCCTATTTTTATTATACACATTTGTATAGTAATTGTCAAATGATTTTTGAAATTAGATATTAAAAGTATATTTATAGGGTAAAACATTTATGAAATTTAATAAAATAATACTTTACTATTCATAGCAATTACCTATTATAATAGTAATGAGATATTTAATTAATAAATAGGAGGAGTTTAAAGAAAACAAAAAAAGAAAGCTAGAAAATTTTCTAGCTTTCTTTTCTATTTTGCTGCTACATCTAAATCAGCTGTACAGCAAGGGCATTTTGTTGCTTTAATATTGATTTCAGAATAACAATAAGGGCAAACCTTTGTAGTTGGCTCTTCTTTTTTCTCTTCCTCTTTAGCTCCAATATTTTTTCCAAAATGCTTTTTACTTTTTTTAGCTATTTTAGCAAAATCAGCTTTTGTTCTGTCATTAAGTTTATTTATTACTTTTAAAGCTATAAATATAGAAAAAGCAATAATTAAAAAGTCAACAACAGAAGTGATAAATGAACCGTACATAATTGATGCTTCACCTATGGTTATAGACAATTCAGAAAAGTCCATTTTCCCAGTAAATACAGAGATTGCCGGCATAATAATGTCATTTACAAGTGATGTGACAATTTTTTGAAAAGCACCACCAATGATAACACCTATAGCCATGTCTACTACATTACCTTTGGTTGCAAATTCTTTGAATTCTTTAAGCATTCCCATATATATAATCTCCTTTACAAAATTAAATTACATAATATATATTACTATAAAGGTCTAATTTTGTCAAATAAAAATTGCTATAATTGATAGCTGTGTAACTTTTAAACAAATCACTTTATAAACCATCAATTATAAGTAATAAAAAATTATGCAAAACTATTTACATTGAAGAGAAAAATCTATATAATGAAGAAAACAAAAGAAGAAGGGGAATACTAAATTGGAATATAAAATAAAAGTAAATAATATAAGCCCTAGTGATGAAAAAATGCTAGACAATAATTTGTATGAAGGAAAAATAGTAGAAGGTGTAGTTACTAACATAAAAAATTATGGGGTATTTGTTAGATTAAAAGATGGAATTACAGGGTTAATTCATATAGAGGATTTATCTGTAGCAAGAATAAAAACACCTTATGAAAGAGTAGAAATTGGACAAAATGTAAAAGTTGTGGTAAAATCTATAGATAGGGAGAGCAAGAGAGTAACATTTTCGTATAAGGAGCTACTTGGTACATGGGAGGAAAATGCTAAAAAATTTGAAGAAGGAGTTAAAGTTTCGGGAATAGCAAGAGAAACGGAAAAAAACAATAACGGAATTTTTATAGAATTAACTCCAAATTTGGTAGGTCTTGCAGAATATAAAGAAGGTATAGAATATGGACAAAATGTAGATGTCTATATAAAGAAAATTATACCAGAAAAGCACAAAGTAAAATTAATAATTATATAAGATAATTATCTTAAGGAGGAAGAATAATGGTAAAAGATAATGAAATTAAAGCAACTATATCTCCATTTGCAATAAGAGAAGGAGAAATAAAAACTTTTGATGGAAAAGATGGATATGTTTCTATGAACCAAATTATACACAAAATAAATATAGGTCATATAAACGATATACATTTTAAAATACTAGAGATAGTAAATGAATTTGAGTTTATTACATCAAGACAAATTATGCAATTATTAGAGTGGAAGGGAATAGATGTTGGTTCACAAGATAAACTAAATAACAAACTAGAACAATTAGTAAAATCTAAAATTCTTACAAGATACTACTTTAGTTCAGAAGAAGGAAAAGGAATATATAGAATATACTGCCTAGAAAAAATGGGAAAATATCTATTAAATTCTAGAGGTGTAGACTGTAAATGGCAACCAACAGATAATACAAAACCAGTTCCAATGATAAAGAAAAGACTAGCTGGAAATCAAACAATAATTGCATACCTAAGAAAGGTAAAAGCATTTGATTCATATGTTCCAAAGCCATCAATAAATGCCAAAATGGCAGGAAAGATTTTTAAAGCAACAGGTGGAAGTGTAAAATTAACTAAAAATGGTAAAGCAATTCAATTTTTATTTGAAGTAGTAAGAAGAGAAGAAGACTGGGAAAAGAAATTAGTAGACAAAATGAAGTTATATCAAGATTTTTATGAAAATTTTGTCCAAGGAGATTCAGGATTTAGCTCAATGCCTCAATTAATAATTATTTGCGAAGATGAAAAACATATGGCAGAAACTTTTAAAACAATAGTTGTAAATAAAGTAGAAATACCACAATTAAAATTATACTTTTCAACAGACTTAAGACAAAATGAGGAAACATTAGATAAAACTTTAGTAGAATTTAAAAAAGATGAAGAAACAAATAAATATAAACTTGTAAATGTTGAAGTTAAATTATTAGGATTATAAAAAAGAAAGCTTAAAATCTAATTTATATATTTTAAAAGATTTTAAGCTTTAAATAAAATAGAGTAGAACTCAATTTATAAAAGATAAGAGGAAGCATATATACACTTCCTCTTATTTCTTATCCGTTAGGATTTCCTTTTTTTAAATCAAATATTATTGCATCTTCGTTATCATATAAAAACTTAGAATCAGAATCATTTAACTTGATTGGATCTACATCTCCATTAGTATCTTGGTCAAATGTTGTTTCTGTTTTCCAACTCTTTGATTTTTTCTTTTTTGGTTCTGGATCTTCTACAATACCGTTTGTGTATTTTTCAAAATCATATATTTTGTTAGCATGTTTTTCTTTGTGTTTTGCTTCCATAAAATCAATCTTACCATCACAAAGGTCCATAGCTCCATTAATACCTCTCCACTTAAATAAGCAAGCTTTAAATGGTAAAGATCTAACTTTATCTGGAGCAAATTTAGACTTCCAAGCCCATTCTATACCTGTATATTTTGAATCGTATTTACCTTTGTCAGTATCATAGCTATTTCCAAATTTCCAGTATCTAACGTTACCAAATTCTTTAGTCCACCATTCGTTCTCAGAAATATCTCCACCACCAAATACAATTTTATTCATACAATTTGAAGTAATTGTTTGTTTGTATTTTTCACTAACAGCACCTAATTGTGCAAGTGTTTGAGTAGATATTGTTGTTCCTACTCTATATTTTCTATATAAAGTAAATATAGGCTCTGTAACTTTTGAGATGAATTCTGGAAATTCATCTATATATAAGAAATGAGGTACTCTATTTGACTCATTTCCCGGTCTAGTAAGCACTGCATTTTGCATTAATATCATAAAGAATATACCAAATGATTTATGTACAGAAGGTCCTAAATCTCCTCTTCTTGTACAAACAAATGTAACTTCACCATCTGATAAAACTTTATCATAGTTTATATTATTATGACGATTACAAATAATCTTTTTAAGTCCAGCATTTCTTATTAATTTTTCAAAAACAGAAGAAGCATATAAAACAACTTTCTCTGTATTTTCTCTTCCAGGAGAGTTTTTAAAGAAATTCTTTTTAAAGTAAGCTAATTGATTGCTATATTGTTCAGCAACCTCTGGAACAGATTCTAAAGTATTGCATAAATTTTCTACTAAATCAAAATTGTTAAATATTTTAATCATATCTTCAAGTGTAGGCAGATAATCTTTGTCTTTATATACTATAGGATAAGTTGTTTTTAATAATATACATACATTTTCGATAGCTTGAACTGCAAAGTTTTCTATACTTGCTTTATCTACATTTTCTACAGTACCTTGGTAAGCAGCTTTTAGTACTTGAGTAAATACACTAGCAGCTTTTAAAGGACTCTCATATACAAAAGGATTTAATCCTATAGAGTTTTCGTTATTAGGATCTATAATATTGTAAGGGATATTATAGTTCTCAGCAACTGATATCATATGTCCAATAGATTCGTAATCTGGAGAAATAGAGGTTAAGCCTAAATTTCTATAAATATAAGTATCGCCAGATTTTCCAAGAATCATTTTTCTCATGTAAGTGTCGTATAAACCTTGTTTACCTTGAACAGGAGTTAACATGTTTAAAGTAAAGTGTTCATTTAAATAATCATTAGAATATGGATGATTTAATGTTGCAATTCCAGTTCTTAAAGCAGTTATCCCCATTTCTTTAGCAGTTTGTGTAAAGAAATATTTTTTTTCAAAATCTCTAGCAATACAAGGTTCAAAAACTAGAGAGGTTTTACCAGAGCCAGAAGGTCCAACAACTAAAAATTGATTAAATCTACTGCCTTCAGGAATTACACATCTTCTACCAGCTTCTTTATCCATACAAACATACATCTCACAAGCATATGCGCCTGTTCCTTCAGTATTTTTCTTAGCTAATTTAATTCCACCATAATCCCAAATTGACTCTTGCCACATTTTAGTATCATTAACACCCATGTATAGGAATTTAAATAGCATAGGTGCAGTAGTAAGAGGTAAGTAAACTGCAAGAGATGATAGCGCTGGTCTAAATAATTCTGGAAATTCTAATGCTAAAACTGGATAACCAGGTAATGAAACAATTTTCATCCAGAAAAACATATTTAACCATTGTGCTACCATGGAAATACTTATTACATATAAGCATGTTACATACAAATGAAATAATGTCTCTTTAGCTTTATTTGACTTTGCAAATTTAGAACTTCCTGAAAATAGAAATGCAAATATAGGGCATGCTAATGCAAACGTATACATGAAAGGTCCCCAGTAATCAATACAAACCCCATTAAGAATTAAAAGCACTAATTCTACAAGTCTATCTACAAAAAAGTAAATAGAAAAAAGAGTTAATATATATGTAAAAAATGTATTTCTATCAGTTTTTAAAAATTTCAAAAATTTATCTATAAGTTTCAAAAATTTCACCACTTTCAAAATTAAAAAATATTCACCTATATTATCCTATAAAATAGGCAAAAAATCAAGGTTTTTGCATAAATTTGTAGAAAAATAGTTAGTTAAACGATACATTTTTTATATAGGTGTATGAATAAGATTATATTAAGAATATATTTCTTGAGGAGAGTAATATGATAAAGATAAGAATTAAAGAGAAAAAGGAAAAACAAAAAGGTTTTATGAAAGGCGTAATAGCCCTTATGGTTGCACAAGTTGTAATAAAATTTTTGGGGTTAATTTATAAATGGTATCTTACAAATAGACCGGGATTTGGTGACGAAGGAAATGCAATTTATAGTGCTGGATTTTCAATATATGCACTGCTATTAACTATTTCGTCTACAGGAGTGCCAAATGCAGTAGCAAAGCTAGTATCAGAAAATATGGCAAGAGGAGACTATAAAGGGGCTCATAGAATATTTAAAATTTCTTTTGCGACATTTTCAGTTATAGGATTTATAGGAACTTTAATATTATTTTTAGGAGCAAGATATATAGCAGATGTATGGCTTTCCATTCCTGATGCAGAACTTACGTTAGTGGCGTTATCACCAGCAATATTTTTTGTGGCGGTTATAAGTGTATTTAGGGGATATTTTAATGGAAGAGAAGATATGAAAGCAACAGCGAATTCACAGACATTAGAACAATTATTTAAAACAGTACTTACAATTCTAGTAGTAGAGATTGTAGCTATATGCTCTGGGATAAATACTAAGCTAATGGCAGCAGGAGCAAACTTAGCTACTACTCTTGCAACTATAGGAAGCTTTATGTATCTATATATGTATTATAGAATTAGAAGAAAAGATTTAGCAAGAGAGATAGTAGAATCAAGAGCTTTTCCAACTAAAAGTATAATTGGAACTGTAAGAAATATACTTAAAGTATCAATTCCAATGTCATTAAGTTCTATACTTACATCTATAAATAGAAATGTAGATTCTATGACCGTAAAAAGAGGATTACAGACCTTTTTAACAGAAACAGAGGCTTTAAAACAGTATGGAATTTTAAGTGGAAAAGTAGATACATTAGTAGCTTTGCCGTTATCATTTAATATAGCATTTGCAACAGCACTAGTGCCAGCAATTTCAGCTTCCATGGCAAGAGGAGATGAAAAAACAGCCAATAAAAGAGTATCATTTTCTTTATTAGTAACAATGTTAATAGGTATGCCATGTATGGTAGGAATGATGATATTTGCAGAGCCAATTTTACAACTACTATTTCCAAATGCGAGTGAAGGAACATTAATATTTCAAGTAAGTGCATTATCAATTATATTTACAGTACTAGGGCAAACAGTAAATGGAGCACTACAAGGACTAGGAAAAATATTCTTACCAGCAATAGCACTATCAATAGGAGTGGCAGTTAAATTTATATTAAACTTAATTTTAGTTTCTATACCACAGATAGGAGCAGCAGGAGCAGCCTTTGCAACAGCAGTATGTCACGCAATTGCCTTTTTTATATGCTACTATGCACTAAGAAAAAATATGAAATTAGATTTAACATTTTCTAAATTTATAGTAAAACCAATTTTAGCAACAATAATAATGTCAATATGTTCATATAGTGTATATTTATTACTTATAGGTATAAATGAAGGAAAAATGGCTACAATAATATCAATTATAATAGCAATTATTATATACATGCTAACAATTGTTGTTCTAAAAATATTTACAAAAGAAGAACTTTTAATGGTGCCATATGGAAATAAAATAATCAATATACTAGAAAAAATTAGAATATATTAAGCGTATTTTATACAAGTTTAAAAAAATAGTATAAAATGTAAGCCAATAAACAAAAAATGTAAAAATTCAAAAGCCGAAAAGCCAGTAAAATAAAGCTTTTAAAGAATTATAAAAAATGAAAACTTAGAGCCATAAAGGTTTCAAAGAAAAAATAACAAAAAAAGAAGGATTTTAGAAAACATTGACGAATAATGTTAGTAGTAGATAATAAAATCTACATACGAAATCTTATAGGAGGTAAAGTTAAATGAACAAATCTGAATTAATCGCAGCTATCGCAGCTAAAACAGGAGCAACAAAAAAAGATGCAGAAGCAGCTTTAAACGCATTCGTTGAGACTGTTACAGAAACTTTAGTAAAAGGAGACAAAGTTCAACTAGTTGGATTTGGTTCTTTCGAAGTAAGAAAAAGAGCAGCTAGAAAAGGAAGAAACCCACAAACTAAAGAAGAAATTAAAATACCAGCTTCTAAAGCTCCAGTATTCAAAGCAGGAAAAGCTTTAAAAGATTTAGTAAACAAAAAATAATTTGAAATTTATATAAAACATATGAATTCATATTTAAAGGTAAGATGAAAATTCTTACCTTTTTCTTTTGCATATTTATAGTCTATGTTAAAAAAATTAGCATAGATATAAAATGAGGTGGAAACAGTGATAATTAAATCCATAAAAATAAGAAAGATACATATAGAAATAATGATATTAATTATACTAATAACAGTTGGAATTGCAATAGCAAGGCCATTTATTGTAGGAGCACAAGAAGATGAAAAACAAAAAGAAAAAAAGTACATAAAATGGGTGGACTATACTGTTACTTTGGACGTAATGGAGAAAACATCAAAACTAGATATAAAGTCTCATAATACAGAAGGTGCAGTAAAATTAAATTGGATAGAATTATTATCATATTTAGCATCAAAATATGGAGGAAATTTTAAATCATTTAAACAAGAAGACTTAGATAAAGTTGTAAATAGACTGCAAAACGGTGAAATAATGGAAGAAATAACAAAAGAAATGAAATTATATTCATACTATTTTGAGGCATATAGTGCAATATTAGAAGAATTTATAGGAGAATATGAAATAGAAACAAAAGCAGCAGATGGAACAAAAAATTTTGAAAAAAAGTATGGAATAAAAGCATTTTTACCAATAGCAAAAAATTATGGATTTAGTCATTATGATGATTTTGGAAATAGTAGGTCATATGGATACAAAAGAGTACACTTAGGTAATGACCTAATGGGGGCTATAGGAACACCAATAATAGCAGTAGAAAGTGGAATAGTAGAAGCGTGCCGGATGGAATCAATATGGAGGATGGAGAGTTGGGATAAGAAGTTTTGACAAAAAAAGATATTATTACTATGCTCATCTAAGAAAAGACCATCCATACGCAAAAGATATAAAGGAAGGGAAAATTGTAAAAGCTGGAGATGTGATAGGTTATTTAGGAATGACAGGATATAGCGCAAAAGAAAATGTTAACAATATAAATATTCCACACTTACATTTTGGAATGCAACTTATTTTTGACGAATCACAAAAAGAAGGAGTAAATCAAATATGGATAGATGTATATACAATCATAAATTTTTTAAAGAAAAATAAATCAGAAGTATATAAAGCATATACAGACACAAAAGATTATGAAAGAGTTTATAACATAAATATAGAAGAAGACTAAACAATAAATTATTTTTCTTCTTCTATATTCTTAACTGTATTTTTTATATCATTTATATTAACTATAGCATTGGCCTTTTTATGGTCAATATTAGCTTTTGGAACAGTTTTAACAAAATCTTGATGAGAATTTATGCTAGTATTAGTAACGATAGTAGGTTCTGGCAAAGCAAGTGTTTCTTTATTTTTAGAATTAAACATAGAAGACAATTTGTCTTGGATTTTTCTAAAAATAGGAACCTTTTTGTCAGGAATATTATCATGTTGAACATCTAATGAAGAATACAAGTCCAGTATAGTTTTCAAAACTAGATTAAAGAATCGAGTTTGAGAGGCTATGTCATTACTGTTTGGAATAACTTTATTATAAAATTCTGTTGTGTCTCTTAATGTTACAGACAATAAATCTGTAACAATATTATCATTTAGTAAATTCTCTATAATGGGAATTTTATTCTTATTACATAGTTCAGATTGGTTATTTAAAACATTTTCAACATTTTTTTTATTTATTTTTTCAAATTTATTAGATGAAACAAGTTTTAACAAGTTAGAATGAGAAAAATGAGTAATATCTTGTTCATCAAAAAAGCTATTAATATCTTGAATTGCAGTACCATTAATTTTTGTGTTATGGTCTAAAAGAAAAAGCATATCTCCACCGTCCAAAGCTATTAGATAGTTGTTAGGTAATTCAGAAAAAGTATCTGTATTTAAACCAAATCTATTATTCAAATAAGAATAAACTTGGTCACCTAAATTTCTAATTTGAACATCAGTAGAACTATGAGTACTATTAATTGTATTAGAAGCTTTTACAAAAGTTGAAGAAATACGCATAGCATTATATGTCTTGTGTTGATCTTCTAATAATTGATTTATAAGGTAACTCTTGTTAAATTGCATAGTAACAGGGTCTCTAACTAAATTGTTCAAAAGGCTAACATATAAGCTAGTATCCATCATACTTATTTGTTTATGGGATGCCGGAGTTTTGCTTTGAGCAACTAATAAAGAGTTTAATTTTTTCAAATCCTTTATTCTATGCATGTCATATGTCTCCTCTGCAAAAGAAGAAGGTTGAGCACTTGGAGTATCATTTACAGAAGGAGTATATGAAGGAGTATATGATGTTATTACTTTGGTTAAAATATTATTTAAATGTTCAGTCTTCATAGGAAAATTATGAAAACGCAAGTTATTAAAGAAAGTTTGAAAGTTTTCTCTAATTTTTTCTTGAAGAATGTCCCAATCATTAATTGAATTAGTAGATTTAGCATTTTGCTTTAAAACATTAATAGCAGAATCAGCAAATTCAATCATATCAGATAAAGACTTAGCTTCATTAGAATTGACACAATAAGATGTGACGGTAGCGCCATTCAACTTTCTCGAATTAGTCTCTAAAGCTAAATGAAGTTTTTCCTCATATTGCAAAGCGTTCTCTTTAGTAGTATTAGGAAGAATAAAGAAAAATTCATCTCCACCAATACGAACACAAGAACTATTCGACGGCATAGAAGATTGCATGAATTTTATAGAATCATGCAATATTTTGTCACCTTTTTTAAAACCTTTTTCGTTAATTTTTGCCATATTATTAAAATCTATTGAAATAATAGAATATTGTTCTAATTCAGCATTATTATGATATGCTGGTACAGCAATAGAGTATAAGTATTGCTTTGAAAACACTTTAAGGTCTTTAAAATTGTGTGCATATATGTAATTTAATAATTCGTTATATAAATCGTCCTTAGAAAATTTCATAATATTATCCTTTATAGCGTATATTTTTTGAATAATTATAACAGCAAAATTAAGATTAATCAATAGAAAAGCACAAATTTACATAAATTTCTACATTTTTTGGTAAAAATTTACAGATTTTTTAAAAAATTCGGTTGCATAATATAAAAAAATTAAAAAAGTTAAATAAAATTTTAAAATATGTATTGACAAATATTAATAGTTAGTATTATAATTACACTTGTCGTAAGACAAATGCCAGTAAAAATGCAGATGTGGCGGAACTGGCAGACGCACAGGACTTAAAATCCTGCGGTTGAATAAACCGTGCCGGTTCGATTC